>VXMN01000105.1 GCA_009841055.1 Acidobacteriota bacterium
GGCGCGCGCGTCTCGCTTACATCTCCCCCCCCGCGGCGGGGGCCGTGCGTGGGGGGCGGCGCCCCCCGCCCGCACAAACCCTGGCACAGGCTCGGATGATTCGGAGCTTCAACGGGGGGCAAATGCGGTTGTTGCAGGGCTTTCCTGTGGAGTGGCTTTCAATCGTGGAATTACAACCGCCGGATCGGGAGCTGTCAACGCTGCCTGCGGGCAGCTTCGATTTCGGCAATGATCTCTTCCAGCGACAGTCGATCGGTGCCGGCACCCACCGAAGCTTGTTGCATGGCTTTAGCAGCCACCTGGGCGCGGGACCGGCGCAGGGCGCTCAGCGATTCGTCCAGGGTCTCGTCCGACGTCGCTGAAGGCGGCGCGATAGGCTTGCCGTTAGGGGTCACGATGAAGTCCTCATATTTTGCAAGCGTTTTCCACACGGCAGCGAATTGGCCACGCAACTCGCTGAAGCTCACGAATCTCATCAGGAGCCCTCTGTTCTATGTGAATAGGGTCCGGGAAGCCCGCTATTGGAGAACCGTGACCGTGGTGCGGGCGCCGACCGACTGGCCGCTGGCTCCCGGCGCCCGGGTCATCAGCGTCAGTTTGTACCGGCCGGGCTCCACGTTTTTGAAAGACAGGTTGAAGGCCACGTTCACGGCGCCTTCTTCCAAGGGTTCCACTTGACCTTCACTCAAGGTGATCAGGGGAAACCGGCTGACCTTGCCCCAGCGGTCGGTCAGTTGGATTTTGGCCGTCATCCCCTGGCTCTCCTGGGGATACATCAGGTTGAAGAGGGTATAGAAAAAGGTGACGGGGTATTGGCGGTCGATCCGGTCGTCCAACGGAGAATGAATCTGGACGTCCCCGAAGATCATGGCCTCCCCGCCCTCCAGCAGACTGGCCTGCAGCTCGGCGCTCAGATCGGCCAGCGGCGTGAGTTGCTGGGTCAGCACCAGCCGGCTGCTCTCCAGGCCGCCCGCGGGCAGGGAGGGATCGGGGTCTTCCTCCAGCGGGGCCGGTTCCACGGATTCCGAGCGCACGAACTCCTGGGGAAGGGTGGGTGCGGCTGCTTCCGCAACCCCGGAGTCGGCCGGGGATGGCAGACCTGCCTCGGCGCTCTCGGGTATGGGCAGGGTGACCGTCTCGTCGAGGGACCCCATCCGGGTCCGGTGGCTTTCTCTGACCACCGCCCTGACATTGTATTCGCCCGCGGGAACCTCCCACTCCGTCCGGGTAGTGAAGCCGCGCTGAAGCATGGAGCGGTAGCTGGAATCGCCCAGATTCAGCTCGATGGTCTTTTGGGCCCCTTCCACCTGCTGGCCGTCCCGGTCGTAGACCATCAGCACCAGGTGGAGGAGATTCTGGCGCCGTTCTCCCTCCTGCCGAAAGGGCATCCCCGCAATACTGACGTTGGTGAAGACGTTCAGGCGGTGGCGATCGTCCTGAACTGGAGACGAACGGTAGTCCAGTTGCAGTGGAATCTGGTCGAAATTTCCCGGAGCGGTCAGGGCCAGTTGAATGTCTTCGTTCTTGCGATCCTCCAGGGAAAGTGTTTTCCGGGGCGCAAAGTATCCCCGGCGGTAGCTGAGCTCCACGGTGGGCCGGTCCACTTCCACCCGGATCTTGTGGTATCTTCCGTCGGCCTTCTGGTTGGGGGCGGCGTAAGAGAGCACATAGTAATAGGACTGGGTATTGCTGATTTGGCTGAGGCCCGCCACCAGGTCATTGTTGTCGGTGAACAGGACGCCCCCGGTTTCCTCGGTCAGTTTCTCCAGGGGGCGGCGCTGATAGGTCTGGTCGCGGTAAAGATCGGAGAATTCCCTGCCCATGGTCAATCCCGCGTTGAAGTCCTCCTGGCTGATTGGCTCGCCGGTCAGGTTTCTGACCTGGTCGTTGTTGGCGGCCTCGAAGCCGACGGTATGAAGTCCGCGAATGTCCACCACGTTGACGGCGACCCGGGAACGCAGGGCGCGGCCCACGACCCGGTCCAGCCTCCATCGCATGGAACGCGTCGGGACGAATCCGTCGGAAAACAGAACCAGGGATTTACTGGCCCTGAAATGCTGCAGGGTCTGGACATGGTGGCGCAGTGCGGCCACCAGCCTCTGGATGGCCCCCTGGGCTCCCGAGTACTGGTGAAAGGCTTCAGCGCGAACGTGCTGTTCGATGTCACCCGGGTCCAGATCCCTCACTTCAGCGCACCTGCTGGCCTCCCTGAAGGCCCGGGTGAAATCGATTCCCCGGTGCCCGTCCACGATCCGGATCACCTGCACGTCGGTCATCACCGGGCAGCGGCTGCGGTAGGGGCGGGACAAGTAGAATTTCCCGACGTGGAGGGCCTCGATCCGCTCCCGGAGCAGCTTGCGGTCGCTGGTGAAGGGCATTCGGACGCGTCCCGAAGCTGAAAAGACGCCTACCTGATCCTCGGGCCCCATCTCCTCGGCAATGAATTTCTGCAACGCGGATACGACCCAGAAAAAGTACCTGGGGGAACGGGCCGTCAGGTCGTCGATGAAGTAGCTGATCAGCCGGGTGCGGTCTTCCGCCTCCTGAGCCGCCGCCCGCGCACCGGGAGTGGGCGGGGCCGTTCCCTCCCCGGTCGGATCCGTCCGAGGCTCCAGTTGACTGGATTCCACCTCAAAGCTTTGAATCCGTTGGCGCTTCCCGTCCTCAAAGAGCTTGAAGTCCTCAACGGTCAGGTCCTTGACCGGCTTCCCGGCCCGGTCGGTGACGGTAACGTTCACCAGCACCACGTTCACCGGGACCCTGAAGGTGAAGCCCGGCGATGATTCGTCGGATTTCGGCTCCGTCTCCTGCTTGTCCGAAGCTGCGGGTGCGGGAACCGGGGCCGCCAGCACCGCCATCAGCCCGATGGCCGGCAAAGGGGAACAGAGCCGAAGCCACGTCCGTAGATGCATCGTCATTCAACCCGTGATTGAAGTAAAGGAAAGCGACCTTCTATTTTACACCATCGGACGGACGAATTTATTCGAATGAACAAGTAACATCGATGCACAGGATTAACAGGATTTGAGGTTGTTGGACCGGAAGCCGGCTCGGACCATGATCCGGTGCGGAATTGCTGATGTTCAGGACTGCAAGCCGGCCGTTTCCTGAAACCGTTTCCTGAAAAATCCTGTGCATCCTGTGCATCGATGTTAAATATGAAACAAAAATCGATTCTCCTACCCGGCAGCCTACCACCCCCCAACCCCATCAGCCCTCGCCTTCCGGAAGCGATGCGACACACTACGCCGCCCACAATTGGGGCTGGTTTTAATCCTTGAAATGTGCAATATGGGAATATCCCGTCGCTTCGGAGCAAGCATGTCGGCAAAAACCCTCACTTCGGCACTGTTGGCCGTCCTGCTCGGTCTAAACCTGGCCGGGGCCTCCGCGACCCCGCCCCAGGGGGAAACTCCCCAGGGAACCGAGCGTCAAAAGCAGGTGGTGCAATACCTGTTCGACTTCCTGGACCAGAAGGAAGGGGCCCTGGAAGCCTTCGAGGCCGAATGGGAGATGAACCTGGCCCCCATGGTGGTGGAAACGCTGCGTTTTTTCGCCCCGCGCCAGGAAATTCTGTTCGACGACGAGACCCCGGCAGGCAAGTTGTGGGACCTGCTGGAGAGAAAGACCGGCCAGGATGCGGATCGGGATCTATACCCCATGATGGAGTGGGTGTGGGAACAGGATTTCGAAATGCATCCCTTTTATCCGGCCTTCAAGGCGGAAATCCACGCCCCCATCGACGAGCGGTTTCACTGGTGGTTCTATCCGGGCATGAAGCATACCATTCGCCTGGACGAGATCGTGTGGGGCGGAGTGAAGGTGGACGGCATCCCCCCTCTGGAGCATCCCCGGTTCATCGAAGCCGGCGAGGCCGCCTATCTGGAAGGGACCGACGTGATTTTCGGGGTTTACCTCAACGGGGAAGCCAAAGCCTATCCCAAGCGCATCCTGGCCTGGCACGAGCTGTTCAACGACACCGTGGGCGGCATGGAGGTGACCTGCGCCTACTGTACCCTGTGCGGGTCAGCCGTTCTCTACGACCAGCGGATCGGCAAGCGGCAGTTCGATTTCGGGACCAGCGGCTTTCTCTTCCGCTCCAACAAGCTCATGTGGGATCGCCAGACCCGCTCGCTCTGGTCGGCCCTGGAAGGGGTCCCCGTCACCGGCAAGCTGGTGGGGTCGGAACTGAAGCTCAAACGCCTTCCCATAGTGACCACCACCTGGAGCGCCTGGAGAAAAAGCCACCCCCGAACCAAGGTGCTCTCCCTGGAAACCGGCCACCGGCGGGATTATGGCGAGGGCGTGGCCTACCGCGCCTATTTCGCGACTCAGGAACTGATGTTTCCGGTCCGCTACCGGGACAGCAGGCTCAGCAACAAACAGGAAGTGGTGGCCCTGCTGCTGGAGGGTGAGGCGGTGGCCTATGACACCGACTTCCTGCGAGAGAACCCGCTCTACCAGGATCGGGTCGGCTCGCAGTCGATCGTCATCCTGACCGACCGGTCGGGCGCCAACCGGGTCTACGAGGCCACCGGAGTGACCTTCACCCGCTGGAACCGCAAGGCCAGGCTGACAGACAGCCGCGGGCAATCCTGGACGGTCGGCGAGGAGGCCCTCACCAACAAAGCCGGAGAGAAACGCCTGCGGCTTCCCGCCCATCGGGCTTTCTGGTTCGGCTGGCACAACCAGTTCCCCGAGTCCCGCCTGGTGCGTTGATCGTGTACTCAGGGAGCCGGCTGCCGGTTGATCTGCTCCATCAACTCTGCCGCCTTGGCTCCATCCAGATCCCTCAGCTTGCCGTAATGCTCCAGGGCGGAGGCCCTGTCTCCCAACGCCAAATGGGCCAGCCCGAGATGAAAGCGCGCCTCGGCGTTATCAGGCTGAAAACGGAGAACCTGCCTGAAGGCGGGGATGGCCTGGCGCGGCTGTCCCAACTGGGCGTGGGCTTCCCCAATGAACTGGTGCAGTTGGACCAGGTCGGGCTTGATGCGCGTGGCTCCTTGAAAGGCCCGGATGGCCTCCGGCAAACGCCCCGTTTGCACGTAGGCCGTTCCAAGACGAAGGTGAGCCTGCAATGAATCGGGCTGCAGACGCACGACTTCCTTGAAGGCTTCACTGGCTTCCTGGTGCCGCCCCAGTTGGCCGAAGGCCGCCCCCAGGTTGGACCAGGCTTCGGCAAAGTCGGGCTCGGCCTCGATGGCCTTCTGAAAGGCCTCTACCGCTTGCTGGAATTCTCCCGCCTGGCCGTAAGCCAGGCCCAGTTTCAGCCGGGTTTGGACATCCCCCGGATCGATACGGACCACTTGAGCCAGGGCCTCTGCAGCCTCCCGCCATCGCCCCAGTTGGCCCAGAACCAGACCCAGGTTGGAGTAGGCCTCGCCGTAGTCGGAATCGATCTCGACCGCCTGCCGAAAGGCCTCCACCGCCTCCGGCAAGCGCCCAGTTTGACCGTGGGTCACTCCCAGGCTGGAATGGGCTTCGGCGTAGTCCGGCCTGAGATCGATGGCTTTTTGGAAGGCCTGGACGGCTTCCTGCTGCCGGCCCAGCTCTCTCTGGGACAGACCCAGGTTGTAGTGGGCTTCGGCGTCATCCGGCTTGAGGGAGATGGCCTGCCGGAAAGCGCCGACCGCTTGCGGGTGCCGGCCCAGCCCCGCCCGAACCACCCCCAGCGAGCGGTAGACCCCGGGGTTATTGGGTTCGATCTGCAAAGCGCGATGAAACTCCCGGGTGGCTTCTTCCACCTGACCCTCTTGCAAAAAAATCGTTCCTGAATTGGCATGGGCTTCCGCCGAAAGAAAATCGCCGCGCACAGCCAGTCGAAAGTGTTCCAGCGCCGCCTCGATCTGGTCCCGCTCCTTCAGGATCAGTCCCAGGCCGTTGTGGGCGGCGGCGTGGCCGGGTTTGAGGCGAAGGGCGTGCCGGTACTGCTCGGCCGCCTCGTCCGGACGGCCCTGCCGCCTCAGCACCTCCCCCAGTTGAAAGCGGGCGGGGGCCAGCTCCGGACCGGCCTCCAGAGCCTTTCTCAGGTGGATTCCGGCTTGATCCAGGTCCCCCGACTCCACCTGCGCCAGGGCCAATTGAAGGTAGGGTTCAGGGCTGGTCCCCTGCCATCGGGGAAGGGCCAGCTCAAGCCGGTCCACCCCCCGGGCAGAATGGACCGGGGCCCGAATCTGTCCCAATCCCAGGTAAATTTCCCGTTCCGAATCGGGCAACGCATCCGGCTGGTGCAACACCACCTCGTCCGGCTTGGGGGAGTGGTCTTCCTTGAGGGGCGCCAGCAGGTCCTCCCGGGGAGGCGGCCGGCGCTGGATGAAGTGATCGGTCATCACCACGTGAACCGCGTCCTGGGTGCGGCGCTGGGGCATATGGCAACTGGCGCAATCGCTCTCTCCGGGCTGCGGATGGGCTAGCGGAGACACCTCGGCGTGACAGTCCATACAACGTTCCCGATAGTGCCGCACCGCCTCCTCCCCACGGGGAGCGTGATGGGGATCGTGACAGGTGGTGCAGGTCATCTTTCCCCGGCTTTGGATGAAGCAGGGCGACCGGAGCAGGCGATAGCTGCTGCTGTCCACTTCGAACCGCTCGCTCAACTCCCCTGTCTTGGGATCGACCAGGTCGAACCGGACAGAGTATTCCGCCAAGGGCTCGCCCGGCCGGTAGGAGTAAATCGGACGCCCGAAGCGCTGGATATGTGGGCCGACGGTGGCCACCTGCAGGTGGCACTGCATGCACACCTCCATCTCGCGTTCGGGTCCCAGTCGGACCGGATTCACAACGGTCTGGCGGATGTCGGCCGCATCTGCCGTGCCGCTGGAAACCAGCTCCAGGTGACCGCTCCCGGGGCCGTGGCAGCGCTGGCAGTCGATCCCCGACGGCAGTTCCCGGGGGAAACGGCTATCGAGTCCAAGGCGGTCCGACGGTTCCGGAAGGGGCGGATAGGCGTTGTGGCAAAACATGCAGGCATGGGTCACCTGCCGGCTGAAATCCTCGTGGTCGGGGCGGTCGTAGCCGGGGCTCATGGCCCAGCGCTGCTCCTGGGTATACCAGCTCACCGGCAGTTCCCTCAGCACGCCGCCGGCGTCCAGATTGAGATAGCTGCGGGCGTGGTTTCCCGAGCCGATGATGTGGGTGACCTCCATCTCGAAGACGTTGTGCTCCCGCCCCTGGGCATCCAGTTGGTAGCGCCTCTGGTAAAAGCGTCCGTCGCGTTGAAGCATCCGGTAGTGGCGGTCGGAGAGCTCATGGTAGTAATGGTTGTCGACCTTGTAGTCCTCGATGACGTTTTCTGCCGAGGGCAGATAGAAGGAGCGGCCCATGGCGACTTTTTGGTAGCTGTCATGAATGTCGGAGTGACAGGGCTGGCAGAGTTGCGGGTCGACATACTCGGCGGTGGGACGCGGCTTCGAAGCTTGAGAGGCGGTTTCCTGCCCTACCAGGACAGCCCAGGCAACTCCCAAGGCAAGAGTCCAGAATAATCCGGCCCATGGAATCCGCCGCGAACAGCCGCAACTCTGAAGATCAGCTATTCTCAAACCAACGTTCCTCAAGAGTGTCGCAGGGTCGCCCAACACACTTACACCTGGATACGCGTTTAATGTTTCTTTGGAGAAGGGTGCGTTCCCGACGGATGCCACTGGTCCGCCGCTTCGCGGCTGCGTGGTTGCCGGGATCCAACGACCCCGGGCTCCCGCCCGGGGCTACCCTGAGCCGCAGCTACGCTGCTCTATAAGGAAGGCCCGTAGTAGGCGTTTGCTCGGCCTACCCACTCCTACCGCAGCTTCGCAGCTCCCTCCTAACCTACAACACTGCCCGGGGATAGCAAATTCCCCTGCGTTATCTCCGTGTGCCATCCCCGCTTCCGAGTGTCCCCCAGTGCAAGTTATCCGACCTAATCCCGAGGCTGATCGCCGGGGCTTTGCCGGTCGAGCTGGTCCTTCAGCATTCCCGCCCTCCGGAGGGCTCCCAGGCGTTTCAAGGTCTCGTACTCCTGCAGCGCCGACTTCCTGTTTCCCAGCGAGACATGCACCATTCCCAAGAAGAACCGGACTTCGGGATCGTTGGGCCGGATGGAGGCGGTCTTCTGAAACGCGTCGAGCGCCTCGGCCAGCCGACCAAGCTGAGCATAGGCCAGGCCGAGACTGGAATGGCCCTCGGGATCTTCCGGCCTCAGCCGGACGGACTCCCGAAACGCCGCCAGGGCTTCCTGCAACTGTCCCAACTCGTTGTGGGCCACCCCCAGGTTGAAATGATAGTCGGCGTCCTCGGGGTTGAGTTGGACGGCCTGGCGGAATGCCTCGATTGCCTGTGCCGGTTGCCCTGCCCGCGCCCGAGCCAGGCCCAGACTGTAGTGAGCCTTGGAGAGGTCCGGCTCGAGGCGGACCGCCTCGGCGAAGGCCTCCAGGGCCTGCGTTTGCCGGCCCAGCCTGGACTGGACCGTACCCAGATTGAGGTAGACCTGGGCGTTGGCCGGTTCGATGCTCAAGGCTTTCTCGAGCTCTTGAAGGGCTCGGTTCCACTCCCCCTGCTGAAGATAAGTCGTCCCAAGGTTGGCAAAACCCTCGGCCAGAAAGGGATTGTGCTTCACGGCCCGGCGAAAGTGGGCGATGGCCGATTCGATCTGTCCCCGTCCCTTCGCGATGAGCCCCAAACCGATCTCGGCTTCTCCATATTGGGGATCGGCTGCCAGCGCCAGCCGGTAGTGGCGGACGGCCTGGCTCCATTTCTCCTGCTCTCTCAGCATGTCCGCCAGCCTGGTGCGGGCTGTGACCATGTTGGAATCCAGCTCCAGGGCTTGGCGCAAGCGGGCCTCGGCGGCGTCCGGTTCGCCGGCCTCCAGCAAAGCCTTGCCCCATTCGGCATAGAACTCCGGGTGAGAGGAGGTCTCCGGGCTCAAGCGGGCCTCGAGCTTGCTCAATCCCTGCCTGAGGTGGGATGGCGACTGGATCTGAGCCAACCCCCAATAGATCTCCCGGTCCGACGCCGGGAGCGCCTCCGGGTCGTTCAGAACCACCGCCCCTTCATGGGGCCTATGGTCTTCCTCCAGAGGAGTCAGCAGGTCTCGCTCGGGCGGCCGCCTCTGAATCCAGTGGTCGGTCATCACCACGTGGACCGCGTCCTCGGTCCGCCGCCTGGGCATGTGGCAAGGCACGCAATCGCTTTGAGCCGGTTGCGAATGGACCTGGCCCGAAAGGCTGGGATGGCAGCTCATGCAGCGCTGGCGGAAATGTCGAACGGCTTCCGGCCCGCCGGGAGTCCGATGGGGATCGTGGCAGGTGGTGCAGGTCATGGCTCCCCGGCTCTCCTGGTAACAGGCTGACTGGAGCAGCCGATAGGCAGTGCTGTCGATCTCGAACCGGTCTGCCGGCCTGCCGGGATCGGATCCGACCAGGTCGAAGTGCACGATGTAGGCATCCAGCGACTCTCCGGGACGGAAGGAATAGACCGAACGCCCGGCCCGCCGGACCCGGTCTCCCAGGTTGCCCAGCGACGACTGGACGTGACACTGCATGCAGACGTCCATCTGGCGCTCCGGACTCAAGCGCGCGGGATTGACGATGGCCGCGCGGACCGCCGCCATTGCCGCTTCTCCGCTCGACAACAGATTCACATGCCGCGAACCGGGACCGTGGCAGCGCTGGCAGTCGATGCCCGAGGGCAGGTCCCGGGGGAAACGGCTCTGCTGCCCGTAGCGGTCGCTGGGCTCGGGAAGCCGCGGATAGCCGTTGTGGCAGAACATGCAGGAGTGGCCGACCCGCCGGCGGAAATCGTCGTGGCGGGCATGGTCGTACCCGGGACTCATCCCCCAGCCCTTGCCCTGCGAATACCAGCTCACCGGCAGTTGCCGCAACACACCGTTCTCGGCCAGGTTCAGATAGGTCCGGGCATGGTTGCCGGAACCCATGATGTGGGTGACTTCCAGTTCGAAGACGTTCTTTTCCCTGCCCTGATCGTCCAACTGGTAGCGTCTCTGGTAGAACTTGCCGTTGCGCTGAACCATCCGGTAGTGGCGATTCGATGGCGCGTGAAAGAAGTGGTTGTCGGTGGTGTAGTCTTCGACGACGTTGTCGGTGGAGGGCTTGTAAAAGGAACGCCCCATGGCCACCTTCTGGTAGTTTCGAAAGATCTCGGCGTGACAGGGCCGGCAGGTTTGCGGGTCGAGGTACCCGGGAGCCGCATCCGTCTCCGACGCCTGGAAAACGGCGCCTTGCCCAATCAGGACGATGGAGGCAGCCAGCAGCGCCGCAAGCCCCAGAATAGTGGAGAGTGAAGAGTGGAGAGTGGAGAGTATCTTGATCGACACGTCAAGCCTTGCTGGAACAAACGAAAAAAGAGCTATCCACGAAGGGCCACGAAGGGTTCGTCATATCGGGATTCAAGGCGACCACCCGGCCAGTTCGGTTGGGCTGACTCTCCCTTGAAGGGCAATCGTGACGAAAGCGGCCCACCCGGGAGCGGGGGGGGGGCGGGGCCCCCGCCCCCCCCCCCCGCGCAAGAAAAAAAAAAAAAAAAAACAACACAACACAA
>VXMN01000311.1 GCA_009841055.1 Acidobacteriota bacterium
CACGGATCTGCTTCGCCCAAATCTATGCCGTTCCCGCCGCCAGGGTGGCCGGCTGTCACATCGTAGACACACTGAGCGACTCGCGACGGCGGTGCATGCGGGCGAGACGCCCGCGCTCCCGGGTGGGCCTCATTCCGTGACGGCATCGCAGCAAAGGACGTCCATCGGTATTCGTGTCTATTCGTGTTCATTCGTGGTTCGTCTTTAAAAGAGATCGGCAGTTTCACCCTCGTATGATCCGCCCGGCTGGGCGGGGGCGTCACTTGTCTGGAACTCCCCTGATTCGTCTCTCGTGAGACGCCCCGTCATCCGGGACGGTAGCGCGGCTAGGCGAAAAGTGACTAGTGATCAGTGGTCAGTGGCTAGTATTTTTGATCGATTGGTTGAGCTTATTGCTCGGAACTCCCCTGTTTCACTCGCGTATGATCCGCACGGCAGGGCGGAGGCGGGGCCAGCCACTGACCACTAGCCACTGACCACCGACCACTAGCCACTGACAACTAGCCACTGATCACTGCCTTTAGAGGCCTATTCTCAGGCGTATCTGAATGTTGCGAGCGCCACCCAGGCGAAACTGGCCGAAGGCAGGGCTGGTGATGTTGGTGGAGCTGGGGCCTCCGCGGTTGGGGTGGTTGAGGATATTGCGCATGTAGGCCTCCAACTGGAAGTAGGGCCCGGTTTCGCCGTAGCCCAGATACCAGCGCTTGAAGGCATTGAGGTTGAAGCCCCATGTATAGAACCCTCGCATCATGCCCCGCGGCGCCGTTCCGAAGCGGCCGTTGGGAGGAACGGCGAAGCAGCCGGCGTTCCATTTGAATTCGGTCTCGCCGCCGACATTGGGATTGCAGCCGGGCAGCAGATCGGGGCGGCCGCCGGACCTGCCGACGTTGGCCGTGTCCGTACCGGAGAAGCCTGGCGTGAACCGGGTTCCGTTGCGATCTCGCCATTCCGGAGCGAGGGTCCACCCGCCGATAATACTCTGCATGACCCGGTTCATGTTGGAGCCATACTTCTGGTTCCTGCCGAAGGGGAGCGGATAGACGGCCACGATCCGGGCCTCGTAGGGAGTGAACCCGTTCTGGTGGCCCTTCTCATTGGCTCGATCGTAGGGATCCTCGATAAAGAGCCCCACTGTGGAGCCGAACAGGCCGCCCTGGATGTCGTTGAGCGTGTTGAGCCGGGCGATCCAGCCTCTCAGGTAGAGTCCGCTGGAGAATTGACGGGTCACTTCGAACTCGAACCCGTGGTGGCTGGAGTTGCCTCCCAGATCCAGCAGACCTACCGTGCTGAATCCGGGGCCGAAGGGGTCCCTGTCGGTACGTTCGGCAAAGGGAATGGGGCTGGGCGCCGGACGCTGCAGGTCTCGAATGACCGGCCAGTTGGTGCCCTTGGTGCCCACGTAGGAGGTCCGCATGGCGAAACCGTGGCCCAGCTCCTGCTCGATGGTCAGGTTCCACTGCTGGTCGTAGGGCCAGTTGTTCTTGCGCAGATCGGGATCCATGCCGTAGACCAGCTGTCGCCCCAGGGTGCCCGTCAGTTGCGGGAACCCTCTCAGGGTGGTGAGATCCGGCACTCCGTCCACGATCTGGTTGGGGCCGAACTCCTCCACCAACTGGTAGGGCCCCCGGACCCGAGCCGCCAGCAGGCCGGCCCGATCGATGCCGAACCCGCCCACGGGAAAACCGGCGGCCTGGGCTGCATGGGTGGCATAGGGAACGGAGTAGATGCCATAGCCGGTACGGATCACCGTTCCCTCCCGGGGACGGTAGGCGATTCCGATCCGCGGATCCACCAACACCGGCTTGAAGCTGATGAGCCGATCGGGATAACCGGCCTCGCGGGCAGTGACCACCGGAACCGGATAGCCCGGAACCACCTGGCGCAAGGCTTTGTCGCTGGGCACTACCACCTGCCGGTTGGCCAGATCGAAGTTGTACCAGCGGTCGTCCTTTTCATAGGGGGTGCCGTAGTGCTGGAAGCGGACTCCCAGGTTGAGGGTCAGGTCGGGCCGGACCTTCCAGTCGTCCTGGATGAAGAAGCCGAACTCCCAGTCCCGGGCCTCGGCTCGGGGGGTAATGGCCTCGATCTTGGTTCGGAAGGGCAAGCCCAGCAAGAGGTCGCCGAAGTCGTAGCCGGTGAAATTCCCGGTAAAATCCCAGCGGCCGAACTCGTTGGTGTTTCGATCTCCCTCCTTGTGGGGAAACTGGTGCCGCAGCTCAATTCCGGTCTTGATCAGGTGGCTGCCCTTCTGGATGGAAATGGTGTCTCGTATCTGCCACACCGCGGCTTCGGTAAAGTCGATCAGCGGTGAAGTGCCCAGGCCGCCCATCAGGTTGGCGGGACCCACGTTGAAGGATGCCGAGGAGGCGCCGGTTTGCCGTCCCAGGGTCCGAACCACGAAGCGGGGATTGCCGGAGCCGTTGGGCAGCAGCTTCTCGCGGCCGCCCAGGTCGGATATGCCCAGCAGATCCAGATACTGACGGCCCGGAAAGTCGCCGCTTCTCCACACGCTGCGTTGACGGTTCCAGCCGAAGCTGAACTCGTTGATCACCTGTGGATTGAAGGTGTGGGCATTCTGCAGGGCGAAGGCACGCCGGTTGTCGTCGCCAAACAGGCCCTTGCCGTTGAGGAAGGGACTGCCTCCTCCTTCATCGAATACCCAGCGCTCCCACCAGATGGTTGCGGTCACCCGATTGTTTTCGGTGATCTGGTGGTCGAAGCGCATGTGGGTGGTGTCGCGCTCATTGGCGTTGTAGTCGATGAAGTCGAAGTTGTCGTAGAGTCGATCCCGATGGGCCAGGGGCAGAATCCCGCGGCCGGGATCCAGCAGGTTGACGGCCACCGGGCTCCACCGTTCCCTGGGGATCATGTCGTTGGGGAAAGGCTGGCCGGTGAAGGGATCCATGATGTTGAAGCCCGGGTTCCCTTGTGTCGTTCGCTGGAAGTGGGCGAATTCGGACAGGTCTCCCTGGCGCATCTTGGTGGTCGGCAGGATCCAGTTCTGACTCTGGAAGTAGTTGACGTTGCTGGAGGGTTGGTAGTTCCAGTGAAAGAAGGTCTTGTTCCGGCCGTCATACACGCGGGGAATGTACACCGGCCCGCTCACCTCGTAGGAAATACGCCGGTTGGGACGTGAGGGCGGCCGCGGCCTGCCGTTCTGACTCGGTTGCAGCGCATTGAGCCGGGGATGATTGAGGTGATAGAAGATCTCTCCGTGGAATCTGTTGGTGCCTCCGCGGCCGATGGCCATCACCGTGGTCGACGTGCGGTACTCGGCGGCAGCGTTGAAGGTGGTCTGAATCAGCTCCTGGGTGGTCTCGGTATAGTCCCGACCCGAGCCGCCGTAGGCGTTGGTGGCCAGACCCATGTGCTCGGTGTTGGTGTTGTTGGCATAGCTGCCGTGCACCTGGCTGCGGGGCTCGTTGCCGGGATTGAGGCCGATGGTATAGATCAGGGCGGCATTGGTGTTGAAACCCACCATTTCCGTCATGGCCGTGGTCTGCTTGATGGTGGGTGTGTCGGTGTCGATGACGTAACCCTCTTCCTCGACGGTGATGGTGTCGGCCACCTCACCCACTTCCAGGGTGACGTTGATGCGGCGAGCCTGTCCGGCGTATACCACCAGGCCGGAGTTGACGAATTTCTTGAAGCCCGACAGTTCGACTTCCAGGGTGTAGGACCCCGGCGCCAGTCCTCTCAGCTCGAAGTCTCCCACCTCGTTGGTCACGGTGCTGTTGCCCAGCCCCGTGCTTTCCGAGGTGGCGGTCACGTCCGCACTGACCACTATCGCCCCGGTGGGATCGGTCACTTTCCCCCGAAACCCGCCATGCTCCTGGGCAGTCGCCAGGGGCGCCGCCAGAATGAAGGTAAACAGACCGGTCAGCAGGGCCGACATGGCTGCCGGGGTTGACCGGCCGATCCGATTGGCCAATCTCAACGCGATCCCTTCAGTTCGCGGAACCATCATCCCTCCTCGCGCAGCCTGGCCTGCGCTGCGGCATAGATGGACCACCACCAGCTTCAGGACAAGTCGTGCCCTGACGTCAACGGCGGCAAAATTGTGAGTTGAATACTTGAAATTAGTATAGACACACAGTTTTGCAGTGTAAACAACAAAAAACCGTCAGGGATTGTGGGTAGAGTTCTGGTACGGACTCCAAAGCACGGAGGGGTGGTCAGTGGGTTTAGCTTGAATTCGAGGAGGGAGTGCGTTTCGGCAGGAGTCAGGACTCTTTCTTCAGACTCATGATGGCGTCGATGAGATTGAGGGGCAGGGGGAAAACCAGGGTGTTGTTCTTCTCGACGCCGATTTCGGTCAGGGTCTGGAGGTAGCGGAGCTGGAGAGCCACCGGCTGCCGGGACACCACCCGGGCGGCGTCGGCCAGCTTGGCGGCAGCCTGAAATTCGCCGTCGGCGTGAATGATCTTGGCGCGTTTTTCCCGCTCCGCCTCGGCCTGCTTGGCCATGGCCCGCTGCATCTCCTGCGGCAGGTCCACCGCCTTGACTTCCACCAGGGAGACCTTGATTCCCCAGGGATCGGTCTGCTTGTCCAGGATCGCCTGGAGCTTCATATTGAGAGTCTCCCGTTGGCTGAGCAGGTCGTCCAGGACGACCTCCCCCAGAACGGAACGCAGGGTGGTCTGGGAGAGCTGGGAGGTGGCATAAAGAAAGTTCTCAACCTCGACCACCGACCTGATGGCGTTGAGCACACGGAAATAGACCACGGCATTGACCTTCACCGAGACGTTGTCGCTGGTAATGATGTCCTGGGTGGGCACGTCCAGAGCCACGGTTCGCAGGGATACCCGAACCATGCGATCGATGGGCCAGAAGACGAAGATCAGGCCGGGCCCCTTGGGTTTCGACAGCAGGCGCCCCAGCCTGAAGATGACGCCTCGTTCATATTCCCTCAGGACATTGATCGAGTTGATCAACCACAGGACAACCACCAGAATGAAGAATACGGTGACGGGATTGACGCCCCACATAAGTCCCCCTCGGGTTCCAAGCCATGGTTGGCTCCAGTGTATCGCAATCAATCTCGAAAGGCGATGGGATTGCGGGTTTGCTCTCCGCGGAGCGCCGTTCGGAGCCAAACCGTGGAGGAAGGCTTGCATCCCTATGATCGAATGGCCGGTTCATGAAAGGAGGAATCTCCATGACAGAAGCAAATTCAAGCGTATTCAACATGGCTATGGAGCAGTTCGATGCGGCGGCCGATCTCCTGCAACTGGACGACGACGTCAGGAACAAGATCAAGTACCCGGAACGCTGCCTGATCGTCTCGATTCCCGTCCGGCTGGACGACGGCCGCATCCGGCGTTTCGAAGGCTACCGGGTGCAGCACAGCACTGCCAGAGGGCCTGCCAAGGGAGGCCTTCGGTATCATCCCAGGGTGAACCTGGACGAAGTGAAGGCGCTGGCGACCTGGATGACCTGGAAATCGGCGATCGTGGGCATCCCATTCGGCGGCGGGAAGGGCGGGGTCTGTTGCAACCCGAAGAGCATGAGCAGCGGCGAGCTGGAACGGCTGACCCGAAGGTTCACCAACGAGATCCTTCCCTTTATCGGCCCCGAAAAGGATATCCCGGCGCCGGATGCCTACACCAATCCTCAGGTGATGGCCTGGATCATGGACACCTACAGCATGAACAAGGACTACTGCGTTCCGGGAGTGGTCACCGGAAAGCCCCTGGAGCTGGGAGGATCCATGGGCCGCACCGAGGCCACCGGCCGCGGCGTGTTCTTCACCATCGGGTGCGCCGTGGAGCACCTCAAGCTGAAGCTGGATTCCCTGAGCGTTTGCGTTCAGGGCTTCGGGAACGCCGGCTCGGTGGTCGCTCGGCTCCTGGACGAAGCCGGGGCCAGGGTGATTGCGGTCAGCGATTCTCAGGGGTGTGTCCACAACGGCAACGGACTGCCGCCCGGCAAGCTCATCGACTACAAGAATCGGACCGGAAGTGTCTCGGGTTTCCCGGAATCGGAGCCGATGCCGGCCGAGGACCTGCTCCATTGTCCTTGTGACATACTGATTCCGGCGGCGCTGGAAGACGCCATCACCGAGCACAACGCCGCCGGGGTCCGGGCCCGGATCGTCGCCGAGGCGGCCAACGGCCCCACCACCCCGGCCGCCGACAGGATCCTCCAGGCCAAGGAGGTGTTCCTGATCCCGGACGTCCTGTGCAATGCCGGGGGTGTCACGGTCTCCTATCTCGAGTGGGTGCAATCCATTCAACACCTCTTCTGGGAGGAGGCTGACGTCTTCAAGAGGCTGCAGACCATCATGAGGCACAGCTTCAAGTCGGTTCTGGACCTCTCCGTCGACAGAAAAGTCCCCATGCGGACGGCGGCCGGCATGGTCGGCATCGAGCGAGTGGCCAGGGCGACCAGGCTGAGGGGGCTCTATCCCTGATTTGACCCTCGGAGGTTTTCGGTCAATAGTGGGGTACACCGGTGAGCCCGACCGGCCGGGGCTCTGCATCCGGCCCTCGAAAGGACGATTCCCAATATGTCCCTGGACGATTCCCGGCCCCTGCCGGCCGGAAAGCTGCCCAACGAGTTGCTGGATCGATTTCTTGGAGCACTGGATTGCCGGGACCCATCCGTGCTGGTAGGTCCGCGGGTGGGAGAAGATGTGGCCGCCGTCAGTCTGGCCGGCGAAGACCTGCTGGTGCTCAAGTCCGATCCCATCACCTTTGCCACTGACGCTATCGGCTACTACGCCATGGTGATCAATGCCAACGACCTGGCCACAAGCGGCGCCAGGCCCCGCTGGATGCTGGCCACTCTGCTGTTCCCGCCGGGGACATCACCGGGCCGAGTCCACCAGGTCATGCTCGAGCTTCAGCAGGCGGCCTCCCAATTCGGCGTGAGCCTGTGCGGTGGCCATACCGAGATAACCGATGCGGTCACCCGGCCCGTGGTCGTGGGGCAGTTGGCAGGTACGGTTTCGCGATCCCGGTTCGTCGACAAGCGAAAGATGCGGGCCGGAGACCAGGTCCTTCTCACCAAGGGCGTAGCGGTGGAGGGAACGGCCCTGATTGCCCGTGAATTCGCGCCAAGGCTATTGGAGCTGGGGCTGCTTCGGGAAGATGTTGAGCAGTGCCGCCGGTTCCTGACCGATCCGGGCATCAGCATTTTGCGAGAGGCCGGGATAGCGGCCGACTGCAAGGAGGTTCGTGCGCTTCACGACGTCACCGAAGGCGGCGTGGCGACGGCCCTTCGGGAACTGGGCGCCGCCGGCGGACATCGCCTTCGGGTCTATCCGGGTCGCATCCCGGTTTTCGGGCCAACGGCCCGGATCTGCGAGCTGTTGGATCTTGATCCGTTGGGCTTGATCGGCTCGGGAAGCCTGCTGATTGCCTGCGGTCCGGAGGGCTGCCCGGGGCTTTCCCGGAACCTGCATGAAGCCGGAATCCCGGTGGCCTGCATCGGTGAGGTCCTGGAGGAGGGAAGCGGCGTCGAGGCCCTGGAGAGGGAAGGCGGTCGACCGGTCCCTTGGCCGGCCTTCGAAGCCGACGAGATCGCCCGGCTGTACTCCCGCTGAACGGCATTGCTCCTGCAGTCGAGCGCAGGTCAGGCCTGCCAGCGCCTCGTGTTCCAACAGGCTGACGATTCCGGTTCTTATCCTGCCCACCCATCAACGAGCCGAAACCGCACGGTCGAAAGCCCGGCCGGGCTGGGATCCCCGTCAAATTCCGAAAGTTGGTCGGGCACCCGAACGGTGGCATTCAGTATAATGGGCGCATTGATCAGGATCGGCACAATGAGAGTATCGGATGCACCGGATGCGGGAAGAAAACCGGTGGGAAGCGAGACCCTACCAATCCAGGGAGGGGGTTGTTTCCCTTGACACTGCCGCCCATCCTTTCCCCATGGCGCGGAGGATTTTCCTGATATATTGACAGCTCAAAGCTGGCGCCCAAGAGTACCCGAAGTCCTGCTTGGACGAATCACCAAGGAAGGAACCGAAGCGAGGTGTCTGCCATGGGGTGGATAACGAGGCGGGAGTTGCTGGGCTCCGGTCTTGGCGGCTTCATGGCCCTGCCATGGCTGTCCTGCCCAAAAGCGTGGGCGGAACCGGTCGAACTGACTGACGAAAGGAGGAAACAAGAAATGAGCGGAGAAACAAATCCCGACACGCGTGCTGAGCAAACCGGACTCACCGATGCCGAGATCGTTCTCGGTGTATCGGCTGCTTTCTCAGGTCCCTCACGAGGCCTCGGCATTGAGCTCTACCGGGGTGCCAATTCTTATTTCGAACACGTCAATCGGGCCGGTGGCCTCGGAGGCCGCAAGGTCGTGCTCAAGACCTATGACGACGGCTACCAGCCCAATCCGGCAGTCACCAACACCATGACCCTGGTGTTGGAGGACCAGGTATTTGCCCTGTTCGGCTACGTCGGCACGCCAACCGTCACGCGGGTTCTTCCCATGCTGAAGAAGTTCCAGGAAAGAAAGGCCTACCTGTTCTTTCCATTCACGGGCGCCCAGCCCCAGAGAGAACCGCCCTACGGGGATTTCGCCTTCAATCTCAGGGCCTCCTACCGCCAGGAAACCGCTGGTCTGGTCGACAATTTCGTGTCCATAGGCAACAAGCGCATCGCCGTGTTCTATCAGGCCGATGCTTATGGCCGCAGCGGTTGGGCGGGCGTGCGACTGGCGATGAGCCGACATGGCTTGGAGATGGTCGGTGAAGCCACCTATCGTCGAGGGGCAATGTTTTCCGGCAGTATGCGCCGGCAGGTGGAGATACTGAAGCAGTCCAACCCGAGCGCGGTCATCTGTATCGGCTCCTATGCCGCCTGCGCGGCATTTTTGCGTGATGCTGTCGACCTCGGGCTGGAGGTGCCCATCGCCAACCTCTCTTTTGTCGGGAGCGAGAACCTGCTGAAGTTGGTTACGGAAGGCCGCGACGACAGCCAGCGCTACACCAGGCTGCTGGTGAATTCGCAGGTCGTACCCAGTTATGAGGACACTTCCATCCCGGCGGTCAAGCAGTATCGCGAGTTGATGGACCGGTATGATCCCCAACCGCCGTCGCAGTTGCTCAAGGAGGACTACACGCCGTTCTCGTACAGTTTTGTCAGCCTGGAGGGTTTCCTCAACGCCAAGCTGATGGTCGAAATCCTTCGGCGATTGGGGGATCGACCGGATCGGAACAAACTTGAGGAGGCTATCTTCACGATCAGGAATTTCGATCTCGGAATTTCCGAGCGCGTTTCCTTCGGCCCCGATCGGCGTCAGGGGCTGCAACAGGTTTACTACACCGTTGTCGAATCGGGTCGCTTCGTTACCCTGGAGAGCTGGGAGGACAGGTTTGCGTCATGAAAATTCAGAAGCTGTTTCAGAAGACCCTGGTCGGCATCTTCTTCCTGTTCGCGGTGATCAGCCTCTCGACCTCCGCCCTGTGCATCTACACGGTCGATACCCACCTGTCCGCCGAATACGAGAGTAATAGCCGGGGGATCGCAAAGACGATCGCCGATTCAAGCGTCGACATCCTGCTGAACCGCGACTTGTCCGCCCTGCAGTCCCTGATCGACCAGTTCATCGAAATCCAGGGAATCAGCTACATCTATATCACCAACGAAGATGGCGAGTTTCTGGCCCACACGTTCGTTCCGGGAATTCCCACTGAAATCGCCCAGAGCGATCATTCCTCCAGGGCGACCATGGAACGTCATCTCCCCGGAATGGGTGACTTCGTAGAGGTAAGCAGCCCCATCCTTGCCGGTGTGGCCGGCGCCGTGCATATCGGCATGGATACGGGACTGATCGCGCTGAAGATTCAACGGGCGGTCGGGCAGCAGGTCTATCTCATTTCCTCCATCTTCATCATCGGCGTCTTTGCCGCCATCTGGCTGGTCAGGCTTGCCGCCAAACCGATCGACTCGGTGATCGCCTACGCCGCCAGACTGGCACGGGAGCGAAACAAGGACACCTCGGACGAAAAGCTCCTGGCTCGCGACGACGAGGTCGGCCAACTGGCTCGCCTGTTTCTCTACTTCTCAATGGTCATGGATTTCGACAAGGCACGTGGCAAGCCGCCTGGCGGCCAGGTCTGATTCAGTTTCCGAGACGGACCACCAGCACCCGGAGGCAGTGAGATGGCCATGCCGCGTGTCGTACTCCCACGCACGGTGATCGTTCTGCTCTGCACGCTGCTGCAGATCTGTTTCGGGACGGTGTATGCCTGGAGCTTTTTCCAGACGCTTCTGGTCCAGGACTACGGTTGGACCTTCACCCATACCGCCATTGCTTTCAGCGTCGTCATTTTCACACTGGGGCTTTCGGCGGCCTGGGCAGGCATGCTGCTGCCCAAGACCGGACCCCGACTATTGGCGACGGCCGGCAGCCTGATGTTTTCGTCGGGCTATTTTATCGGCGGTCTGGCCTTGCATCTGGACAACCTGATCCTGTTCTACCTGGGATATGGAGTGATCG
>VXMN01000252.1 GCA_009841055.1 Acidobacteriota bacterium
CCCCGCTGAGCACCCCCCATAAATTTCGCAGGTACTTTCCCGACAACCCGGTACGCTGAGCCACCTCATCCACCCTGGCTCCGGTTTGGCGCAAATCCAGGGTGGCCCGCAGGTACTTTTCGAGGGGAAGGTGTCCGTAATCGATCGCAAGAGGGACATCCCCGTACATCCACTCCCGGCGCCGCACCTCGGTGTAGCGACCATAGAAGGAACGGATGCGCCCCAGGATCTCGTCGGTCCAGTCACGGCGGGTGCTGTGGCCGGAGAACCGAAATCCGTCGGGAAGCAGCACCGCGTGCCGGACGATCCCCTTGGAGGCATCCAGGTACTTTCCCAACAGGGCGGGCGACATCACCAGAGCCTCGCCGGTGTTGGTGAACCCTTCCCCGGCAGCTCCGTCGATTGGAAACTCCCGGGCCGGCTGCAGATCGACGCCCAGAAGGTCCCGCAAGGTGTATTGGTACTGGGCGTTGCTCAGGCGGCGCAGCACTACCCGGCCCGGATCTCCCGCTCGGGATCGCGCTTCAGTCTCCAGCAGGCCCCGAGCCCATTCCAGGATCTTCCGGCGCTCGGCACCGCTCGGCTGAAGCGACCCCTCGGGAGGCATCTGGCCGGATTCGACCATGGCGATGACCCGCGGCCAGACCTGCAGGTCCCGGCGCACCGCCGCAACATCGGAGAAACGCTCCAGGTCCAGTTCACCGATCTTTTGGGAGGTCGAGTGGCAGGTCAGACAATACCGCTGCAGCAGCGGCCGGATGGCCTTGGAATATTCCTCCTCGGCTCCCGCCGGCACCCATGCGGCCAGCAACAGGGCGACTGCCGGAATGCCGTTCCGAAACATCGAATGACCTCGTCGGAGGGGAAGAGACTGCTTGCCGGCTTTGGATGATTGTAGGAAATGTCCCTGGCAAAGGCCAGATTCCCATGGACTGCAAATCGCTTAACGATGTTGCGTGTAAGGGGCGATAATGGGGGCATGTCACTCGCAATCCAGGTCGATCGGTCGATGGACCGGCGCGCGGGCGCCAACCGGAAACCACCTCTTGCGGCAACCGTCCGACGGCTCCTCCCGATGCTGCTACTGCTGGCAGGCAGCCGGGAAGCCTCCTGCGCCCCGGGTCCCCCCCAGCAGTTTCAGCACTTCACCGCGCCCAGGCCGCTGCAGCCGGGCCACACCCTGGTTCTGGGCTTCATGGGCGGCCGCGACTCCTGGCGCAACACCGAGGTGGGAGTGGGCCGGACGGCTCAATGGCTCCGCCAAAAGGCAATTCCCGGAGTACACGTGGAGACCGTCGAGAACCTCAAGCGCGGCTTGGCCCTCAGACTGGTGCGAGCCTGCCTGGACGGCAACGGCGACGGCCGCCTCCAACCGGAGGAACGTCTGGGAGCCCGCATCGTTCTCTACGGACAGAGCTTCGGAGGGGCCGCGGTGGTGAAGTTCGCCCGCCAGTTGGACCGGCTGGACATCCCGGTTCTGCTGACAGTCCAGGTGGACAGCGTGGGCCGCGGCGACGGCCTGATTCCCACCAACGTCCGCGTCGCCGCCAACCTCTACCAGGACAACGGACGATTCATCCGCGGAGAGGCGCCCATCCGGGCGGCCGACTCCAGCCGCACCCGGATT
Source organism: Acidobacteriota bacterium (assembly GCA_009841055.1). Lineage (GTDB taxonomy): Bacteria > Acidobacteriota > Terriglobia > Versatilivoradales > Versatilivoraceae > Versatilivorator. The sequence continues at coordinate 1,628 of VXMN01000252.1, forward strand.
CTCGGAAACTTCCGCTTCGACTATTCCAACCTGGACATCGACCTGTCCCACCTCCCCTGGTACAAGACGATCGCCCGCAGGGCTCACGCCAAGATGGACCGCGACCCGGCCGTCTGGCGAAAAGTGGAAGTGCTGATCCTCGACGCCTTGTAGGTCCACCTCGTCCTCGAACACGCCGGTGAAAGCCAGCGAGCGCTGCTTGCAGTCCCTGCGGCCTGGAGAGCAACCTGGGCCCTTGCCGGCACACTACAAAAAAGAGAGAAATCTTTGTTCCCACCGGTGGCTCAGTCAAGAACCTTTGATTGATATTGTCAGGTATATATAGTATATTTCTGACCAACATTACGCAACGGGAATGCTTGGGAGGGTGTTACGGTGATTTCTCTGGGCGACAGGATCATGAAGCGAGTTTCGGCGCACGGAAGAGGAAAATGGGTGTGCACACCCAGGGATTTTCTGGACCTTGGCAGCCGAGAGGCCGTCGATCAGGCCCTGTCACGGCTGGTCAAGGCCGGGCGCCTGCGTCGCGTCGGTCACGGATTGTATGACCGACCCCGCACGAGTAAGCTTTTGAAGCGATTGGCGCCGGTCGATCTCGATGCCGCCATTGCTGCAATCGCGAGGCGGGATGGCCTGCGGGTCATGCCCGATGGCTTGGTGGCCGCCAACCGCCTGGGTCTGACGAACGCGGTCCCGGCCAAGGCCACCTACCTGACGGACGGTCACACCAGGAAACTCAGGATCGGAGGTCGGTCGGTCAGGTTACGACATGCAGGTCCCGGTGTGATGCGGTGGGCCGGAAAGCCCTCAGCTCCGGTAGTGCAGGCTTTGCGGTGGCTCGGTCCGGACATTGCCGCCGACACGCAAGTCGGAATGACGTTGCGCCGGCTACTACCCAATGTAGTGAAAACCGACCTTCGTAACAACAGTCAAGATCTGCCGGGATGGGCGTTGCCGCTGGCGCGTCTGATCACGACTGACCGGAATCATGCCGTATGAGTAGAGGATTCGAATCCTTTCTGGCTTTGCCCGAGCAAGACAAGCGGGATCTGTTCGATGAGGTAGCGAACCGGCTCGATACGTTGCCTAGCTACGCCGAGAAAGACTTTTGGGTCTGTCTGGTTCTGGATGCGCTCTATAACCGACTGCCGGATGGACACCCGAGGCTTCTTTTCAAGGGCGGGACTTCACTGTCCAAAGCGTTCAATCTGATCCGGCGATTCTCCGAAGATATCGATCTTGTCGTCTATCGAGACGACCTGGGCTTCCAAGGGCAACGTGACCCGACCATCGCCAGCAACCTGTCGAACAGGAAACGCAATGACCTCTTCAAGCAACTGAAGGCGAGCTGCAGCCACTATGTTCTCGGAGAGATGAGAGCGGCGCTGGCCAAACTGATGAATCGGGTGGGGGATGGGTGCACCGTCCTCCCCGACGAGAGTGACAACGACCAGCAGACGATACTCGTCGAGTACCCAACCTTGTTTCCTCTCAAGGATGTCGCTTACGTAGCGCCCCGCGTAAGGATCGAGGCTGGTGCGAGATCGGCGCTGGATCCGAACTTGACCTGCAGCGTCACTCCTTACATTGCCCACGAACTGGCAGACTGGTCACTTGGAGTGAAGCACGTCAGATCGATTGCACCGGAGCGCACACTTTGGGAGAAGCTACTGATACTGCACGGCGTGCATTGCGGATTCCGGGACTCCCGGAGGGCGCCGGCTGACAGGGACCGCATCTCTCGCCACTACTACGATGTGGCGATGATTGCGTCAACCGACTTGGGCAAGGCTGCGTTGCGGGATTTCGGCCTGCTGGATTCAGTCCGGAACCACAATTTGACCGCCTTCCGGCAGGCATGGAAACGATTCGAGGAGGCTGTACCCGGATCGGTGAAATTGGTACCGCAATCGGACCTGCGCAGGTTGATCGAGCGGGACTACACGGCCATGCAGGGCATGATCCTCGGAGATCCACCACGCTTCGAATGGATCCTGGAACAGCTCGAACATGCCGAGGCCGTGATTGATCGATCCCGCGTCAACAGTTGACCTTCACAAATTTCCCCTCCTCCGGGCCCCCAGCAGCTGAATACTCTCGTGGAAACCCGAAAATATCCGTCCATCCTTGAAACTTTCTCGCGGCTCGCGGGTTATTGAGAAGATGGTCGGGCGAGACACTGAGGGTGATGACCGGTGCCACCGCATTTGAGGCGTTCGTTCGCAAGTACCAGGACATGGTATTCGGGACCGCAGTTCGGTTGCTGGGAGACGAAAGCGAGGCCGAAGACGTGTCCCAGACCGTGTTTCTGAAGGCGTTTGAGCGGTTCGACCGCCTGGGCGAGAGCCCCTCGGCCGGGGGATGGCTCAGAACGGTGACCACCAATCTCTGTCTGAACCATCTGTCCCGCTACCGCGTTCGCTGGCGCCTGTTCAGTCAGAGGCGACCCGGCGAGTCCGAAACGGAACCGGGCTATGAAGAACGCCTGGTGGCGCGGGAGGCACAGGATGCGGACCTGGAGCGGTCCCGGGAGCATGCCCGGCTGGAGAGGGCCGTGCGCGGTCTGCCGCGGCATCAGCGGGTGCCCCTGGTGCTGTTTCATTTCGAGGAGAGAAGCTACGCCGAAATCGCCCGGATGCTGGGAGCCTCGCTGGGCAAGATCAAGACCGACATCCACCGGGGCCGGGAGACCCTCAGGAAACGGATGGTGGCGGACGATGAAACCCACTGACCTGGAATCCCTCATTCACAGAAAGTTGGCGGAGCTGCCGGCTCCGAGAGCCCCCGGGAGGCTGCTTTCCCGAATCATGGTCGAGGTGCGCCAAACCCGGCGGAGTCCCCGGCTCCGATGGTCACGGATTGGCGGGGTCCGCCAGCGCCCGGCGGTCCGGTTGACTGCGTGGATGGCACTGATCCTGTTGGGGGTTCTTGCCGTGGACTGGAGCTCCGGCGGCGTGGTTGGCAGCGCGTGGGGCGTATTCCTGGCGACTGTGGACGAAGCAGCCGGCGGCGCCAGGGCGATCCTGCACGGGGGCCAGGTCCTCTGGCGGGTGTTACTGGAGCCCATTGCCGTTTACCTGATCTTGTGGGTCGGCTGCATGTGGGTGTTTTTGGCACTGCTCTGGGAGGCACTCCGGAGCGTACTTTGGGAAGGGAGCGTCAGATGATGAAGATCTATTGGAAACCCTTGGCAGTACTGGCAGTCACACTGGGGCTTGTTGCTTCCGCCGGAGCGGCTCAAGAGGCCACAGCGCCGTCTACGCCCGATCCACCCGTTGAAGTTGATGTGGATCTGGCCATCGATCCGGACATCGTCGACATCGGCGGTGAAGTCGTTCAGATCGGACGAGGCTACACCCTCCCTGTGGGCAAACGGGTCGAGAGCGTAGTCATCCTCGCGGGCACCGCTCGGATCGCCGGTGAAGTAGAACAGGACCTGGTAGTGGTCGCCGGAACGGCCACGCTTGCGGGCAGCGCCCGCGTCGGCGGGGACGTTGTCGTGGTAGCCGGATCAGGCGAGGTCCAGCCCGGAACCGTGGTTGGCGGAGACCTGGTGGCGGTGGGCAGCGGATTGAAGGTACCTCCCGGGTTCACCCCGGGCGGAGATCTGGTCTCGGTCGGAGCCTTTCCCTTGGCGGGCAAGGTCGCGAGCGCCGCTCCCTGGCTCACTCGAGGACTGCTCTGGGGCCGGCCGATAGTACCCGAACTCCCCTGGATGTGGGTTTTCGTGGCCGTTTTCGTGCTCCTGTTCCTCCTCATCAACCTGGTGTTCGACGGGCCGGTGCGCGCCTGTACGGAAACACTCGACCGGAAGCCCCTGACCACGGGGCTGACGGGATTTCTGACGATTCTTCTGATCGCGCCGGTGTCGTTCATTCTGACGGTGTCGGTGGTCGGACTGGCCCTGGTGCCCTTCCTGTGGCTCGCTTTTCTGATAGCTGGCCTCATCGGCGACGTGGCCGCCGCTCGCTGGATCGGAAGCCGGGTTCTGCCCGAGGAGTCCCCGAACGACCGCCTGCTGGCAGCCCGGTCGCTGGGGATCGGCCTGGCGGCCATCATCCTGGTCGGCATGGTTCCGGTCGTCGGTCTCACCGCCTGGGCCCTGGTAAGCCTGATGGGCCTGGGAGCGGTCGCCACCGCTCTGGTCGCCGGCTTGAGGCGGGAGAATCCCCTCTCCTCCGCTTCGCCACCACCGCCGCCGCCAACTGACGAGTCGGGAACCGACACCTCCACCGGCGGTGCTGCCGAGCCCTCCGGCAGAGACACGGCGACGGCGGCATCCCCGCCTCAGGGTGAGAACCTTTCATCCTTTCCGCGGGCGACTTTTCTCCACCGCCTGGGAGCCCTGCTGCTCGACTTTTTGCTGGTGACCGTGATTACCCTGCCGTTCTCCCATATGCACCTCGGCAGGTCCTTTGTCCTTCTGCTGATCTATCGCGTGGCTCTCTGGAGCTGGAAAGGAACCACCGTGGGCGGCATCATCTGTGGACTGCGGGTGGCTCGGATGGATGGGAAACCCTTCGCCTTTACCGATGCGCTGGTGAGGGGACTGGCCAGCATTCTGTCGGCGGCGGCTGCGGGACTGGGTTGGCTCTGGATCCTCTGGGACCCCGAGCGACAGGCCTGGCACGACAAGATCGCCGGAACCGTCGTGGTGCGGGTCCCGGCCGGCTGGCCGCTGTAGCCGGCCGGTTCCCACCCGGCTGTTCAATAATTAGTCAAGAGGACTACGGCTTCAGGGCAGCAGTCGGAAGCTCAGGCGGGACCCACCTCGTTCAGCCGTCCGGTGGCGCAGTCGTAGACGAAGCCCCGCACCTGGTCCTTGTTGGGAATGAAGGGATTGGCCTGGATCCGGGAGATGGACTGGCGAACATCCTGCTCCAGGTTTCCGAAGGCTTCCATGGAGAAGGACGGTCGCAGGCCGGTATCGGCCTCGATGGCGTCCTTGACGTCGTCGTCCCGGAAGGTGAGCATGCCGCAATCGGTATGGTGAATCAGCACGATGGCCGTGGTGCCCAGCAGTCGCTGGGAAATCACCAGGGAGCGGATGGCGTCATCGCTGACCACACCGCCCGCATTGCGAATCACGTGCGCGTCCCCCTCACCGATGCCGAGGATCTTGTGCACATCCAGGCGGGCATCCATGCAGGCCACCACCGCCAGGTTGCATGCGGGAGGCAACGGCAAATCGCCCTTGTCAAAGCCGTCGGCGTAGCGGGAATTGTTCTCCAGAAGTTGATCGATCACTGACATTTGACGTTCCTCTTTCCTAACGGGACCTCGAAACGGCGGAGTCCGATTCTAGCACGAACCGATAGCGACTCCGAAGCCCGGCCCAGCGATGAAGGGCGCAGTTCCTGGAGATCACGGCCAGTCGCCCGAGGACCGGTAGACGTCCTCGCTGATGATGGGGTCGGCGCCGGGATCGACGGCGAAAACAACGCCCGTCGCCTGCTCCACGGCCGCGTGCATGGCCCTGAAACCGCGCCGCGCCAACTCCGACAGGGCACGGCCAAGGCTGATGCCCTGACGCTCCGCTAGCGCTCGCGCAACCGCCAGTACGTCGTTATCGATATTCACTGTAGTGCGCATGGCAGTATCATGGCTTCAATTCATCTCGGGAGTACCATCTGCTCAGGGGTCACCACGGCCGCTCGCCACGTCGTGCGCTTCCACGATCTCGTGGGGTTGGTTGTCGGGTGACGCAAACGGGTTGACCACCCGGACATCGTCGAACACCTGGCCTGCCTGCAGGTCCTCGGTCAGGAGAACGGAGCATTCGCTCGCCTGCGCGGCGGCGACGATGAGTGCATCCCACCAGGAGAGGGCATGGCGCTCCTGCACCTGCCACGCACGCTCCAGGATTTCAATTTCGATGGGTAGCGGCTGCCATACTGACAACAACTGCACGATCCTGCGGGCTTCGGCAGGGTCGAAGTTCAGCCGCGGTCGTGTGAGGGTGGCATAGAGTTCCTGAAGTACCTGATAGCTCAGGCGACCGGCGCGGTTGCGGGCAAGGAAGGCAATCCACTGTTCGGCGCGAGACTGCTTCTCAGGCACCGAGTTGTCATGGCGGTAAACGAAGACGTTGGTGTCAACGAAGACCGGGCCGGTCATAGAGTTCCTCGCGGGTCGGCCGGCGGTCGTTCGGCCAATCGATCTTGCGCGGCTTCATCGCCAGGTACCGCTTCATGGCGGACTCGTACAGATCTTCCTGGCGCCGCATCCGTTCCAGCAGCTCGGCCAGCCATCGGGAAACACTGCGATCGTTCCTGGCCGCCTTGATGCGCAGCCAGCGAGCCAAATCCTCGGGCAAGGTGATGGTGACGTTCTTCATCAAGACCTCCGCTCGATTTACACGAGGATAATATAACACGATATTCGTGTCGCCATCAACGAGAATGCCTACCGTGGTGACGGCGGGCTGGCAGCACGCTATTCCGGCCAGCGGCCGGAGGCGATCCGGCGGCGGCTGGTGCCGAGATTCTCGACCGCGTAGACCCAGGCAAGGTGGGGCGCGCCCTCCACCGTGGCGGGGACGATCACACGCTGATAGAGGCTGCGGCCACCGGGGTGGAATCCCTCCAGGCGGTCGATGGAAGGAAGGCGGGTCCGGGGGTCGTCAAAGGTGAACAGTTCTCCGTAGACGGTGTCCCAGGTTTCCCCTGTGGCGCCTTCCGGGAGCTGCTGGAGCATGGCCTGCACCCGATGGGAAAGTCGTGCCTGCGTGGCTGCGTCAGCCAGGGGATCGGTGGTTCCCTGGGCCAGGATGTCCTCTTCGGGCACCTCCAGTATGGGGTACCCGGGTCCCTCGAAAAGGCGCCCGCGAACGGTGGCCTCCAGGAGCTCCACAAACCCCTGGCAGAAGTCCTGGTGATTCCGGCAGCCGCTCTTGAGCGTGCCGTAGACAAAGAGTTTCAGCATGATAGTATGACCCTAGGGGAATCGGGACATGGACTCCGAATCGATTTTGTCGCGGCAGACACTGGCGTTTGGCCAGTGCGCGCGCGCCATCGCCTCCAGGCTCCGTACGCGCATGCAGAGCCGGCCCAGCAGATCCGAGCGGGTAACGAACATTCTCAGCTTTGCAGGCGACCACTTGGAGCAAATCGGCGCCAACATCGAACGGTTCACCGCCGAGGTCAACCAACTTGGAAGTCTGGTTGCAGCGGCCGATACTCCCGAATACGCCGTGCACCGCGGCGCCGCCCGGATGGAAGTCTGTCTTGAACGCCTCCTGGATGACTACGATGAGGTTCGACGGGCAATTCCCGGCCATGCGGATTCCGAGGGGACCCGACTGATCGAGAAAGTCTATCGCGACACGCTGCTACAAATTCAGGATTGGCTCGACGAAACTGTCGAGTGCCTGAACGACCCCAGGGGTGCTCTGAAAAAGCGCGGCCTCGTTCTTGAAGAAGGTAAACGCGTGCCAATCCCATTGGACTTGGAATTTGAGGCCCCGCCGTCAATGAACGACTTGGTGCAATGGACAGTCCAGAGGGGGCACACGCTGATCGATGAACAGAGAGCGTCGGCCCGAAAGTACCGAAGAGGGGCGGGGTGTTTGGGACTGTTGGCCACGTTCGGGTTGGGCTGGTGGCTTGGCAGCGCCGGTGAGGATGGAGACTTCGACTGTTGACGCCGAAATTCCAAATAAAAGCTCCCGAAAACTCGAAATCCATTTCATCAACAACCTGACCGGTATATTCGAAATCATCCACGGACCAATGCCGTCGCCAGCCGCATCATCTCCAGCTTGGGAATGGAGGTCGCCGACGCCGCACCCATATTGGCCGACAGCATCCAGCGGAACAACTCCGGCTGCCGGCCGAGACCCTTGATCGCCCGCGCGGCCAACCCCGGGTTGCGGCTGAGGAAAAGAACGAGGCCGGTGATCAGTTGGTGTTGGCGAACCATTCGGGAGATGCGCCGCGAGAAGCCCTGCATTTCCCTGGCCGTGGGGGCCCGGTCGTTGGAGAGCATCCAGGGCCCGATGGAATCGTAGAGCGCCTGGACCTGCGCCAGCGCCAGGCTGATGCCCTCCCCCGTGATAGCGTCGAGGTATCCGGAGGCATCGCCTACTAACGCGACTCCGTCGGCAATCGGCGACCGCGCCACCTGGTGCATCGGCCCGATTGCCCGGGCGTTGGCAGAAGGTTCGGCGCCCCGGAGTGACGCGCTCAACCGGGAGAAACGGGAAAGCAACGACTCCTTCAAGCGTTGTCCTCCGCCTGACTTCTTTTCTGGCGCCTCCCACAGCAGGGCCACGCCCACTTCCTCCGGCCCGCAGGGCGTCACGTAAGCCTCGGCATCCCCCGCCCAGTGCACCTCGACGTATTCCGACCACGGTTCGCAGCGAAAGTGCTGCTGGAGGGCAAACCGCCGCCTGCGATGCGACACGCCCTGCAGTCCCGCCCAGCGCCGGACCTCGGATCGCAAGCCGTCCGCGCCCACGATCAATCGCGCCGTCACTTTCCGCCCGCCAAGCCAGGCTTCGGCGCCGTTGGGCCCGCGCGCCCCGAGGGTCACAGGCGTCCGCGCACGTACTTCAAGCCCATCGATTCTTCGGGCCCGTTCACAGAACGCACGGGAGAGCTCGGTGCGGCGAATCCCCTGGCCCGGCCCTTCGGCAAACCGGGCGGATGCACCCGTCCCGGAGGTTGGCAGATAGTGGATACCGACAAAGGGATGCGTGTGTTCCTGGTCCAGGTCGACCGAAACGCCCAGGCGCTCCAGGTAGGTGAGGCCCGTCGGCAGTACCCCCTCCCCGCAGGGCTTGTCGGCCGGCAGCGAGCCACCCTCGCACAC
>VXMN01000211.1 GCA_009841055.1 Acidobacteriota bacterium
TCCAGTCGTTCTAGGCGTAACTGTCGGCGTTGGAGAGCAGCCGGGCATAGTGTTCCAGCTTGAGGTGCCCTCCCAGGTAGACTCCCCTATATCCCAGGCCGCGGGCGATGGCGCACTGTTTGGCTGCAAGCTCCAGGAAGAAGGCCCGTCCCTTGTCCGGCGACTTTGCCTGCTTTTCCACCAGGCTCAGCAGCTCATCGGTCACGACAACGCCGGGGATGGCGCCGCTGTTGAAAAAGCGGGCCGCGGGCCGGCTGAGCACGTAGACGTTGGCCAGCACCGGAACCTGCAACCCGTAGTGGCTCATGGCCTTCAGCAGCTCGTCCTGCTTGCGTGAGTCGTAGCCGATCTGATTGATGATGAACTGGGCCCCGCTTCTGACCTTCAGCGCCAGCTTGAAGTATTGGGGCATCACCTCGCGTTCGTGCCGCTTGAAGTTGGTGACCACCGCCCCCAGGAAGAACCGGGTGGGCGCCATGGTGGCTTCACCCCGCCCTTCTTCCGTCAAGCCGGCGTTCATGTCCGAATACATCTTCAGCAGCCCCACCGAATCGATGTCGAAAACGCCGCTGGCCTGACCCGCGTAGCCGCCGGTGGGACAGTCTCCGGACAGGGCCAGAATGTTGTTGAATCCCTCGCTGGCCAGCTTCCATCCCCGGCTTTGGAGGGCATTGCGGTTCCAGTCCTTGCAGGAGAGATGGATGATCACCTCCTGGCCCCGCGCGATCAGATCGGTTCCCAGAGTGTCTGCGCTCAGCATTGCGTTGCCCCCGGGATTGTCGGTGATGCTGAGGGCATGGACCTGCGGATGCCGGGCCAGGCCGCGAGCCAGGTCCAGAACGCGGCGTCCGCTGCGCTCGGTGATGATGCCCCGGGAGGTCACCAGTTCGATGCAAGTCACAAAGGAGTCGGTCTGCTGCAGCAGGTGGGCCAGCGGCTGCTTCACCCAGGAGCCACCGGAGGGGCTGGAGTTCAAGGCAGGCGGATTCATGGCTACCCTACCTTCAGGTCGGCGGTTTCCGGAGGCATGGGCTTGAATTGACACCCCTCCACGAAGACTTCGAAGAAATCCGGCGTCGTTTCCAGTTCGACGTGCTCGATCCGCCCGATCAGGCGCTCCAGGGATTCCCGCCGGCTGCGGGAGAGCAGCACCGCCTTGGCTCCCTGCACCGCCGCATTGCCCACCTTGACGATGCGATCCCGATCCACCGGCGCCAGGAATCCGATTTCAATGGCATTGGCCACATTGACGTAGTTGGCGAAGCCTCCTGCCAGGTAGAGCCGTCGGACATCTCCCGGAGCGATGCCGAAACGCCGCATGACAATGTACTGGCCACAGAAGTTGGCCGCCTTGGCCTGCGCCAGATTGCTGGCATCCTCTCTGGAGAGCGTGATCCCGTGCTCCGGAACGACGTTGATTTCGAAGGCCCTGTCGGGGAAAACCCCCTTGGGTGTCATCTGATCGGTGCGGCGCAGCTCGGCCAACAGGTCGATCAGTCCGGATCCGCAGATCCCCTGGGGCTCCACGCCGCCGATGGTTCGATAGTCGAAGCGTCCGTTGACGGCGCCGATGGACTCGATGGCCCCCTCGCATCCCGGCATGCCGTACTTGACCAGGCCCCCTTCGAATGCGGGGCCGGCCGGACAGGAGGCCGTCATCATGCGTTCTCCGTTCCCGACCACCACTTCGGTGTTGGTCCCCACGTCCACCAGCATGGTGACTTCGTCCTGACGTTCCATGTCTATGGCCACCAGGTCGGCAGCCGTATCGGCCCCCACGTGGCTGGCGATCAGGGGCAGTCCGAAGATGCGGGCCCGGGGATGGACCTGGACCCCCAGACTGGCGGCCTCGACGGTGAGGGACATGCTCCGGCGCTTTCCCTCGAGAACTTCGTGCTCGATCAAAGACTTGTACGGCTTCTGCCCGATGCTCTGAACGTCCAGACCGAAGAAGAGGTCGCGCATGGTCGAGTTGCCGGCCACCGCCACCTCGTAGATCTCCCGGCGACGAACGCGCAGCCGCTTGCAAAGCTCGCGGATCTCGAAGTTGAGACCCTTGACAATGGCCTGGTGCAGCTCGCCTTGAAACGGCCCCCCGTCGTAGGAAATCCGATTCATGATGTCGCTTCCACCGAATCGCTGCGGGTTCTCGAAGGAAGCGACCGCCAGGGTCTCGCCGTTCTCCAGATCCACCAGCTCGATCACCACGGTGGTGGTGCCCAGGTCCATGGCAAGCCCGTACAGATGTCCCCGGTAGCGGTCGACGACCTGCTGGTCGGAGGCATGGGCTTGAATTGACACCCCTCCACGAAGACTTCGAAGAAATCCGGCGTCGTTTCCAGTTCGACGTGCTCGATCCGCCCGATCAGGCGCTCCAGGGATTCCCGCCGGCTGCGGGAGAGCAGCACCGCCTTGGCTCCCTGCACCGCCGCATTGCCCACCTTGACGATGCGATCCCGATCCACCGGCGCCAGGAATCCGATTTCAATGGCATTGGCCACATTGACGTAGTTGGCGAAGCCTCCTGCCAGGTAGAGCCGTCGGACATCTCCCGGAGCGATGCCGAAACGCCGCATGACAATGTACTGGCCACAGAAGTTGGCCGCCTTGGCCTGCGCCAGATTGCTGGCATCCTCTCTGGAGAGCGTGATCCCGTGCTCCGGAACGACGTTGATTTCGAAGGCCCTGTCGGGGAAAACCCCCTTGGGTGTCATCTGATCGGTGCGGCGCAGCTCGGCCAACAGGTCGATCAGTCCGGATCCGCAGATCCCCTGGGGCTCCACGCCGCCGATGGTTCGATAGTCGAAGCGTCCGTTGACGGCGCCGATGGACTCGATGGCCCCCTCGCATCCCGGCATGCCGTACTTGACCAGGCCCCCTTCGAATGCGGGGCCGGCCGGACAGGAGGCCGTCATCATGCGTTCTCCGTTCCCGACCACCACTTCGGTGTTGGTCCCCACGTCCACCAGCATGGTGACTTCGTCCTGACGTTCCATGTCTATGGCCACCAGGTCGGCAGCCGTATCGGCCCCCACGTGGCTGGCGATCAGGGGCAGTCCGAAGATGCGGGCCCGGGGATGGACCTGGACCCCCAGACTGGCGGCCTCGACGGTGAGGGACATGCTCCGGCGCTTTCCCTCGAGAACTTCGTGCTCGATCAAAGACTTGTACGGCTTCTGCCCGATGCTCTGAACGTCCAGACCGAAGAAGAGGTCGCGCATGGTCGAGTTGCCGGCCACCGCCACCTCGTAGATCTCCCGGCGACGAACGCGCAGCCGCTTGCAAAGCTCGCGGATCTCGAAGTTGAGACCCTTGACAATGGCCTGGTGCAGCTCGCCTTGAAACGGCCCCCCGTCGTAGGAAATCCGATTCATGATGTCGCTTCCACCGAATCGCTGCGGGTTCTCGAAGGAAGCGACCGCCAGGGTCTCGCCGTTCTCCAGATCCACCAGCTCGATCACCACGGTGGTGGTGCCCAGGTCCATGGCAAGCCCGTACAGATGTCCCCGGTAGCGGTCGACGACCTGCTGGTCGTAGACGACTTCATCGCCCCGGCGGACCACCATCGGATCCAGCCTTGCTGTCTTGACCGGTGTCGCCCGGGTGAGAATCTGGGGTTTGCGCCGGAGCGGCGTGAAACCGATATCGCCGCTGTCATCGACCACGGCGGACTGGCAGGCCAATCGGTAGGGGTCGTGCAGGAAGGATTCGCTGGGGCTGCGGGGACAGAGCGCCTCCATCCCCTGCTGAACTTCTACAATGCACTCATGGCAGGATCCGGTCCTGCCGCAGGAGGTGGGCACCTGGACACGCAGCTCGTCGGCGTAGTCGAAAAGCGTCCTGCCCGCCTCCAGCTCGAGGCTTCGATCGTTGTGCCGAATGGTGCCCATCTGAACTCCCTGCCACCGAGCTGGAACATGCACTTCGAGCACACGGTCCGGACCTGGTCAACACCCGGGCTCACCGCCGTCCTCGGCCTGGGTCTCCCAGGCGCTGCGGTAGTCCAGCTTGTCGTCTCCGCCGCACAGCAGAAGGTCGCCCTTGACCGGGGGCCGCCGCTGGTTGCGGCACCCGAACTTGGCCGTACACTGATCCAGGCGGTTCTTGTAGGGGCAGCGGTAGGTGGACAGTTCATCGGCGTGAACCACCATGCTCGAGAACAGGTCGCTGATCCGCTTCAGGCGTTTTTCGTATTCGGCCTTGTCGATTTTCTGCATGGCGGACTACTAGGCTTCGACTTCGGCGCTCAGCAGGTTCTTGGCCAGCTCGACGCAAGCCAGCGCATCCTTTCCGTACCCGTCGGCGCCCATGTCATCGGCAAACTCCTGGGTGACCGGCGCCCCACCCACCATGATCTTGACATCGTCCCGCAGGTCGGCGTCGATAAAGGCTTCGATGGTCTTTCCCATGTTGGGCATGGTGGTGGTCAACAGGGCCGACATCCCCATCAGCGTGGCCTCGTGCTCCTCGATGGCATCGATGAACTCGTCGGCCGAGGTGTCCACGCCCAGGTCAATCACCACGAACCCCGCACCGCGAAGCATCATGATGCACAGGTTCTTGCCGATGTCGTGGAGGTCGCCCTTGACCGTCCCCATGATGACCCTGCCCAGGGGCTCGACCCCCGAAGCCGAAAGGATGGGCTCGATGTGAACCATTCCCGCTTTCATGGCCCGGGCACAGGCCAGAACCTCCGGCACGAAGATGAAGTTTTCGCGGAACTTGATCCCCACCACGCCCATTCCCGCGATCAGGCCGTCGTCCATAATCTCGAGGGCCTCGATCCCGTCCTCCAGAGCCGCGGCGGTCAGCCGATCCACGGTGTCGTTCTCACCCTCGATCAGGGCGGCGGCAATGTCCTGCATGGCGGGTCTCGCCTTGGCGAAGACGCCGACCGTCCGCTCGATCTCCTCGGGGCGTTCAATGAACTCTTCGATCTCCTCGCGGATGAACTCGTTCTGAATGTCTGCGATATTGGCCATGATTCCCTCTCGGTCGTCTACCCGCCCTCAATTTCCGGCGGCCTGCTCCCGGGTCCAGTCCCTCACCGCCAGCGGGATCTCTTTCAGGTTCTCAATGGATGTCTGCAGCGGGATGGCGCACTCGGGTCCCACCATATGAACCCCCGCGTCCAGATTCTTGACCACCTCCTGGCGCACCTCTTCAGGGCCCTTGGCAAAGAGCGTCTCCGGATTGTTGATGTTTCCCACCAGGGAGATGCGGTTCTGCATGATGTCAACGGACTCCCGCGGCTCGTTCTTGGAGTCGTAGTGGAAGGCGGCCATCCCGGTCTGGGCGATGTATTCCATCCGGTCCATCGTCTTTCCGCAGATGTGCAGAATGATCGGGATCTTTATCTTTTCGGCGAACTCGATGTGCAGCTCACGGAGGTATCTCCTGTAGTATTCACCGCTCACCAGGTCTCCGGTGGCGTGATCGGGTAGCGTGATGGCGTCGGCTCCGGCCTCCACCTGAGCGATGCCGAACTGGATGGTGGCCTCCTTCATTCTGTCCAGGCAGAGCTTGGTTTTCCCGGGATCGTCCAGCGACATCAGCAGGAAGGGCTCCACCCCCATGCAGTGGTAGCCGAGCGACCATGGCCCCATGGTCTTGCCGATGATGGCCACCTCGTTGCCGTACTCCTTCTTGAGGATCCTGATGGCCTCCAGGACACAGTGGGTATCCCGATGGGTCAGGAAATCGGGAGGAATCCTGATGTCGTCAGGAGTCTCCCAAATGGGCTCCCGCATCTTCACGGTGGGCCAGTTGTCCTTTTGCTCCCACTGGATCTTGCACCCCAGAGCCGACGAATCCTGAATGATGGTAAACACCGGCATGATGCAATCGAACCCCAGTTCGGTGTATCCGGTAGCCGCCAGGCGAGCCATGAGCTCCGCCTGCTGGTTGGCTTCGGGAAAGGGAGCGTCGACGAGGTCCATCAGCTCGACCGTTGCCACGGAGGTCGGGTTGCACACGGGGGTGCGATCCACCGGCTCGCGCCGCAGCGCGGCCATGACTCGCTCGCGCCCGTTCATGGATGGAACCGATTGTGATCCGCTATCCATAGGACTTCCCTCCTGTATGAAAGAATCTGCCTAATTGTTCTGGGCGCTGGGAGCGGACAGGACGCCGCGGGAAGCAGCCGCTTCCTCTTCGCGAACGATGGCCCGGACGTTGAGAGCCCGAACCAGCAGCAAACCGACCAGCGCGTCAATGGACTGTCGATTGGGCAAGGCTACCTGCGCCGGATGTCCGCCCACCAGCCCGGCCCCGCTGAGCTTGGCGATTCCGCCGGCGATATGAGCGGACCGCCTGGCAGCCCGCTCCCCTTCAGCTTCCAGCGTTACCTCATAGAGGCCCTCTCCCAGGCTGGCCACCTGAACCTGGCTCTGCGATTTCTTGTCGAAGATGGTGAGGGGCCGGGGAACGATCTCCTCGCCCGAGGGACGCTTGCAGGCTTCCAGGAAAACCCTTTTGGCGGCCACCGGAAGATCGCTGCCCGAGGGAAAACGCAGAACCAGCGGTTCTCCGGGAAGGGCTTCCATCCCACCCAGAACCGTCATGGCCTCGGCAATGAACTCCAGGCGCTCCCGGGTGCCCTGCAGCCGGCTATAGCTGTGCACCAGCACCTCCAATTCGGCCACCCCCTCGCGCCTGTAGAGGCCGATGGAAATGTCGTGAAAATGCGGGTCCATCGGGACCAGCTCAATCCGCCTTCCGAGATCGACGGTCAGACCCATGACAAAATCCCCTCGGTTCCATCGCTGGTTTGGCGGGCCGACATATCCGATCCGCCGGCTCTGCGCCTGCAGAGCCGCAACGCGCTTGAAAGCCCGCCCAAAGAAACAAGCCTGATATACAGGTTGTCTGACAACCCAATTATAAGGTAATATAGTGGTGGCCCCCAAGTAAAGCTTTTTCCCACCTCCAGGGAACTGCCGGAGGGAGGTTGGACGCACCGCGGACGCAGCTGCCGAGCCCATGACCGTCAAATCCGCCAGGCCCGAACCCCTGCAGGAAGTGAGTCCCATTCGCCGGACCTCACTCAGCGACAAGATCATCGAACAGATCATCGATCTGATTTCTCGAAATGTGCTCCAGCCCGGGGAGCGGCTTCCGTCGGAGAAGGATCTTTGCAAGCGCTTCGGGGTGGGTCGGGCAACGCTCCGCGAGGCCTTGCGATCGCTGGCCGTGATGGGGATCCTGGACGGACGGGTCGGGGAAGGAACCTTCGTCTCCCACAACAACCAGCGATACCTGGAGCGGAATCTGCAGTGGGGTCTTCTGCTGGATCCCAAGAAGGTCGAGGACCTTCTGCAAACCCGGCTCATGCTGGAAACCCAGACCGCTTTCTCGGCTGCCCGCAAAGCCACCCCGGCCAACCTGGAAGCCATGCAGGCGACGATTCAGGGCATGGAGAGCTCCGTGGACCACCCGGAGCAGTACCTGCGATTCGACCTGGAATTTCACCTGCTGGTGGCTCAGGCAACCCAGAACACCATCTTGTACCACCTTGTCAGCATGACCCGAGGCTATCTCCAGGCCTGGATCAAGGAGAGCCTGGTCTCCCCCCCCTCCAGCCCCGAAGGCCGGCATCGAGCCCAATCCTCCATCCGGGAACACCGCGCCATCCTCGAGGCCCTGAAATCGGGCCGCGCCGAGCAGGCCCGCCAGGCCATGAAGGCCCACATTCTTTCCAGCAGCGCCGACCTGCACCAGCACCTCGAGCAGACATCGGCTTGAGGGCGTTCTTCAGGCCTGCCGGGCCCCTCACAGGAATCATTCAACCCACTGGCACACCAAGACGCCAGCATCGAATTTTGTTGATTTCCGACTGTTCGCAAGATAAAATCCGTGACCCGAGTGGGCGAAAGCCCACTTTTTTGTTGCCTTTCAGCTTGCGGGAGAGGCTTGTTGTCGCTAGAGAAAACAACGGCTCTGATCGACGAAGTGGTCCGGGCCGAGGGTTTCGAACTCGTCGAGGTTGAGCTGAAGGGTTCCCCGGGCCGGCGAGTTCTGCGGATTTTCATTGACCGGGCGGGAGGAATCGACCACGACGACTGCGCTCGAATCAGCCACCTGGTGGGTCCGCTGCTCGAGGTCGAGGAAGCCGTCGCGGGGAGGTACACGCTGGAGGTATCCTCCCCGGGCCTGACCCGTCGGCTGCGGACGCCGGGGGAGTTCCAGCGTTTTGCGGGCCGGGTGGTCAAAATCTCCACCACGGAGGCCGTGGAAGGCTCGCGGCATTTCCGTGGAACGCTGCTCGGCATGAAGGGAAGCCGGGTGGCCGTGGAGCGGCGAGATGCAACCCCGGTTTTGATTCCATTGGAAGTCGTGGCCAAGGCCCACCTGGATTTCGACTTCTAGTATTCTGTCTCGGAAACAGTGTTGCCACACTTCCGAGCGCAGCAACGGAGCATTCATGAGCACTTTGCTCTTCCAACACATCGACCTTCTCAGCAAGGAAAAGGGGATCGATCCGGAGATCGTGGTCAGCGCCGTGGAAGATGCGATTCTGGTGGCCACCCGCAAGTACTACAAGTCCACCGAGGAATTGACCTCCTCCTTCAACAAGGACACGGGCCGGGTCGAGGTTCACGCGGTCAAGCAGATCGTCGAGACGGTCACCGACCCCACCCACGAAATCTCCCTCTCCGCGGCTCGACGAATCGATCCCACCGCAGAGATCGATGGAGAAGTGAAAATAGAGAAACCCACCGATGTGCTGGGTCGCATTGCCGCCCAGACGGCCAAGCAGGTGATTCTGCAGAAAGTTCGCGAGGCGGAACGGGAGAGCATCTTCGAAGAATACAGCCAGCGGCTGGGCGAGGTGGTCACCTGCCTGGTGAAGCGCACCGAGGGCCCCGACGTGATTGTCGACCTGGGAACGGCGGAGGGTCGACTCCCCAGGCGGGAGCAATCGCGCCTGGAGAGCTTCACCATGGGCGACAGGATCCGCGTGGTCATCATCAAGGTGGAGAAGCCCTCCAGAGGCCCCCAGGTCATTGTTTCCCGCATTGACCCTGCCTTGCTGGCCAAGCTGTTTGAAATGGAAGTGCCGGAAATCTACGACGGGACGGTGACCATCCGGGCCGCTGCCAGGGATACGGGCGAGCGATCCAAGATCGCCGTGTCCTCTCGCGACAAGGACGTCGACCCGGTGGGGGCCTGCGTGGGCATGAAGGGGTCGAGAGTCCAGGCCATCATCCGTGAGCTCCACGGAGAGAAGATCGACATAATCCCCTACTCCGAAGACACCATCAACTTCGTGATGAACGCCTTGAGCCCCGCCAAGATCAGTCGCGCCTCCGTCCTGGACGCCGAGGACAGGCACCTGGAGGTCATCGTTGAAACGGATCAGTTGTCACTGGCTATCGGGAAAAAGGGCCAGAACGTGCGCTTGGCGGCAAAGTTGACGGGTTGGAAGATCGATATCAAGAGCGAAGAGGAGAAGCGGGCCGAGATTGAAGATCAGATGGCTCTGCTGTCGGCCAGGACACCGCTCTCCGAGTTGCCGGCCCTTTCGCCGGGCATCCTGGCCAAGCTCACGGAAAGCGGTATCGAGACCATCGAGGAACTGGCTGACACACCCATTGCGGATTTGACCGACATCAAGGGGGTTGGCCCCAAGAGCGCCGAAAAGATTATCGCTTCGGTGAAGGACTACTACATTCAATATACCGAAGCGGTCGAAGCCAGAAGGGCGGCCGAAGCCGAAAAGAGGGCCGAAGAGGAAAGAGCCAGGAGGGAGGCCGAAGCCCGAGAAGCCGCGGCGCAGGCCGAGGAAGCCGAAGGATCGCTCCAGGCCTCGGACCTTTCCGGAGCCTCCTCGGAGCAAGCCGACGGCGCAGAGGCGGAGAACTCAACGGAGCGGTCAGCCTCGGACGAAAACAGCCCTGGACCCGATGAGGAGGGAATCGGGGGCAGCTAACGACTGCCCGCGGAGGTTTTGTGAGCGAAAAGACCCGGTTGTTAAAACTGGCGCCGGAGATCAAGGTCGGGGTCAAGGAAATCGTCGCCTACCTGAAGCAGGAGGGGATGAAGAAAGTCTCTGCCAGCAGTTTCGTGGGGGCCGAGGTCGTCCAGGACATCAAGGACCATTTCTCCGGCAAGAAGACGCAGAAGGCAAAGGCAGCCGCTGCAGAGAAACCGACCCAAGCCGAAGCCGCCGAGAAGCCCCAACCCGCACCGGTTCCGGAAGTCCCGGCCGAGACCGAGGGGGCCGCAGAGCCGGCCACGGTCGAGACGGCCCCGGCGGACGCCCCTGCCGAATCCGCTCCGCCAACGGTCGTGGAGGTCAAGCCCGCGCCTCCCGTTCCCGAGATTGTCCCGGCG
>VXMN01000192.1 GCA_009841055.1 Acidobacteriota bacterium
GGAATTAAAGCTGTTACACTAAGGTCGTGAAAGCTTAACCGGACAGTACTGATTCACCACAATAAACACAAAAGTCACAAAACGAGCTTCTTGATTTCGAGACTTGCCGATCAGATGGTTCTTTTTGTGTTTTTTGTGCCTTTTGTGGCCATTGAGCTTCAAACGCCAAACGGGTTCAGTGTCACCTGATCCTTGGACGCGACCACGGATCTGCGTCAGCGGAGAAAACTCTTGACGCTTCTTTCGGGCCGTTGCTACGATTTCGCCATTGGTCCCAAGGTGCTCGAATCCGAGCCAAGAGGGAAGCGGGTGTAATTCCCGCACGGTCGCGCCACTGTGATCAGCGAGCTCGCCGGCGAAACAGGCCACTGTTGCATGAGGCAATGGGAAGGCAGCCGGCCGGGCGTTCCAGCTGTCAGTCAGGAGACCTGCCTTGGGATTGACGAGGCACGCTGCGCACGAGAGCGGCTGGGTCGAACATGCACACCGGTTTTCCGCACCGCCCATCCTGGTTTTTTTCCACCCGCATTTCAACCGCAGCTTTGCCGACCAATGAAGGCCTGAGATCCGCGCTTGGCACCTCAGGCCAATGACGATCTTCCACTGGATGCGCCCTGAACATTCCGGGAAGCGCGGTGAGAATCCGCCACTGCCCCAGCAACTGTAAGCGGCAACGAAATCCGTCTGAACGCCACTGCCGAAAGGTGGGAAGGCACGGAGAGTAGGATCGTTCCGGCCGCAAGTCAGGAGACCGGATCAGGGAAGCTTCCTGAACACCTCCTTGGGGGAGGAGAAAGGACCTGCCAGATGCAGAGCAAAACCGGAAAGTTGACGCTGGCTTTATGCCTCGTCGCCTGCTGTGCCACCCTGACCGCTGAGGCCGTCGAGCCGGCCTCGATCAGCGGAACCATCACCGATCCCCAAAAAGCACTTGTGCCGGACACCCTGGTCACGCTCCATGACCGGTCCAGCGGCCTGCGCCTGAGAGTCACCACCGATGCCTCGGGAGAATTTCGCTTTCGGCTGCTGCGTCCGGGCGAATACATCCTGGAGGTCGAGTCCCGGGGCTTTGCTCCCGTGTCCCTGAGCGGTCTTCAAGTCGAGGCCGGTCAGGACCTGGTGCGGGACATTGCCCTGCAATTGGCGGTGCGCCGGGAGGAAGTCGTGGTCACGGCCTCCGGAAGACCGCAGTCGGTCGACGAGGTATCGAAGGCTCTGACGGTCATCAATAGCACGGACATGCAAGAGCGGGGGGAAACCAGCCTGGCCGAGGCCTTGAGGCCGATTCCCGGCTTGCGCATACAGCAATTGGGGACGCCCGGCGCCCAGACGACCATTCGAACCCGTGGCCTGCGGGTCGAGAACACCTCGATTCTGATTGACGGCCTGCGCTTCCGGGACGCGGCCGCACCCCAGGGAGACGCCACCTCCTTCGTATCGCATCTCCTGCTTGCCGATACCCACCGGGTGGAGGTGTTGCGGGGATCGGGCTCTTCCTTGTACGGAAGCCACGCCATAGGCGGCGTGGTCAACATGATGAGCGCGGAAGGGGGCGGGCGCACCCGGGGAAGCCTCCTGACCGAAGGGGGATCCCTGGGCCGGCTGCATGGCCGCGCCCGCCTGGCGGGAGGATTTAAGCAGGACCGGTTCACCTACAGCACGGGACTGGCCCATCGGAACATCTCCAGAGGCGTCGACGGGGACGATGCCAGCCGTAACACCACCGCCCAGGGGCGGCTGAACCTGAACGTTTCTCCGACAGCCAATCTCTCGGCACGGTTTTACGGAGGCGACACCTTCCTGCAGCTCAACCGGTCGCCGAGCAGCGCACCCGGCCTGACGGCCAGCGGAATCGTCCAGGCCCGTCCGCTGGCTCCCGACCTGGTCGAGCTCCACCAGGCCGGCACACCCCTTTCCCAACTGGAACTCGGATCGGCCACCTTCATCCCCACTCTCAACGATCCCGACGCTCGCATGGCGACCGATTTCCTTTCCAGCGCGGTCCTGTTCAACCAACAGCCGACAGCCCGGACAGGATACAGTCTCTCCTATCAGAATCTGCGAACCGATCGGATCCATCACAACGGCCCCGGGGGGGCGGGCTTTCAGCCTCTGGGCACTACACGGTCGGATTTCGGCGGGCGCGTGCAGACCGTCAATGCCCGCACCCATCTCCAAGTGGGAACCAATCACTTCATCGATGCGGGCTACGAGTTCGAGAATGAAAGATTCATCAACCGGAATATTCCGGTTCAGCCCTCCCCCGATTCGCTGGCGGACGTCACTCAGCACACCAACGCCTTTCACATTCAGGACCAACTCAGGCTGTTGCAGGGGCGGCTTCACCTCTCAGCCGCATTCAGAGTCCAGATGTTCTCGCTTCAGACCCCTCTGCTGGAACCACTGGATACGGCGCCCTACCAGGGATTCACCTTCGACGCTCCGCCAACCGCCTATACCGGGGACGGTTCGATCGCCTATTTCGTCGCCCGGACCGGGACAAAGTTCCGCGCTCATGCCGGGAACGGCTATCGGTCGCCCTCCCTCTACGAGCGCTTCGGGACTTTCTTCTCCAGTTTCGGCTACTCGGCCTATGGAGATCCCAGGCTGCGTCCCGATCGAGCCATCGCTTTTGACGCCGGTCTGGACCAGGCTCTTCTCGGCAACCGGGTGCAAACCTCGCTGACCTGGTTCTACACCCGTATCCAGGAAAACATCGTGTTCGACTTTTCCGGAGGCATCAACCCCGCCACCGACCCCTTCGGTCGGTTCGGCGGCTACCGCAACAGCCAGGGGGGCCTTGCCCGTGGCCTGGAAGTCACCACCACCGTCCGTCCTTCCAGAGCGTTGGATCTGCGGTTTTCCTACACTTACACCAACGCCGACGAGCGGGTGCCGCGGATCGGCAACGTTCTGAAATCCTATGTGATTCCCGACCACCAGTGGTCCCTGCTGGCAACCCAGTGGCTGGGGCGGAATCTGTTCGTCAACCTGGACTGGGTGACCTCCAGCAGCACCCTGGCGCCGATCTATGACCCCAGCATCTTCAGCAGCCGGGTATTTCGGTTCGACTCCATCACCAAGGTCGATCTGGGCGCGAGCTACAGGTTGCCACTTTCGGAATTCCGCAGTCTCCGGTTCTTCGGCCGGGTCGACAACCTGCTGGACAGGCAATACTATGAGAACGGTTTTCTGAACCCCGGGGCCACGGGAACAGCCGGGTTGGAGTATTCCTTTTGA
The DNA here is from genome assembly GCA_009841055.1 of Acidobacteriota bacterium. Lineage (GTDB taxonomy): Bacteria > Acidobacteriota > Terriglobia > Versatilivoradales > Versatilivoraceae > Versatilivorator. The sequence continues at coordinate 3,241 of VXMN01000192.1, forward strand.
CCCCTGTCCCTGGCCGGGCTCGGCAATATCGAAGAGTTTCAAGGCTCCACCAATCCCGAATGGAACCGATCACGCTCGAACAAGCCATCCGCAGGATCGGTCCCGCGGACGCCGAGGCCCGGCGCCGCGCCGAGGCCAGACAACTCCGTCTCACCAAGCCTCCAGGCAGCCTGGGCCGCCTTGAGTTGGTGTCGGTTCAACTGGCCGGGATCTTCGGTACCGAGAAGCCTCGGATCGGAAACAGAGCCGTCATCGTGGCGGCAGCCGACCACGGGGTGGTCGCCCAGGGGGTTACCGGCTATCCCCAGGCGATCACCGGGCAGATGGTGCAGAACTTTCTGGAGGGGGGTGCGGCGGTCAGCGCCCTTTCAAAGCTGCTGGGAGTTCGACAGATCATCGTGGACGCGGGGGTGGCGGGTGAAATCCAGGATCATCCCGATCTCCGCCGTCTGAGTGCCGGACACGGCACGGACGACATCACCCTGGGACCCGCCATGTCCGCCCGGAAGGCGGAACAATGCCTCACGGCAGGGGTGAATCTCGCCGTCGAGGCCGCAGGATCGGGAGCGGACCTGATCGCCACGGGCGACATGGGCATCGGCAACACAACGGCCGCCAGCGCCATCGCGGCCACCGTCACCGGCCGATCCCCCCGGGAAACCACCGGCAGGGGCACGGGACGCACGCCCGAGGAGTTGGAGCACAAGGTGGAAGTGGTGCAGAGGGCTCTTACTGTGAACCGTCCGATCCCTGAAGACCCCCTCGATGTGCTGGCCAAGGTGGGTGGATTCGAGATCGGCGTGCTGGCCGGTGTTGTTTTGGGCGGGTCGGCGATGCGGCGCGCCGTGGTTCTGGACGGCTTCATCTCGGGAGCGGCAGCGCTTCTGGCCTTTCTGTTGTGCCCGGCCACCCGAGACTACATGATTGCCTCCCACCGGTCGGATGAGCGGGGTCACCAGGCGGTCCTGGCGCACCTGGGGCTGTCCCCGCTGCTGGACCTGGGGATGCGCCTGGGCGAGGGTAGCGGCGCCGTGCTGGCCATGCCCATCATCGAAGCGGCCTCGACCTGCCTTTGCGAGATGGCCACCTTTTCCGAGGCCGGAGTGTCGGTCCGCAACCCCAAAGAGGCGGCCAGGGAGTCCCGACCCCAATGAAGGGCCTGCGGTCAGCCATTGCGTTTCTGACGATACTCCCCCTGGGGCCCGGGAAGGCGGCCGAGGAATTCACTGCGGCTCGAACCTGGTTCCCGCTGGTCGGGCTGCTGCTCGGATCGGTGCTGGCGGGGACGGACCTGCTGCTGCAGTCGACATTTACGCTACTCACTTCGGACCCGGCGCCGCTTGACCGCCAGTTTCCGGCTCTTCTGGCCGGCGCCCTGCTGATTGCCGCTCTTGCCCTGCTGACCCGAGCCCTGCATCTGGACGGCTTCATGGATGCCTGCGACGCGCTGCTGGGCGCCTTTGAGCGCCGGCGGCGGCTTGAAATACTCAGGGACACCCATGTAGGCGCCTTTGCCGTGGTGGGACTGACCAGTCTACTGCTCCTCAAGATCTCATCCCTGGCCGCCCTTCCTCAAACCAGCCGGCAGTCGGTCCTGCTGCTCTTTCCCTGCCTTTCGCGTTGGGGGATGCTGCTGGTGATGGAGCTGTTTCCCTACATCAGGCGGGAGGGCCTGGGCACGGCGTTCTTCGGGAACCGGGCCCGCCGGCCCCTCATCGGCGGTTTCTGCCTTGCGCTGGCCGTGGCCATCGGCCTGGGCGGAACCACCGGAGCGCTCCTTTTCGCCTTGGCCAGCGCTGTCTCGTGGGCGGTCGGATACTGGGCGGCGCGGGCTCTGGGCGGCCTTACGGGAGACATCTACGGAGCCGTCAACGAGACCGCCGAAGCATCGATCCTGATCGTGGCCGCGGTCCTGACCACGGCCTCTCCCCTGGCCTTGAGCTCACCGCTGGCGGGTTACCTGGAGTAGCCGGGAATGGAGGTGCCGGTGGCAGCGGGCGAGTGGTCTCTGGAGGCGGGTGTCCTGCTGGGGGCCCTGGTTTTGGACCTGGCATTCCGCGAGTTGCCGAAGTCGCTCCACCCTGTGGTGTGGATGGGAACCCTGGCCTCATGGATTGAGAAGAGAACTCCGCCGGACAAAGGACCCGTGACGGCGTTCCTGACCGGTTTGGGCCTGGCCGTTCTGGCGCCTATCGGCTTCGCCGGACTGGCCTGGCTGGCCGCTGCCGGGCTCAGGCACCTGGGTCCGCTTCCCTACCTCGTCGGCGGAGCGTTCCTGCTGAAGACGACCTTCGCGGTCAAGGGCCTGGCAATAGCCGCCGGAAGCACCCGGCAGGCCTTGGAATCCGGCAGGATCGCCGAAGCCCGTCACCGTCTGAGAAGCCTGGTCAGTCGAGAGGCCAGGACGCTGACAAGTGCCCAGGTGAGCATGGCGGCCATCGAGTCCGTTGCCGAAAATACGACTGACAGTTGCATCGGACCCTGGCTGGCCTTCGCCCTGTTGGGACTGCCGGGGGCGGTGGCCTACCGTGCTCTGAACACGCTGGACAGCATGCTCGGCTACCACGGCAGATATGAGTACCTGGGCAAGGCATCGGCGAGGCTGGACGACCTGGCCAACCTGATCCCGGCGCGTCTCAGCGCCCTCCTGATGCTGGGCGCCGGCGTACTGCCCGGGCTTTCGGCGGGCCGGGGGTGGCGCATGGTCGGACGCGATCGGCGACTCACCGAGAGCCCCAACGCCGGCTGGACCATCAGCGCCATGTCGGGACTGTTGGGCGTCGCCCTGGCGAAACCGGGCCACTACCGCATCGGCGACGGCCTGCCCGATCCCGATTCCGCCGACATCCGGGCATCGCTGCGTGTCCTGTACGCGTCGGCCGGCCTCGCCCTGCCGGTTGTAACCGGTTTGTCGGCCTTGCGTGCTCTGTGGTGGCAATAGAGCAGGCCTCGGCAAGCTGCCCCGGCGCCGGATTGGACGGTTCTTTGGTGGAAGCACCCATGCGAGCCCAATTCGAGGAATCCCCACCGGGCCCCATCCACGGCGGCTTGAACCCCCGGGAGCTGGAATCGCTGGGCTTGTGCCCCGAAGAGGTGCTGGACTTCAGCGCCAGCATCAACCCCCTTGGGGCTGGCCCTGGAATAAAGGCGGCCCTGAGGCGCCTGTCGCCGGACGCCTATCCCGATCGGAGCTGCCTGAAGCTCCGCCGGGCGCTCGGCTCGCATCTGGGCATTGAGCCGGAGGCCATCCTGGTCGGCAACGGCTCCACGGAATTGATTCACCTGATTGCGCGGGCCTTCCTGAGCCCTGGCGAAACCGCGGTCATCTTTACCCCGACCTTTGGGGAATACGCTGCCGCCTGCCGTCTGGGAGGGGTTTCTCCCGTGTGCATTCCGTCACACCGCGCGGCAGAATTCCGCTGGGACCTGCCCGATGCCCTGAACCGTATCGCCGTCCTCAAGCCATCTCTGGTCTTTGTCTGCAACCCCAACAATCCGACCGGCACATACCTGGGGGAAGACGAGGTACGGCAGATCGGCAAGGTCATGGACAGCCACGGCCTGCTGGTTCTGGACGAGGCCTATCGGTCATTCGTGGACAAGCGCTGGAGGTCGCAGGCGTTGCTTCGCATGGGGAACGTGGTGCTGCTGCGATCCATGACCAAGGACTACGGACTTGCCGGTCTGCGTCTCGGCTACCTGCTGGCTGCGCCGGCGGTTGTCGCAATGGTGGGAAAGTTCCAGTACAGTTGGAGCGTCAGCGCCGCGGCCCAGGCCGCCGGATTGGTGGCTCTGGACCATCCGCGCCACGTCGAACGCGGCCGGCGAATGGTGAGCGCCAGCAAGAACTTTCTTGAAGGTACCCTCAGCCGAATGGGCCTGGAGTGCCTGCCCTCCGCCGCCAACTTTCTCCTGATCCGGGTCGGCGACGCCTCGCGCCTGCGCCTGGAACTCCTGAAACGATATAAGATCTGCGTACGGGACTGTGGGTCCTTCGGATTGCCGGAGCACATCAGAGTGGGAGTGCGGACCATCGAGGACAGCCGGCGGTTGGTCCGGGCGCTCAAACTGGCGACCGCGACCATCTCGGAGAACCATGAGTAGATTCTTTCTGGTCAGACACGGAGCAACGGAGTGGAACGCCCAGGGTCGAATCCAGGGGCAGTCGGACCCGTCCCTGAACGAAGCCGGAGAACGTCAGGCCCGGCGTCTCGGCCTGCGCCTGGCGTCGGTCCCCTTCGTGGAGGCTCGTTGCAGCGATCTGCGTCGCTGCAGGGAAACGGCGGCCGGCATCCTGCCGGGAAGGAACGACGTCCGCCTGCAAGAGATGCCGGAATTGCGGGAGAAGAACTTCGGAGCCTGGGAGGGACTGACTTTCCGCGAAGTGGAGGCGCGTTATCCCGACATGTATCGCAACTGGCTGATGGCCGCAGACCCTTCCTTCGCGCCGCCCGGCGGCGAGAGCGATCTTCAGCTCTGCTCCCGCGCCGAAACCGTCGTCGACCGGCTGCGGGAGTCCCCCACCGACGATGGCGGCAACTTCCTGGTGGTCACGCACGGCGGCATGCTGCGAGCCCTGATCGCCCGCCTGCTGGAACTGCCGGCTCAAAAAATGTGGAATTTCCGCTTCGCCAATGCCGGCCTCTCCGTGGTCAGTGTCTTCGCCGAAGGCAGTGCCGTGGTGGACCTCCTCAACGACACCAGCCACCTGGGAGACGCCCTCGGCGAGTGATGGAATACTGGAGAAGCCGGACTCGAAATCCCGACCCGGATCCTCTCCCGCGGGAAGGAAGTGCCATATGGGCAAGGTCCTGATGGTCCAGGGCACCGGCTCCCACTCGGGCAAGTCCCTTCTGACCATGGCCCTGTGCCGCATTTTCTCCAGGGACGGTCTGCGGGTGGCTCCCTTCAAGGCGCAGAACATGTCGCTCAACTCTTTCGTGACCCCGGACGGCTGTGAGTTCAGCCGGGCCCAGGCGGTTCAGGCCGATGCCGCGGGGGCGGTTCCCCGGGTCGAGATGAACCCGGTTCTACTGAAGCCCCAGGATGGAATCCGTTCTCAGGTGGTGGCGATGGGGAGGCCCCTGTGCGTGGCCTCGGCCAGAGAATACGGGAACCTGACGCCGCAACTGTGGCCTCTGGTCGCTCGATCGCTCGACACCCTCCGGGAGTGCAACGACATCGTCGTCATGGAGGGCGCCGGCAGTCCCGCCGAAATCAACCTGCGGGAACAGGAGATCGTCAACATGCGGGTAGCGCGTTACGCCGAAGCGCCGGTGATGCTGGTGGGAGACATTGACCGGGGCGGCGTCTTTGCTTCCCTGTTGGGCACGGTGGCGCTGATGGAGCCGGAGGAACGGGCCCTGATCCGAGCCTTCGTCATCAACAAGTTCAGGGGAGACCCTTCCCTGCTGGACTCGGGATTGGAAGAACTGAAGCAACGCACCGGGGTTTCCACCGCTGGCGTGCTGCCCTATTTCACCGAGGTCAACCTGCCTGAAGAGGATTCCGTGGGGTTGGAAGATCCTAAGGGGACTCAGCCTGAACCAGAGGCGCCTCTGGATATTGCCGTGATCCGGCTGCCCCGCATCGCCAACTTCGACGACTTCGACCCGCTCCGCCGCGAGCCCGGCGTTCGCCTTCGATACGTCGACAATCCCGGCCGGATGGGTTGTCCCGACCTGATCGTCATTCCCGGGTCCAAGACGACGGTGGCCGACCTGAAGTGGATGCGGCAAAGGGGTCTGGACCGATCGGTCCTGGCGCACCGAAGAACCGGAAAGCCTGTGGTAGGCCTGTGCGGCGGCTATCAGATGCTGGGGCAACGTATCCTCGACCCCGAGAGGGTGGAATCCAACTGTCCTGAAACGGACGGTTTGGGCCTGCTGCCCGTCAAGACCGTTTTCGAGTCCAAGAAGGCGACCTGCCAGGTGAAGGCGGACATTGTGTCCGGACGGGGCCTCACGGCCGGTAGCCAGGGCAGTTCAATCTCGGGCTATGAAATCCACATGGGGAGAACCTCCGGATCCGGCTCCGGCCCCTTTCGAATTCGGGAACGCTCCGGAAAGCCTGCCGACGCCCCCGAAGGCGCTCTGGACCCGGAGGGCCTGATCCTGGGAACCTACCTCCACGGCTTGTTCCACAACCACGACTTTCGCCGCACCCTTCTGCTGCACCTGGCGGCCGCAAAAGGCATCGCAATGCCAGCCGGGGCAGTGCTGGACATGGAGAAGGAATATGACAGGCTGGCCGACCTGGTCAGCCGGCACCTGGACATGGACGCTGTCCACAGGATTGCGGGGTTGAGCCATTGACAAATGAACTCATTCTTATCCTTGGAGGCGCGCGTTCGGGCAAGAGCGCCCTTGCCGAAAAACTGGCTCACCGGGGCCGGCGGGTGCTGTTCGTGGCCACGGCGGAGGCGCGAGACGAAGACATGAAGCGCCGCATCGCCGCCCATCGAGAGCGGCGCCCGTCCGGCTGGGACACCCTGGAGGAGCCACTCGATCTGGTTGCCGCACTTCGCCCGCTACTGAACCGCTACGACACCTTCCTGCTGGACTGCTTCACCCTCTGGGTCAGCAACCTGCTGCTCGACGAGCCCGCCCGGGCCGAAGACGGCAGCCGGATCCCTGGTGCCGCACGGGAATTGATGGACCTCATCGCAGAGTCCCCGGCAACCTGGATCCTGGTCAGCAACGAAGTCGGCCAGGGCATCGTGCCCTCTTCGGATCTGGGCCGCGCTTACCGGGACGCTTTGGGACGTGTCAATCAGGTTGCGGCCTCCCGCGCCAACAAGGTCTATCTCATGACCGCCGGCCTGGCCCTGGAACTGAAGTCTCTGGGGGCCCGGCCCTACGCCCAATTGAATCCGGACCCTCCCGGCCCCTGATACCAAGGCCGCCGGCCAACCAAGGGCCCCTGCAGGCACCTCCCTACCAACGCCACAAACCGGCTACCAGCCTGTTCCACCTCGATCAGCCAGGGCTTGTCCATCTGCGCTTGCGGAGCCCCTCGCACGCTTACCTGAAACAAAAGAAAAAAAGAGTTATCCACGAAGACACACGAAGGACC
>VXMN01000296.1:0-3063 GCA_009841055.1 Acidobacteriota bacterium
CCGTGCGCGCAACGGGTCGGCCAGGATCCTCCTGATGATCTATCCCACCCAGCAACTGGCCGCCAAGTATCTCCAGAGCGGCTACCGGCAGTTGATGCGGCAACACCCGGATTGGCAGGTCTTCTACAAGCGGGAAGGCCCACTGGTGGTGATGGTCCTGGATTCGACCGACCCGGAGATCGCCTCATCCTTCCTGGACAAGGTCTCCTATGTCTCCTCGGTGAGCTGGGACCCCGAGGCCGAGCCCCTGTCGGTGGGACGGATGATGCTGAGCGTGTTCCTCTATGTGGGAGCAGTGATCGGGATCACCCTGGTGGTGGGATTGGCGTTCGGGCTGCTGCGAGTGCTGATCGCGTGGCTCTTTCCGGGAAAGATCTTCGACCGCGAGGAAACCTACGAGGTCATTCGCCTGAATCTGCCGCCACCGAAATGATGAGGGGCCGGTCGGCGTCGTTGGCAGGAGGGCTATACCTTGATGATCTCGACCAGTTCCTTGACGGCGGCCGCCGATTTCTTCAATGCCGCATCTTCCTCCGGCCGGAGATCGATTTGGACGATCTCCTCGATTCCGTTACGACCGAGCTTCACCGGAACGCCAACGAAAAGCCCATCCACGCCATATTCCCCTTCCAGAAAAGCCGCGCAGGGTAGAATCTTGCGTTTGTCCTTGAAGATGGCCTCCACCATTTCCGTCACGGCGGCGGAAGGAGCATAGTAGGCGCTCCCGGTCTTGAGCAGACCCACGATTTCAGCCCCCCCATTGGCGGTTCGCTCGACCAGGGCGTCGATTCTCTCCTGGGGCAGGAGCTCGGTAATGGGGATTCCGGCCACGGTCGAGTAGCGCGGCATCGGCACCATGGTGTCGCCATGTCCACCCAGCACAAAGGCGTGGACATTCTCCACCGATACCGACAGTTCCTGGGCGATGAAGGTCCTGAACCGCGCCGAATCCAGAATACCCGCCATGCCTATTACCCGGTTCCTGGGGAAGCCGGAGACTCTGTAGGCGGTTTGCACCATGGCATCCAGCGGATTGCTGACCACGATCAGGATGCACTGGGGGGAGTACTTGACTACCTGTTCGGTGACCCCCTTGACGATTTCATAGTTCTTCATCAGAAGGTCGTCCCGGCTCATTCCAGGTTTGCGAGGCAGTCCGGCGGTGATGACGACGATGTCCGAGCCGGCCGAGTCCTTGTAGTCGTTGGTTCCCACCAGGTGGGAGTCGAATCCTTCCACAGGTCCCGATTGCAGCAGATCCAGAGCCTTCCCCTGGGGTACACCCTCGATGATGTCGATCAGCACCACGTCCGCCAGCTCCTTGTCGACGATCCAATGAGCGGCGGTGGCGCCGACATTCCCCGAACCCACAATCGTCACTTTTCTTCTCATCGATATCGCTCCTCTCGATTCCACGGCCGCTGTCGTTCCGGGACTTCGCAGTTCCCTTCCCCGTTGCGACGGCCGGTCCCCGCATAAAGCCCTGGCGGGAAGGGGTTACCCCATGTTTTGGATAATGGCGTCGGCAAACTCGCTGGTCCTGCACTTGGTGGCCCCGCTCATGAGCCGTTCCAGGTCATAGGTGACCTTCTTCTGCTGGATGGTCTGGCCAAACGCCCCCTCGATCAGTTCCGAAACCTCCGTCCAGCCCAGGTGCTCGAACATCATGGACCCCGACAGAATGACCGACCCGGGGTTGATCACGTCCCGGTCGGCATATTTGGGAGCCGTCCCGTGGGTCGCCTCGAAAACCCCGTATTCGTCGCCGATGTTGGCCCCGGGAGCAATCCCCAGTCCTCCGACCTGAGCGGCGCAGGCGTCCGACAGGTAGTCGCCGTTGAGGTTGGGCGTAGCCAGAACGTCATACTCGGCTGAACGGGTGAGCACCTGCTGGAACATGGAGTCGGCGATGCGATCGTTGATCATGATCTTCCCCTCGGGAACCGTTCCTCCATGCTTGCTCCAGACCTCGTCTTCGGCGATGGTTTCCACAGGAAACTCCTCCCGGGCCAGTTGGTAGCCCCAATCCCGGAAGGCCCCTTCGGTAAACTTCATGATGTTGCCTTTGTGGACAAGGGTCACCACCTTGCGCCCGTGCCTGACGGCATAGCCGATGGCGCGGCGGACCAGGTTGCGGGTCCCCGTGATGGAGATGGGTTTGACGCCGATGCCCGAATCGCCCCTGATCTTCTTTCCCAGGTTCTCGCCCAGAAACTCGATGAACCTGGCCGCTTCCGGGCTGCCCTGCTGCCACTCGATGCCGGCATAGACATCTTCGGTATTCTCCCGGAAGATCACCACGTTCATCTTCTCGGGTGCCCTGACCGGAGACGGCACGCCGGCAAAGTACTTCACCGGACGTACGCAGGCATAGAGATTCAACACTTGGCGAAGGGTGACGTTCAGGCTTCGAATACCTCCGCCGACCGGGGTGGTCAGGGGTCCTTTGATGGCCACCCGAAAGGTCCTGATCGCATCCAGGGTGTCTTTGGGTAGCCACTCCCCAAACTTGCCATGGGCCTTTTCCCCGGCGAAGATCTCGTACCAGCAAACTTTCCGATCTCCGGCAAAGGCTTTTTCCACGGCCGCATCGAAGACCCGCACCGCGGCTTTCCAGATATCGCGGCCGGTCCCATCGCCCTCGATAAAGGGAATGATTGGATTGGACGGAACCTTCAGTTGTCCCTGTATCAACTCGATTTTCGATCCCTCTTTGGGGATCTCCACCCCGTTAAAGGACATCGGCGACTACCTTTCTGGAAGTGATTAGTGAAAAGTGGTTAGCGGATAGTTTTCGGAAGCTGCGTCGGAGGCGATTGTCATGCTCTATGGCAGGCTGCCGTGGCTTGCGCCGGAGACTTGCAACCGTTGGTTGAAAGGCCAGCAAATTGCTCAACGCGCTGATCGAATCAATAGCCGTCATCGATCATCCACCAGGAGGCTATCGGGCCAAAACAGGGCGCTTTGTACCATTTTTCACAAAAGACTGTCAAGCAAGGCAGGCGCCCTTATTTTCGCGATGGCGAGAGAAAGTGCGGCGTGACTACTCCTCCGATCGATGAC
>VXMN01000296.1:3073-10289 GCA_009841055.1 Acidobacteriota bacterium
GATGACCGCCTTGCAATCCCAGGCAGGCCGCGCCGTAGATTCCGGCCCGACTGCCCAGACCGGATCTGAGAATCGGCCGCGGATCCGCCCGCTGCACGAAGGAACGCCGCCTCGCTTCCGCGAACATCGGCTTCTGAAATGCGTCCCAGGCCTCGATGGCGCCGCCTCCCAGCACCACCGCCTCCAGGTCGAAGATGTGAATGAAGCTGGCGATACCGATACCCAGGGCCGCCCCCATTTCCTGAAATGGCAAGGCGGCGGTTTCGTCGCCTTGCCGGGCCAGCCCGTAAACCCGATCGGCGGTAAGCGGCGCCTCACCTCGGACCAACCGCTCCAGTTTCGGGCTGGCCCGACCTGAGTCCACCAGTTCGGTCGCGCACCGGACTACGGCCGTGGCCGATGCATAAGCTTCCAGGCAACCCCGGTTGCCGCAGTTGCACAAGCGCCCTTCCGGTCGAATGTTGATATGGCCCAACTCGGCGGCCATCCCCTTGGCTCCGTGCCATATCCGGCCATTCAGGACCAATCCACCGCCAATGCCGGTCCCCAGGGTAAGAAAGGCCAGGTGGTTCATATCCCTGGCCACCCCCATCCACTTCTCTCCCAGGGCGGCGGCATTGGCGTCGTTTTCCAGGGTGAAGGGAGCATCCAATTCCCGGCGTATCCGGTCGCGGACATTAAACCCGGCCCAGCCGGGCAAGTTGGGAGCTGCAATCACCGAACCCAGGGGCAGCTTCATGATGCCGGCCACCGCCACGCCGATCCCGGCCAGAGCGTAGCGGTCAACCCAGCGGTCCCGCAGTTCCAGGATGGCCCGGCACATGCGTCCCACCACAACTTCCGGGCCTCGTCTCGCATCCGCCGCCAGTTCCAGGTGTTCCAGCAGGTCGCCGCCTTCCGCGATGGCTCCCAGCTTCAGGTTGGTCCCTCCCAGGTCGACACCGATGGCAAAGCGCTTCATGTTTGTAAGATCCGCCCCGCCGGCGGGTGGACTCCCATCGCCAGAGCCATGATTTTTTCCTGATCGGCCTCTGCCTGGGTCAGTTCTCCGGCAATGCGGCCGGCATGCATCACGAGAATTCGGTCACACAGCCTGAGCACCTCGGGAAGCTCGGAGGAGATCATGAGAATGGCGATGCCCTGACCGACCAGTCGAAGCATCAGCCGGTAGATTTCCTCCTTGGCGCCGACGTCGATGCCGCGTGTGGGCTCATCGAAAATCAGAATGCGACTCCGGGTGAAGAGCCACTTGCTCAACACCACCTTCTGTTGGGTCCCGCCGCTCAAATTGCGTACCTGCTCTTCGGTCGAGGGAGTCTTGATGGCCAACTGCCTGATAAAATCCTGCACGCTTTCTCTTTCCCGAAACGAGTCCACCAGGCCCCAACGGATCAGCCTGCTCAACCTCGACAGAGTGGTGTTTTCCCGCACACGCATGCCGAGCACCAGGCCTTGAGACTTTCGGTCCTCGGTCAGCAGGCCGATTCCGAGGTCGATGGCCTGGCGAGGCGATTGCGGCCGGATCGGCTTCCCCTCCAGGACCATGCGTCCTCGATCGGGTGGCTCGACACCGAACAGGACTCTGGCCAACTCGGTCCGTCCGGCTCCTACCAGGCCTGTCAGTCCCACGATCTCGCCCCGGCAAAGCCTGAGGTCGATGTCTTCCAGTTTCCCCGCCTGTCCGATCCCCTCCAGACGGAGCACTTCCGCACCCGGGTTGGAAGCGGCCCGCCGGACCGACGACTTGAGCTCGCGGCCCACCATCAGGCGGATCACTTCCTCCCGGTCCAGCTCCGAGGTCGGCCGGGTGGCAATGGTGCGCCCGTCCCGCATTACGGTCGTGCGATCGCACACATTGAAGATTTCCTCCAGCCGGTGGGAGATATAGATCACCGATACTCCTTGCTCCTTGAGGCGACCGATCAGCCCGAAAAGTTCGGACAGTTCGCGTTCGGTTAGGATGGCGGAAGGCTCATCCATGATGATGAGGCGGGACCGCACCGACAATGCCTTGGCGATTTCCACCATCTGCTGCTGGGCCAGGCTCAGGCTCCTTACCGGAATGCGGCCGCTCATTGCCTGCCCAAAGCTGGCCAGCAGCTCTTCCGAGCGGCGTTCCATCGCCTCCCGGTCCAGCCATCCCAGGGGGCCCCGCGCCATTTCATGGCCCAGGAAGATGTTTTCGGCCACCGTCATCCCCTGGAGCAGGTTCAACTCCTGGTGGATCATGGTGATGCCCAGATTCCGGGCCACGATGGGTGAGTCCACCTGGTGGAATCGGCCGCCGAACCGGATCCGGCCGCCATCGGGATGGTAGGCGCCGGACAGGATCTTCATCAGGGTCGACTTCCCGGCGCCGTTCTCCCCCACCAGGGCGTGGCACTCTCCCGCCTCCACCGACAGATTGGCCTTGTCGAGCGCCAATACTCCCGGGAACTGCTTGGTGATGGCCTGCATCTCAAGCAGCGGCATGGGTGGCTCTCCGTATACAAAGCCTTGACTGAGGGTTTGGCGACGGATTGGGATTCGGGGGGCGGTTGAGGGACAGCTTACACCAGTTCCCAGGCCTCTCGCAGGGTTCGCTTGGCGTTGGCCAGCACGATCGGGCTGCTCTCCCCGGCCATGGGCTTGACCTCAAAGCTCAGGATGCGTGGCTGGTCTTTCACGAGATATCCGATTTCAATCAGGGTTCTGATGTATTCCACCACCTCCGGCACATTGTTTTCTCCTCCGGCAATGCCGAAGCGCGGATGCTGGTCGCCATAGGCCGGATGAGCGGTGTCCCGCATGACGCAATTCCCCATGTGGGCGTGGACCAGGTGATCCTTGGCCGCGTTGAGTGCGTGCCGGGTCGTTTCTCTTTGCAGGGGCAAATGGCTCAGGTCCAGCATAAGGCCGAAATTGTCGTGTTCTTGCCTCACGCGTTCCGAAAAGCTCGCCGCCTCGGCGTTGGGACCGATCAGGGCCTTCTTGTCGATGTCGAAATCGAAAGTCTCCACGACCACCTTGAGGTCGCTTTGCGAGGCGGCATGGGAGCAGATTCTGTCGAAAGAATCCACCAGCAGGTCGGTGGCGATCCGACGCTTCTCCTCGCCCGGGTGGGGGCCGCTCAGAAAGGCAACCCCCCGGCAACCCATCTCCACGGCTTCATCCACGCAGGCAAGACAGCGGTCGATCGCAGCCTGACGGTTGCCGGTATCCAGGCTGTTGAGATCCAGCTTGTTGACCAACTGCACCGGTTGGCTACCGTAGGTGACCACGATCTTGCTGGATTCCAACATCTCCCGAGCCGTCTTTCGAACCTCGAGATCCCGTATGGTGGTGATTTCAATGACGTCGAAAAAATCGTCCGTCACGACCGACTCCAGGGTCTCCAGAACCGGACCCTCCCCGGTCAGCACCTCGGGAAAGGCCATGAAATGAACCAATCCCACCTGCATGTATTTTTTCCAGGAAACATCCATCAGGACCTCCTATACGGCTTGAGGAAAATTCGCAATCTGCCGCTGCCGTGCAGCCCTGCCGGCGGCGTCCCAAGATCATACACAAATCGAAACCCGTTTCAACCGGGGCCGATGGGGCGCTTCGCCGGCGCCACGACGCACGAAGGCAGGAGTTGAGTTCGAGGGAAGTGGGCGTCTCAGCCGGACTCGTCCGGGCGGCCAACACGCGTGTCCGTCATTGCTGCGTCCCGAAACCTTCTCATTCTTCCGCCAATACATCCTGTCCGAGCCGAACCACCGCATCCAGCGTCTTGCGCACGTCCTCCCAGGTGGTTGTGTGATTCAGGATGCATATCCGTAGCGAGAATGCCCCCTTCAGCGAGGTTGACGAGAAGAACGCCAGTTCGTCCCAGAACACACGCACCAGCACCTTCCGATTGATCTCCTCCAGGGTTTCCTCGTCGCGGCCACCGGCGGCGGGGTTCACCCTGAAGCACACGACCCCGAGTGACACGGGCGCCATCAATTCCAGCACCGGACAGGACTCGACGTACTCCTTGGCGCGGTGCGCCAGATCCAGCCCGTTTTGGACCGCCGCGCGAAAACTGACCATCCCGAAGGTCTGCACGGACATCCAGATCTTCAGTGCCCGCGCCGTCCGACTCAGTTGCTGGCCCCGGTCCGCAAAGTTCGGGTGGTTGGCTCCCCACACGGTGTCTTGCAGAACATCGTGTCCGATCGCGAATGCCTTCTCGAGGTGCTGCACGTTCTTCACCATGAGCGCACCGGCCTCGTAGGGTTGGAAGAACCACTTGTGCGCGTCCATCCCGACGGAGTCCGCCCTCTCGATACCATCGAGCAGTTCCTTGCCGTCGTCCGTCACCAGGACGAATCCTCCGTAGGCGGCATCCACGTGCAGCCAGACGCCTTCCCGCTCGCAAAAATCGGCCATCGCCCCCAGCGGGTCGATCGAGCCCGTGCTGGCGCTGCCGGCGTTGGCGCACACCGCCAGGGGCCGCAGCCCCTTGGCTCGGTCCTCGGCCACCAGCCGGCTCAGTTCAGCCATGTCCATGCGGAAGTCATCGCCGGAGCGGACCAGGCGGATGTTTTCGCGACGCACTCCGGCGATCACCGCGGCCCGCTTCAAGGCGCTGTGGCTCTGATCGCTCATATAGACGGCGGGCAGGTCCGGATGTCCCGCCGCTTCCCGCGCCGCTACCAGCGCTTCGACACTCGCCGCCGAGCCGCCGCTCGTCAGCAGCCCGCCGGCAGTCTCCGGATAGCCGATCCAGCCGCGCATCCAGTCCACGACGACGAGTTCCAACTGGCTGGTCCCGCTCGACACGAGCCACGTGCACGAGTTGATGTTGAAGCCGGCGGAGAGAAAGTCCGCGAGCACGCCCGGCCAGGTGGGGGAGGAGGGCACGAAACCGAAAAACCGGGGATGATCCAAACGCGCCGCGAACGGGAGCACCTCCCGCGCCGCTTGCTCCAGAACCTCCTCCGCGGGCCGGGCGCCTTCGGGCGGCGAGCCGCCCAACTGTTCCTCCAGCCCGTCACGGAACTCCCCGTCCCAGGTTTTCGCTTCCTGCAGTCCGTTGATGCGGTCGACGAGTATTTCCGCTGCCCTGGCTGCCAGTCGCCGCATGGCCTGCGGCGTCATCCGCAAGTCGCCCTGTTCGCTTTCTTGCATCTGCACCCCCGATTGTTCCGGTACGAGTCCGTCCTATCTACGTCAGATTGGCAAGACCTTAGCCCGCGCGCCCACCCTTCATTCAGCCACAGGCAGCCCCGCCTATTCTCACCGGATCCAGAACCCCTCCACGCTTGCCCCTTTCCCGAGGGTCAGGCTTCTGCTGCACCAGAGGCACGGCGGCAGACACCCGCAATACACCACGAACCGTCAAGACAACGCATTGAGGATTGTCAGACTCTCGATATGCCGGTGTCAAGCGACGCGATCACCGAGTGTCGTCCTCCTCGCGATTGAAACCGTTTTCTTCGAGTTTCGTGTTCCTTCGCGCCCCTTCCTGGATTGAGAGGCGACGTGTCCGGCCATCGGTGAAATAATCTCGCTCGTTGCGGACCCATCCCCAATCGCGAAACTTTCCGGCGGCGGGGTGACGGTTCTGTCGTACAATAGCCGCTGATCCTCAGGGATAGGCAGGCTCTGCCGTTTCCGCCGCGAGGGGCTGCTTTTTCCGGTCCAGCACGTTGCCATGAATTCAACAGCCCTTGGCTGTCTGGCCGCACTGCTGATTGCGGCAGTGCCGGCCGCAGGCCAGCACCGTTCCGAGGCGACCGATCCGCCCAACATCCTGCTGGTCACCATCGATACCCTGCGGGCCGACCATCTTTCCTGTTACGGCTACCACCGCAAGACCAGTCCCAACATGGACGCTCTGGCTGCCCAGGGTGTCCGCTTCGAGCACGCCTACTGTACTATCCCTCTGACCGGTCCTTCGCACGTTTCGCTCTTTTCCAGCCGATATCCCCAAGAGCACGGCGTGCGCATCAACGGCGTCCCCATCCCCAAGGACTCCAAGTGGCTGTACCTGCCCCAGATCCTGCGTCGCTTCGGCTATTTCAACGCGGCATTCGTCAGCGCCTGGCCACTGGTTTCCCACTTGACAGGCTTTTCCCATTGGTTTCAGGTCTACGACCAGGACATGAAGCGGAGCTATCAGTTCCTGAGCTCCAGCCGCTTCGCGGAAGACGTCACGCCGCGGGCCATTTCCTGGCTCGAAGATCAGCGGGTGGAGCCCTTCTTCCTTTGGGTGCATTACTTCGATCCGCATGCCCCCTACCATCTGAGAAAGCGTTTCGCCGACCCGGCGACCAACGGGCATGCAACCACACCCCCTCCCGAAGTCAGCGCCGCCATGACGGATCGCATCCGCCGCTATGACTCGGAAATCGGCTATGTCGATTACCACCTGGGTCTGCTGCTGCGGGCTCTGGACAAGGCGGGAGTCACGGACTCGACGCTACTGGTCCTGACATCCGACCATGGGGAAAGCCTGGGAGAGCACGACTACGTCGGCCACGGACGCCACCTCTACGACTCCATTCTGAGGGTCCCTCTGATTGTCCGGTACCCTGGCCATATCAAGCCCGGGAAAGTTATCGACACCCCGGTCAGCCTGCTGGACGTGACCCCCACGATTCTTGAGCTTTCGGGGCTCTCCCAACGCCAGCCCCCCATTCCGGCCAACTTCGTGGGAAGAAGCCTGGCAGGGGCCATTCAAAACGGAAGTTCCCTTCAGGAACATCCCGTGCGGTTCCTGACCTTTGCCGGCAAGAAAGGCTGGACCCCCTCCTGGCTCTCCTTTTCCTGGGCCTGGCTGCGTTACCCCAAGCTGCCACTGCGCCTGGGTTGGCTGAACGGCCCGACCAAGTCCGTTTGGACCCCCCGGGAGAAGTCGCTTCTCATTTACGATCTGGCCAGCGACCTCCATGAGTTGGATCCCCTTTCGATCAGTTCCGAGAACGATCGATTCGCCGAAGAGACCTCCTCTCTGGAGATTTGGTTCAAGGCTACGGACCTGACCGAGGCCGACATGAAGCGCGCCGAGCGGGACGAAGAAATCCTGAAGAGCCTGGGGTACACGCAATAGAGTTCCTCCCTGCCAAGCCAACCCCTCTCTCGGCGCGCGGCTGGTGCCTCCGGATGGATGCGGCATGAGCGGCTATTGGCCTTGGGTCCTGAAGCAGTCGGTCTGGGTCCTTCTTTTGCTGGGAGCCGCCGGCGCCCTGCTGCTGCCTTTCCTCGA
>VXMN01000334.1 GCA_009841055.1 Acidobacteriota bacterium
GTGCCGACGCCGCGCAGCAGGGCGTTAATCTCGTTGCAGGCGGCAATCACTTGTTCGTACTCCTGGCTGCGGAGCAGGTCCTTCACCTCTGCAGCCAACTCGCTTGCCCTGGATTCGCGGAAATCAGAGCCCCCCGCGGGCCGCTCCTTGACTCCTACGCGCGATGTCGCGGCTTGTAGCCCGAAAGCTGCCTGGAATCCTTCGGCTTCTCCCGCCGGGCTGGTAGCGGTGGGCAACAGCTTCAGAACTCTATCCAGCATCTCCCGCGTCGTCCCTTTGGCAGACGAAGCTTCTGCAGTGATCCCCTGAAAGATGTTGACGAGTTCCGGCTGCGAGTAAAATGCAGTCATGAAGCGGACAAGCGCCTCGACCACCTGATTCGTTCCTCGGCCGCTTCGCAGCAGGTGGTAGATGTTGTACATGCGCTCGGCCAGGTAATACTCTCTCCGCCGGGGTATCCCTCCAGAGCGAATGACCTCTCCGCGATCGACGAGGCGTTTCAACAGCGCGCTGCAATGGCTGGCCGATAGTCGGGCGATGGCTGAGACCTGGCTGGCCGTGGAGGGCTGCCAAAGGGTGGCCAGCGCCAGGTACACCCGTCGCTCCTGCGCTCCCAGTGCCTCTAGATGGCTCCGGAAGTACTCGGTGTGATCGTCGACCAGGTCCAGGAGGTCGTCCATCAACTCGCGGAAGGAGAGCCGGGAGCCGAACGCGGCGACGATCGACAGCAAGCGGGGATTCCCGCCGGTAAGGATTTCAAGCGAGCGGATGGTTCCCGGAGCAATATCCCTTTCCGAGACACTCCTCCAAAGGGTCGCGCAGGCTTCCGTGTCCAGCCGCTTCAGAGTGTGCACCTGAAAGAGGTCGTAGAGCGCCTTGTCCGCGTTGTCAATTTCCGAGAAGCGGCTCGTGGCGCTGCCCAGCAGGAAGATCCGAGGCTCGCACTGCAGTGTCTTGCGTAGTTCCCAACCCACCGTGGCGTCACCAATTTCGTTGAACAGGCTGTTCAGGTTCTCGATAAGCAGCACGAGCCGCTTGCCTTGGGTGGTGGCAAAGTCCAAAATCGCCGCCAGAGCCAAGTCTCCCAGGATGCGGTCATCCTGGACGGCACTCAGTTCCTCATATGTGCGATTCAGGTCGGGCGCGTCTGTGCCCCTGGGAGCATGCTGGGCGAGATTGAACAGACACTGCAGCCAGAACTCGCCGCAAGTGGAAACTCCGTAGCTCTCTTCGGGGAAGACTACCGGGAACCAGGCCGCTTGCAGGGCCGGGTCCCTCCGCACCTCGGCAGCGACGCGCAGCAGTAATGTAGTCTTGCCCGAGCCCCGCGGTCCGATCACGATTGCATGCGGGTTCGAGTTCCCGGTGCTCTCGCGCAGTGTCTCGACCAGGAGGCCAAATTCGCCGGTTCTTACGCAGAAGGAGTCCACCAGTTCCTGGTCAGTCAGGAATCCTGGATTGTATTTCTTGATTTTTCTCGCCATCCGGACCTCACTACCGGGACGTTAGATTGCCGTGAGGGGGGCGACCGAAAGGCCCTTTCGGGAGCGCTGCCAGTCTTCCAGCAGACCCGACGCGAATCGGAATTCGTCTCCCTTCCTGGTGAAGTATCCGTCCTGCACCAAGACTTCCAACACGTACGGGACCGCAGCCGCGCCGCCGTCCTGCGAAATTTCCAGCTTCGACTTGTACTTGTCGATTGATGCCGGGTGTAGAAATCCCTCCGACGCAGCCTGCGCCAGGAGTTCGAGGGCCACCCTGTAGCCATCGGTCCCAAGCACCATCTTGAGCCGTTGCTCATAGTGGTCCATGTCAATCTGCCCACGCACCGCGAGCATGTCCTCACGGTAAGCGATATCAGCGTCATTGAGTGTAGCTTCCTTACGTCCTGCGATTCTCAGTTGCCGGTGCAGTGCGTCGAAGAACTGTTGAACGTGGTGGGGGATGCAGAAACGCAAGCGCCGGCACACTGCCTCACGAACGGCTACGGGGAGTTGGACTCCGTAGTTTTCGGCCAGCTCACCCAGGCAATCCGACGCCGTCGACTCACTCCAAGGTTTCAGTTCGTAGGCGGAGAATACGTTCATGGCCGCGCTCAGCCCCGCTTGCTTCAGGATCGGGGCGATCCCGACGCTGCCCGAGACGATCAGGCAGAGCTGGCCCCGATGCGCTTGGGCATTTCGTCGTAGCCAGGAGAGGAATTCAGCCGCCGCCTCGATATTCTCCGGCGGCACCCCGTAGTTCCTCTGCTTGAGAATCCTGTTGACGAGAATTGACAACTCGTCGATCGCGAGTACGACCTTTCGGTCTCCCCTGGTGAGGTCCCGCAGAAGCCGGTCGCCCTTGAGCTTCCAGTTGCCGCTGTTGATGTCCGCCCGCAACTGAAAGCGCATTTCCTCATGTTGAGCGGCCAGTTGAACGTTTCTGAATCTCCTTAAGACAGAATCCTTAAGCCCTCCGGCCCTCCGCGGGATTGACTGGAGATGCCGTGACGCCAGTGAAATCTGCACGATGGCGTCCGCTGGATCGCGGGCGTCTTCCAGATCAATGAAGGCCGTCTTGACGCCCGGAGTGTCGTTCAGCCTGCGCAGCAGTTCGCGGACAAGGCTCGTCTTTCCCATGCGTCTCTGAGCGACAAGGAGCGTGTGTGTCCCCTCGGAGACATGTTCGCGCAATGCCGCGATGTCGCTCTCGCGGTCAAAGAATCGATCGTCATCTACCCAGTTCCCAACGGTCTTCTTGAGCACGTGCCCTCCTGGCAAAAATTTCGCTTGCCAACTATTATACTGCCAACAGTTTTATTGGCAACAAATATGTTGGTACCTTGCAAGAGGGAGGAAAAGCAGAAAAGAAAAAGCTCTGGCAGGATGTAATCCTATCGGCCTTCGCGCCTGCTCGTAGCGATCAGCCACACGACGCCCCCCGCAATCAACAGGGCGATGAACGTTCCCGGATTCAGCCAGCCTTGCCGGGAATGCCACACGATCGCATAACCCAAAGCACCCGCCAGCAGGGCATAGGTGGTGAAGGGAATCAGCGTCAGGCGAATGATGGCGCCTTCCTTGCCGACCAGCCCGGCCACCGCCGAAGCCGCTACCACGTTGTGAACGCAGATCATGTTGCCGGCGGCTCCGCCCACCGCTTGCAGGGCCACCATCCATACCGGATCCGCCCCGATGCGTTGCCCGACCCCAAACTGGAACAGGGAGAACATCATGTTGCTGACGGTGTTGCTGCCGGCCACGAAAGCCCCCAGGCCTCCAATGAAGGGGGCGAATATCGGCCAGGCGGTCTGGGCCAGGGCGGCCACGCCGGCAGCCAGCACGATGGGCATCTTGTCGTAGCCGGCCGCTCCCCCGTCGGAGTTGATGAATACCTGCACCATGGGGACAGTGAAGATGAGAGCGACCGAGGCGGCCGCGGTGGTCCTGGCCGATTGGACCCAGACCTCCCGGAATCGGGTGAGACTCAACCGATGTGCCCAGCAGGTCAGGATCGATACCAACAGGAATATGCTTCCAGGCAGATAGAGGGGCTGCACGCGGGCCGAGATCCCTGTGTCCAGGATGTGCGGGAAGGAAATGGTCCAGGCTCGAATCCATTCCTGAAAAGGAAGAAATCCCAGCCGGGTGAGTACCAGTAGCAGGCCTACCAGAAGATAGGGCGTCCAGGCTCTCAACAGGCCCATTGGTAGAGCCGGAGGCTCCTCCTTCAGACGAACCGATCCGGTCCAGTGGCCGGGCCAGCGTTCCGGCGCATCGAAATCCCATCGATCCTGGTGCCGCGGCATGAAAATGCCTCTCTTGGCGGCAAAGATCACCAGAGCCAGGCCGATGAGCCCGCCGAACAGCGAGGGAAACTCGGGGCCCAGAAACCTGGCCACCAGCAGATAGGGCAGGGTCATGGCGAAGGCGGCCATCAGGGCAAAGGGCCATACTTGCAGTCCCTCTGCCCAGGATCGGTTCTTGCCGAAAAAGCGGGTCATCAGCGCCACCACGAACAGGGGAACCAGGGTGCCGGCCGCGGTGTGGAGCAGCGCCACCCGGAAGCCGATTTCGGAGAGGAATTCGTTCCAGTCGGCAAATCCGGCCTGCAGGGCGAAGGCCTGGATGGAGGCATCGGCGGCAAGCCCGCTGTTGACCCCGATCAGGATGGGGGTTCCCACGGCCCCGAAAGAGACGGGCGTGCTCTGAATGATCATCCCGGCCATGACCGCACCCATGGCCGGGAACCCCAGTCCCACCAGCAGAGGGACGGCGATGGCTGCCGGTGTCCCGAAGCCGGCGGCCCCTTCGATGAAGCTGCCGAACAACCAGGCGATGATCACCACCTGAATCCGTCGATCGGGGGTTACGTTGGTGAAACCGCCGCGGATGGCGTGAATGGCGCCGCTCTGCCGGAGGGTGTTGAGCAGAAGGATGGCTCCAAAGATGATGTAGAGCAGGGTGGCGGCAACCACCAGGCCATTGATGGAGGCGGCGGCCACCTGTCGAGCCGGTACTTGCCAGACCAGCAGGCCCAGAGCGGCGGTCACCAGGTAGGCGATGGGCATGGCCCGTCGGGCGGGCCACCGCAGCATCACCAGCAGTAGCGCTACCGCAACGATGGGAAGGGTGGCCAGCAGAGAGAGGGTGAAGGGTTGCAAGGGGGTACCTGAGTCGTCAGTGGGTTTCTTCGCCCTTTCGGTCTTGCCGATACTGCCATTTATGCCAGGCCCGTGCGTTCAATCCCATGAGCCTAGTTTTTTGAAGGCAAGCGATGGCTTGGTGTAACATGGGCAGCATCCATGGGCCGGAACCGGGGCTGCCCCATGCAGGCAATCGAGAACCCCGAAAGCAGTATTCGGACCCAATCCATATCCAAGCGAGGACGCGTCAATGGCGAAAGTTTATCACGATGAAGATGCAGATCTGGCTCACCTGAAGGAAAAGAAAATTGCCATTATCGGCTACGGCAGTCAGGGACATGCCCATGCCCTGAATCTCAGAGACAGCGGATTGGAAGTTGTGGTCGGACTCTACGAGGGGAGCCGCTCCTGGGCCAAGGCCGAGGGCGAAGGCCTCCAGGTGGCCACGGTGGAAGAGGCTTCGGCCCAATCCCAGGTGGTCATGATCCTGGTTCCCGACCAGACGCAGCGAGCGGTGTTCGAGGACTCCATCAAGCCGCACATGTCGGCGGGAAAAACCCTGATGTTCAGCCACGGTTTCAACATTCACTTCAGTCAAGTGGTGCCGTCGGCGGAGGTGGATGTCTCCATGATCGCGCCCAAGGGCCCCGGACACATGGTCCGGCAGGTCTACCAGGAGGGAGCAGGCGTTCCGGCCCTGGTTGCCATCGAGCAGGACGCTTCCGGCCATGCCCTCGACGTGGCGCTGGCCTACGCCAAGGGAATCGGCGCGGCCCGGGCAGGCGTGATCGAGACCACTTTCAAGGAAGAGACCGAGACCGATCTCTTCGGTGAGCAGGCCGTCCTCTGCGGCGGCACTTCCGCCTTGGTCAAAGCCGGATTCGAGACGCTGATCAAAGCCGGATACCAACCGGAAGTGGCTTATTTTGAATGTCTTCACGAGATGAAGCTAATCGTGGACCTCATGTATCAAGGCGGCTTGTCCTACATGCGCTATTCCATCAGCGACACCGCCGAGTACGGCGACTACACCCGGGGGCCCCAGATCGTCGATAAGCACGTGCGGGAATCCATGCAAGAAATCCTGGAAAATGTCTGCAACGGTAATTTTGCCCGGGAATTCATCCTCGAGAACCAGTCGGGAAGGGCTTCCATGAACGCCAATCGACGCCGGGAGGCCGAGCACCCCATCGAGCAGGTGGGCAAGGGCTTGAGGGACATGATGAGCTGGATGAACAAGGCGGACGGATGAGGCAGTGGTCGGTGATCAGTGGTCAGTGATCAGTGGTCAGTGGTTAGTGAAGGGTTTCGGAGCAGGCAGGAGCCTGCGGGTTAGTCGTACTCTTTTGGGGGACTAGGACGAGATCAATTGCGGGCATTTTGCATCGATCCAGTCAACTAGCCACTGACCACTAGCCACTATCCACTGTTGGGGACTATCCATGGTTCAGGTGCAGGAAGAAATCGAGATCGAAGGCCACCTGATCGATTCGGGAATACTCAAGTACGCCTTCGACAAGATCGTCGAAATGGAGGGCCAGTTCGAAGTCCTGCGCTTCGAGATCGGAAGGAACAACCAGGAAACCTCCCGGGCCTGGCTCATGGTGAAGGGCCGGAGCCAGCAGCAGTTGCAGGACATCCTGGCCGCCCTGGAGGATTTCGGGGCCATCATCGATCGGGAGGATTGCCGCCTGGTCCCGGCTGAACAGGACGGCATCCTGCCCCGCGAGTTCTATTCCACCACCAACTTCGACACCTTCATCAAGGTCCGGGGGGAATGGCAGCCGGTCGTCAACCAGAAGATGGATGCCGTCATCGTCTGGACGGGTGAACAGGCCATCACCAAGAAGATCAGCGGGGTGAAGGGGGGAGACCGGATTGTCGTCGGACGCCAGGGGATTCGAGTCAAGCCCCAGGAACGGAGCCGAGAGTACTCGGTGTTCGACTTCATGTCGAACGACGCCAGCGCCGAAATCAACAAGGGAATACTGATTTCCCAGATCGCCCGGGAGATCGACGCGGCCAAGAGGGCGGGAGACCGGATCGCCATTGTCCCGGGCCCGGCGGTGATCCATTCAGGAGCGGACGGCTACCTGAAGGAGGTGATCCGGATGGGCTACGTGGACGTGGTGCTCACCGGCAACGCCTTTGCCGCTCACGATATCGAAAAGGCCTTTCTGAACACCTCGCTGGGAATTCACCAGGAGAGCGGCAAGGCCGTGGACGGAGGACATCGCAACCACATTTGGGCCATCAACGAGATCAATCGGGCAGGAGGTATCGAGAGCGCGGTCGAGAAGGGAGTTCTGACTTCGGGCCTGATGTACGAGTGCGTCAAGCGGGGCATTCGGACCGTCCTGGCCGGGTCCATTCGGGATGACGGCCCGCTGGTGGACGTGGTTACCGATTGCGTCGAGGCGCAACGGGAGTACATCGATGCCCTGGAGGGAGTCGCGGTGGTGTTGATGCTGGCCTCGACGCTGCACAGCATCGCCGTGGGCAATGTCCTGAAGAGCAGCGTCAAGACCGTGTGCGTTGATATCAACGAAGCCACTCCCCTCAAGCTGGGCAATCGGGGAAGCAAGCAGGCCATCGGAATCGTGACCGATGTTTCCTTTTTCTTGAATGTTCTGGCTACTGAGCTCAAACTATGTGGTAACAGATCTATTCAGGTTGAGGCCTGAACCCTTTGAGCGGAGCTCGCGCCTTGCGGCTTCGGCAGGTGAGCAGGACCAGGGGGAAACCGATGGAAGACACCATTCATATCTTCGACACGACCTTGAGGGACGGGGAACAGTCTCCCGGTTGCAGCATGAACCTGGAGGAGAAGCTGAAGCTGGCTCACCAGTTGGAAGCCCTCCGGGTGGATGTGATGGAAGCAGGGTTTCCCATCGCCTCCGATGGCGACTTCGAGTCGGTGCGCCAGATCGCCAGGGAAATCCGATCGGTGACGGTGGCCGGACTGGCCCGGGCCATGGAAAAGGACATTCGCCGGTGCTGGGAGGCTCTGGACATTGCCGCCAAGCCGAGAATTCACACATTCATCGCCACCTCCGACATTCACCTGAAGTTCAAGCTAAAGCGTTCCCGAGAGCAAGTCCTGGAGGACACGGTCAATGCGGTCCGGTTGGCCAGGTCGCTCTGTGACGAGGTGGAGTTTTCTGCCGAGGACGCGGGGCGCAGCGACCTGGATTACCTCTGCCAGGTTGTGGAGGCGGCAATCTCGGAAGGGGCCACCATCATCAACATCCCCGATACCGTGGGATATTGCGTCCCGGAAGAGTTCGGGCGGATTTTCAACGTGCTGCGGGAAAAGGTGCCCAATATCGACCGGGCGCGCCTGAGCTGCCATTGCCACAACGACCTGGGGTTGGCGGTGGCCAATTCGCTGGCCGCCATTCGGGCCGGCGCCCGGCAAGTGGAGTGCACCATCAACGGGATCGGCGAAAGGGCCGGCAACGCCTCCCTGGAAGAGATCGTGATGGCGTTGCGGGTTCGCCGCGAGCACCTGGGTTTCAGCACCGGCATTCAGGCAGAGCAGATCTACAAGACCAGCCACCTGCTATCCAACCTGACGGGAATGATGGTCCAGGCCAACAAGGCGGTGGTGGGCAAGAACGCCTTTGCCCACGAGGCGGGCATCCACCAGGACGGGGTGCTCAAGCAGGCCCTGACCTACGAGATCATGACTCCGCAGTCGGTGGGGGTTCCCACCAGCAACCTGGTGCTGGGCAAGCACTCGGGGCGCCATGCGCTTTCCAAGCGCTACATGGACCTGGGCTACACCCTGGACAAGAAGGAACTGGACCGCGCCTACATGCTCTTCACCAAGCTGGCGGACAAGAAGAAAAACATCTATGACGAGGACCTGCTGGCCATCATTCACGACGGCATACGAATGATCCCCGAGCGTTACCACCTGAAGTATGTCCATGCCACGGGCGGCAACCAGGTGTTGGCTTCGGCGACGGTAAAGCTGAGCAAGGACAACGAGTTCTTCGTGGACACCGCTTTAGGCTGCGGACCCGTCGAGGCCACCTACAGGGCCATCGACCAGATCACCGGCGTGCCCGGCAGGCTCCTGGACTATTCCGTGCGTTCCGTCAGCAGCGGCAAGGACGCCGTGGGCGAAGTCTTCGTGCACGTACATTTCGAAGACCAGCACTTTACCGGCAAGGCGGCCAGCTCCGACCTGGTGGACGCCAGCGCCCGAGCCTATCTCAACGCCGTCAACAAGACCATCCATGCCAGGGAATCGGCGGCGGCCCGGAAACAGGCCAAGCAAAAGCACCCGGTGCCCCAGGCGTAAAATTCATCAAAAGGAAAGCGGTAGGGGAAATCCATGGGATCCAGGGGGGAGAAGCGGGTCGCGGTAATCGCGGGTGACGGGATCGGGAAGGAGGTCATGGCCCAGGCCTTGCTGGTGACCGAGAAAATCGCAGCTCGGTACGGCCACTGCATTCGCACGGAAGAAGCCCTGGCCGGAGGCAGCGCTCTGGATGCCACCGGCGTCCCCCTGCCCGAATCCACCCTGGAACTCTGCAAGCGGAGCCATGCCGTCCTGCTGGGGGCCGTGGGCGGTCCCCAATGGGATGACAATCCTCCCGAGCTCAAGCCGGAAAAGGGAATTCTGGGACTGCGAGCCGGCTTGGGGCTCTTTGCCAACCTCAGACCGGCCCATGTCTATCCCACGCTGGCGGGCGCCTCCAGCCTGAAACCCGAGATCGTCAAGGGAGTGGATCTGTTGATCGTGCGAGAACTGACGGGCGGTATCTATTTCGGTCAGCCCCGCGGCATCTCCAAAAGCAACGGACAGGAAGTTGGAATCAATACCCTGATCTATCGAACCTCCGAGATCGAGCGGATCGCCAGGGTTGCTTTCGAGGCTGCCGGCAAGAGGCGAGGCCGGCTGACTTCGGTCGACAAGGCCAACGTCCTGGAATCGTCGCAGTTGTGGCGCCGGGTGGTTGCGGAGGTGAGCAGGAGTTTCCCCGACATTTCACTCAACCACATGCTGGTCGACAACTGCGCCATGCAGTTGATTGCCGACCCCGGGCAGTTCGATGTCATCGTCACCACCAACATGTTCGGGGACATCCTCAGCGACGAAGCCTCCATGCTGACAGGCTCCATTGGCATGTTGCCCTCGGCCAGCCTGGGTGGCCGAAACGGTCTCTACGAACCCGTCCACGGCACGGCCCCCGACATTGCCGGCAGGGACCTGGCCAATCCGATCGCCATGATCGCCTCCACGGCCATGATGCTCAAGTACTCCTTCGGCTTGCAGCGGGAAGCGGCAGCTATCGAGACGGCGATTGCTTCGGTGCTGGACGAGGGATACCGGACCGCCGACCTGATGGCCGCGGGCGGCCGCTCGGTGGGCACGCGCGAGATGGGCCAGTTGATCCTGGACAAGCTGGAGGCACAAGCTATCGACGCCTAGATTTCCCCCCTCCTGACCCTTCCCTGAAAGCCATCCTGCATTTGCTGCAACGACGTCACGGAATGCAGCCCACCCGGGAGCGGGGGGGGCGGCGGCCCCCCCCCCCCCGGCCCCCCAAAAAAAACACCCCCCCCCCCCAGGAACAGCCCCCCCCGGGGCGG
>VXMN01000062.1 GCA_009841055.1 Acidobacteriota bacterium
ATCCAGGAAGGTTTCGAGGGTATTTCCGCGGGAGGAGAAGGCATGGATCCTGCCCTCGTTGGTGCTGACGAAGATTCTCCCGCATCCGTCCCGTGGGTGGGTCAGGTCGATGGCGGCTTCCGGCGAGGAGGCTGAAGAATGGGTCGCGAAGGTGGTCAGCTTCAGCACCTTCGAGGAGTCCAGGGGGTCCTTGGCCTGGCCGAAGACGAAGGCTGAGCAGAAGGCGCCGACCACTATGGCAGCGGCAAAGAGGAGTCGGATGGGGTGAGCGATGGCCGGGACTCTCGCAAAGCCCGTCTTTCGCCAAGAATCTATCCTGTGGCTTGGCAGGTCGCTCTGCCGTTTAATCTTCTTCACTCGCACCCAACCCATCCTTCCGCATTATCACAGGCTACCCCTGCACCGGCAATCCTGATCGGTTGGCCTCAGGCCTCGGTCGGCTTCCAGCGAACCAGGCAGGCGCCCTTGGAGGGGTAGTGCCCGTAGCAGGTGAGGATGTGGCCGTCTTCCAGCAGGGTGGAGTAGAGGTGGCCGGTGGCCGTGCTCAGGGGAAGGCCGTTGGAATACTCGAAGTCGTCCAGGATGTAGCGGTGGGCCACGTCCCAGCTCTGGCCGTTGTCGCGGCTGATCACCGCCTCGCAGCCGCGGCGGTAGCTGACCAGCTTGCCGTTCTCCACGTCCTGTCTCAGGATGACCGTCATGACGATGTCGCCGTTGGGCAATCGCAGCAGGTGAGGGTGGTGGCGGCCGGATTCGAAGAGCACCTTGATCGGTGACCAGGTGAGTCCCTCATCCTTGGAGATGGACACGACCGTACCCGCCAGACCCCCGTTTTTGAGGGGCCGGATGCGAGGGTGAAGATCGGTCCTGAGAGCCGCCACCAGCCAGCCGTTGGCGGCCCGAACCAGGGAGCCTTCGTTGGTGGCCAGGGTGTAGGTTTTTCCGCGATATTCCACCGGCCACTGCCACTGGGGGGGCGCGACCTCCTTGCCCCAGGTCCGCCCACCGTCCTCGGACCAGCGCACCATTCCAATGGAAGGCTCCGCCGGCCACTGGTAGCCGATCTGGGCGAGTCGGACGGCGTTGCCCTCCCCATCGCGATCCACCAGGTTGTTGCTGTCGCAGGGTGAGAAGAGCTTCCCGTCCGAGCTTGGCGGCAACTCGTTGGTTTCCCAGGTCCGCCCATAGTCGCTGCTGAAGTACTGCAGGATGGGTTTGACCCGGTCTGTCTGGAACGTCAGGTTCCCCTTGCCCAGGTAGGTCAACTGCACCGGACGCCCCTCGCCTCTCTCGATGCGGCGGAAGTTGGTCCAGGTTTCCCCTTTGTCCCGGCTGAAGGCGATCATCAGCTTCTCGCAGGCAATGGGTCCCTTGAAGTCCTCACAGGTAACGTCAGTCCCGTGGGTCTGGTCATTGTCGGTGTCCCAACTGGCCAGCAGGGCCAACTCGCCGTTGTCCATCTCAACCACTCCGAAGGCCCAGATTCCCTGTCCCTGAAGGGGATGGGGGCGGCGGCCCGGAGGGGTGTAGTGATGGAAATTGATCTCGGCCTTCCGAATCACCCAGCCTCCCTTGCCGTCTCCCTGTATGAGCATGTGCCGCTTCCAGCCCCGAGGCTCGAACTCCTTGAGCGTCCGGGCCATTTCGTCCTCTTCCCGAGGAGACGGCCGGGCCGGCAGCGTACTCGCCATCAGCGGCGAGACCGCCGAGACGGCGCCAAGTTGCTTGAGGAACGCGCGTCGAGTGGTCATGGAACATCCTCCTTCAGTGTTGCGCCCGATTGGGACGGAACACCAGCTTCAGTTTCGAATCTTCCCTCGATAAAAGTTGGTTTCAGGCGGGAAGCGGCGTTGAGCCGGAATGAAAGAGCCGTTGCGGCTGACCCAGAACCTCGGCGCAAATCCCCTCGGCCGTCATCCCCGCCGGCACCTTCTCGAACTCGTAGTCGGTCGTCGGACCCAGGAAACCGGAGACGTGCCTGGAGGCGCCGCTTCGCAGGGACTCGTCGATGGGCTGGAAACGCCGCCACAAGCGTTCCAGTTCCCGGTCGGTGAAACGCGAAGCCAGTTCCTGAAGCTGCCAATCGTAAACCGACTGGCCGGAGCCGTTACCGCCCGGCAAGCCTTTCTGCTGGTGGAGGGCCAGCACCTGTTTGGCCAACAGGATCAGGCAGGTCCGCCGTCCTTTCTCGGGTGGATGCAGGCGGCTCAGTCCGGCATGAAACGCCTCTCCGTCCCCCGACAGGGCCGCGCGGAACGTTTCCTCGAGGGTCGCAAACTCGGATTGAAAGAGCCCAAACCAGTGTTCAGCCACCCGACGCTGCGGGGTCCCCTCCGCGAACCGGTTCCAGAATCCCATCGGCAGGTTGCATTGCTGGCGAGGGAAGATGCGGCCGAAGGAGCGATAGCCCAGGTGGACGGTGCGACGCTTCTTCTCGGGGCCGTACTTGCTGCCCCAGTGCAGCATCAGGTTGTTGTAGACCACGCCGTCGCCAGGCCCCAGTTCCACGGGGATACTCTCCGGAACCGGACTGGTGGTGCCCCGCTCCCCCTGCAGGTGGGACGACTCTAACTCGGTGCTCAGCCGGCGGTGGCTGCCCGGGACCACGTAGAGGATGTGGTCCTCGTAAAGGGCGATGTTCCACTGCACGTAGGCCGGACCGTTGGCCAGTTGATCCTCGATGTGCGCGCTCAGCGGTCCATCCCGATCGGGCCGCACGTCACGGTGCCAGTTGCGGGGATCGGTTCCCCAGTGCTGTCCCGGCCGCGGGGGGGCTTCCGGCGTAAACTCGGGATTGCAGATAACCAGGGCCTGGTTGGAGGCCACCGCCTCCGTCGGGCAGTCGAGCACCTCGGCGCTGACTCCATGAGTGTTGGGGTGCAACAGGAACTCGAAGGCGCCAATGGTGGAGGCGTCCACCTGGTCGACGATGGAAGCCCGCGGTTGGGGAGTCCTGTCCCATTCGGGGTCTCCCGCCCTCTGACGAGCCACCACCGTCTCGATATCGTTTCGCAAACGATCCAGTTGCCCGGGCGGAACGACCTGGCGCAGAATCACGTATCCGTCAGACAGCAACTGTGCCCGTTTTGGGTTCATGCCGTTCCCTCCAGTGGGTGTTGTGGGGTGCTCCAGGCAGGGGAGATGAACTCCGGCGGCGCGCACCCCGTTTGCAGTCTGGGGCGGCTGCCGTCCGGAACTGTTTCCTGACCTGGTGTCTGCTCACCAAAAGAGGGTAGTTTGGCGCGTTTGGGGAGGCAGGTCAAGCCATTGTGGCCTGTCTGCCTCTCATGCCCTCCAATGCCCCGGCACCCCTTCCGGTGCGTGCTTGTCCTTTCCCCGTTTCGCTTGACATCCACGGGGCAATATGGCACATTGCAATGTTCCCAAAGTTAGCCCAAAAGGGGGGTATCGGGGTGGTTTCCAGCGCACCAACACTTCGCGGCTCGACCTGCCTGCGATGGTCCGGCGCAGCATGCCGCCGCCGGTCAAGGTCTGTCCTGGCCTGGATAGGCTTGGGCCTGTTCAGCCTGGCTCTGAACGGAAGCGGTCTGGGCGCCTCCAACCCGACCGATGCCGCTCCCGGGTTCGAGCAGGAAATCCGGCCCATTCTGGAGAGCAACTGCGGCAGTTGCCACAGTTCGCAGTCTCACCGCAGCGGCCTGGTCGTGGAAACGGTGGATTCTCTGCTGAAGGGCGGCGCTCTGGACGGACCGGCCGTCATTGCCGGAAACAGCGCGGCCAGCCCGCTGATGCTTCGCCTAAGGGGGAAGAGGCAGCCGGCCATGCCGTTGGGCGGCAATGCCCTGTCGGCGGAGGAAATCGATCTCCTTGCCCGCTGGATCGACGGGATGGCGGTCACCGAAGAAGCCGGGGGAAAGCAGGAGGACAAACCCGGCTGGCCCTGGACCGAGTTGAAGGAGCCGGAGGTTCCGCAGGTCAAACGGCAGGATTGGGTGGCCAACCCCATCGACGCCTTCATCCTGGCCCGATTGGAGAAGAAAGGACTGCGGCCGGCGCCCGGTGCTTCCCGCAGGGCGTTGCTGCGGCGGCTCTATTTCGGATTGATCGGGCTGCCTCCGACTCCGGAGGACATGGACCGCTTCCTCGAGGATGCATCGCCCGAGGCCTACTCCCGGGCTGTCGAGCGACTGCTGGCCGACTCCCGCTACGGCGAGCGCTGGGGACGCCACTGGCTGGACCTTGTGCGCTATGCCGATACCCGCGGCGGCGGGCTGGAATACCCGCGCGCCCACATGTGGCGCTACCGCGACTACGTCATCCGGGCCTTCAACCAGGATCGCCCCTACGACCGCTTCATCAAGGAGCAGGTGGCGGGCGATGCCTTCCGGGCCTATGGAGACGAGGGGAAAATCGGGGCCTCGTTCCTGACGCTGGGAGTGCGGGTGGAGCGCAGCGCCGCCGAGGGCCGGCGGGACGTCCTGATCGACGTCGTGGATACCACCGGAGAAACCTTTTTGGGGGTCACGCTGGGATGCGCCCGCTGCCACGACCACAAGTACGATCCCATTCCCACCCGCGACTACTACCGTCTGGAAGCCTTCTTCGCTCCACTGACATTCAGCGCCAAGGACTTGAATTTCACCCAGTACGAAACCCCACTCCAGCAGCCCGACTGGTGGAAGCGAAAGTCCGAAGCCTGGGACAAGGTGCTCTCCGAGCGCAAGAAGGCTGCGGAAGAATTCAGGGCCGGCCTCAAGAAGCGGGAAGCGCCGCACTACACCTTGATGAGTCCCCAGGACCTCAAGGATTGGGTGGTCCCCGATCTCAAGCGGATGCCCTTCGCCAAGGGGGACTTCTACACCCGGGAGGAAAAGGATCGGCTGGCTCTGATTACACGCCAGACCGCCCGCTTCGCCAATCCCAGCAGCCCCGACTATTACAAGGCGATGGCCTACCTGACCTCCGACGCCCCCTTGAGAAGCACGGTGGCCACCTATATTCTGAAGGGAGGCAATCTCAAGCTCAGGGGTGAGGAGGTCAAACCGGGGTTCCTGAGCGCGGTCACCGGCCATTCCGAACCGGCCAACCTGGACGGGCTGGGGCTGAGCCGCCGCAAGCTGCTGGCGGAGTGGATCGCCAGCCGGGACAACCCCTTGACGGCCCGGGTCATGGTCAACCGCATCTGGCAGCACCATTTCGGCCAGGGTCTGGTGAGGACGGCCAGCGATTTCGGCAGGAACGGCAGCGGTACTCTCCATCAGGATCTTCTCGACTGGCTCGCCTGGCAGTTCGTGGAGGAGGGCTGGAGCGTCAAGGAGATGCATCGGCTGATCCTGCAGTCGAGCGTCTATCGCCAGTCGGTCGAAAACCCGGAAAACGCGGCTTTCGAGGAGCTTGACCCAAGCAATCAGCTGCTATGGAAGCGCAGCCCCATTCGGGCCGAGGCCGAGGTCATCCGGGACAGCCTGCTGGCCGTAAGCGGCAACCTGAACCCGGTGATGGGCGGACCGCCCTACCTTCCGGCCGCCGAGGATGAGTGGCAGAAGCGCTCCCGGACCTGGTGGGAGCCCTCTCCCCAGGAAGACCGGAACCGGCGCAGCATCTACATGTTGCAGATGCGGTCCTTCCAGCTTCCGATGATGACCGTCTTCGACGGGCCCAACACCTCCGAGCGATGCGCCGTCCGAAACGTCACCACCGTCACCAGCCAGGTCTTCTCGCTGTTCAACGGAGCCTTCGCCCACCAGCAGGCCGGGGCCATGGCGGACCGCATTCGAAAAGAGGTTGGAGCGGATGTGGCCCTGCAGGTCAAGCGAGCCTTCCAGCTGGCCTTGCAGCGGGACCCGGACCCCTCGGAAGCGGTGGATTGTCTGGCTTTCCTGCAGCCGGCGCCGCGCCAGCTCTCCCTGACCCCGGCGGCGCTGAGCGATTCCTCCGCGGCAACCTCGGGACTGAAAGGACAGCAGGGGACCTTGCAGGAGCTCTGCCTGGTGCTGCTGAACATGAACGAATTCATCTATCTGGAATAAAAGGCGTTCGCAAACCATGAAACACGACAGGCAATCCTCTGGAATCGGCAAGGGCCAATGGCTCCTGCGAAGGAACGGAGTTCAGCTCTGCAGCGACGTGGAGCCCGTGCCGGCCGCAAGCGATCCGGGACTGGGACGGCGGGAGTTCGTCTATCGTCTCGGCAAGGGTCTGGGATCGGTGGCGCTGTCCTCGATGCTTTACAAGGACGGCCTGCTGGCCGCTTCCAGGACCGCCGGCAACCCGCTGGCCCCCAAGCCTCCCCACCTGCCGGGCAAGGCCAAGTCCTGCATCTTTCTCTTCATGTTCGGCGCGCCCAGCCAGATGGACACCTTCGACCCCAAGCCGGCGCTGGCCCGCTACCACGGCACGCCGGTGACCCGCATTTACGGCAGCCTGGAAAAGCGCCTCTACGTGGGGAGTCCCTTCAAGTTCGCCAGGCACGGCAAGTGCGGCACCGAAGTCTCGGAGATCTTTCCTCACCTGTCCACCTGCGTGGATGACATCGCCGTGGTCAGGTCCCTCCACACTAATTCCAGCAGCCACCCGGTGGGCAGCTTCCTGATGAACACCGGACTTCCCATTCCGGGGAGCCCTTCCCTGGGGTCCTGGGCGGTCTACGGACTGGGCACCGAGAACCAGAATCTGCCGGCCTTCGTGGTCTTGCCGGACAAGCGCCGGGGAATCGAGGGAGGAGCCGTCAACTACTCCAACGGCTACCTGCCGGCCGAGTGCCAGGGAACCCTGTTGAGTTCCGAGGGAGTGCCGATCGTGGATCTGGAACCCCCGCAAGGGGTGACGCCGCAGCGCCAGGAGGCCAACATCGGCCTGCTCAACCGGCTCAACCGGAAGCTGTTGCAGTCCCATCCCTCCAACAGCGACCTGCTGGGGCGCATGAGGAACTACGAGCTGGCCTTCCGCATGCAGTTCGCCGTTCCGGAGGCCCTGGACATCGACAAGGAGCCGGAGGACATCAAGGAACTCTACGGGCTCAACCACGCCATGTCGGAGCACATGGCCCGTAAGTGCCTGATGGCCCGGCGGCTGGTGGAAAGGGGAACGCGCTTCGTCCAGATCTACTGCGACGGCTGGGACTCCCACGAGAATATCGCCTCAGAGCACCGCAAGCGGGGCCTGGAAACCGACCAGCCGGTGGCGGGCCTCCTCAAGGACCTCAAGCGGCGGGGGCTGCTGGACGAGACCCTGGTGGTCTGGGGCGGTGAATTCGGCCGCACCGCCGACAACTCCATGGACTTCTTCCGCTCCCATCCGGGCCGCGACCACAACAAGGACGCCATGATCATGTGGTTTGCCGGTGCCGGCATCAAGGGGGGCACCGTCGTCGGCGCCACCGACGAACTGGGCATCAAGGCCGCGGAAAACGTCTACCATCTGCACGACCTGCATGCCACCATCCTGCATTGCCTGGGGCTGGATGACATGCAGCTTACCTACTACCACGCCGGACGCTTCAAGCGCCTCACCGACCTGGGCGGCCGCGTGATGAAGGAAATCCTGGTCTGAGGCGGTCTCGCGCCCATCGGGACCCGGACCGCAGGTACAGCACTCCCTCTCTGTTCCCTGCAATGACAATGACTCTGTAGTTTGGCGGCGGTCTTCCCGGCCAGCCGGTGGGTACCGTACCGAATCCTGAGGACGGCTCTGCTGTTCTTTCGATCCGGGGTCCAGTCCACCCTGCCCCGCTTACGCGGCCCATTGGTCGCATTGGGTTGGAGCTTAAGGTAGAATCCTTTTTGAGAATTCTACCCTGGAGGCTGCGATGAGTCTTAACATCAAGAATGAAGAGGCCTGCCAACTCGCCGGGGAACTTGCCCGGCTTACCGGCGAGACCATGACCGGCGCCATTACGGTTGCGCTCCGGGAACGGTTGGCTCGAGAGAAGCGCCGCCGTGATGTGGATGCCCGAACCAAGGAGTTGCTTGCCATCGGAAAACGTTGCGCCAAGCTGGTGGGTAAGGGTGCCTCGTCACTGGAACATGGTGACCTGCTTTACGACGAGCGGGGCCTGCCCAAATGATCGTAGACACATCGGCGGTGCTGGCGGTCTTGTTCGCTGAAGCGGATGCGGAATACTACGCAAGATCGATTACCGAGACCTCGCCTTGCCGAATATCGGCGGCCAATCTGCTGGAAGCGGCCATTGTGGTCGAAAGCCGGAGCGGTCTGGCTGCGGGTCATGAACTTGACGTCTTTCTGGAAAGGGCAGGAATCGAGCTAGTGCAGGTCACGCCTCAACAGGTGGAAGCCGCCCGCCGGGCGTGGCGGCGATTCGGCAAGGGCAATCATCCGGCAGGTTTGAACTTCGGTGACTGCTTCGCCTATGCGCTCGCGGAAGCCACGGGGGAGCCCCTTTTGTTCAAGGGCAGGGATTTTGCTCAAACCGACATTGAGCCGGCGGGATAGTAGGGTCAGTACCCTTCCCCAAGTATGTTTCATCATCCAACCACTCCCAACTACGCCAGTGGTTACGGCAACCGTTTCATCGATCAACTGATTGCAGTTCTGCAAAAATACGAGATCTCCCTCCTGCACCGCAAAGATTTGGCGCCGACGGAATCGTTCTGAATCCGGCCACGACGCCATACCGAGGAGGCTGGTCAAGAACCGGCCAATGAACCAGCCAATGAACACCGAATCCCCCAATCGTCAATCAGGAATCCGCCAACCACCAGCCAGCCCCCCCGACACCCTCAAAAGCGTCTTCGGCTACGATGAATTTCGACCGTTACAGGCGGAGATCATCGAGAACATTCTGCAGCGCCGCGACACCCTGGTCATCATGCCCACCGGCGGGGGCAAGTCCCTGTGTTACCAATTGCCGGCGCTGTTCTTCGACGGGCTGACGGTGGTCGTCTCGCCGCTCATTTCACTCATGCAGGACCAGGTGACCCAGTTGCAGCAGTTGGGAGTACGCGCCGTCTTTCTCAACAGCACCCTCAGCTACGACGAATATGTGTCGACCGCCGATTGGCTCAGAACGGGGGAGGTGAAGCTGCTCTACCTTGCGCCCGAAGCGCTTCTGCGTGCTGAAACATTGCGCCTGCTGGACGACTGCCGGCTGGACTGCCTGTCCATTGATGAAGCCCACTGTATCTCTCAATGGGGGCACGATTTTCGCCCGGAATACCGCCAACTGGCCTCCGTGCGGGAGCGATTCCCTCAGGCCGTCTGTGTTGCCCTGACGGCAACGGCGACGCCTCGCGTCCAAGCCGACATCAGAGAATCATTGGGTTTCCGCAACGAAAACGAGTTCGTTGCCAGCTTCGATCGCTCAAACCTGTTCATCGCCGTCGAGCCGAAGACTAACCTGCTGGGACAGACACTGGACTTCCTGGGCGCCCATCTCAATCGGTCGGGCATCATCTACTGCGCCACCCGTCGACAGGTGGATTCTCTGCACGAGGAACTGGTGGAAAACGGGTTCTCGGCACTGCCTTATCATGCCGGCCTTGAGGATGAAACTCGCAAGAACAACCAGCAGGCCTTCATCCACGACCATGTGCAGGTCATGGTCGCAACCATTGCCTTCGGCATGGGTATCGACAAGCCGGACGTGCGCTTTGTGCTCCACGTGGATCTGCCCAATAACGTTGAAGGCTACTACCAGCAGATCGGGCGGGCCGGTCGAGACGGGCTTCGGGCGGATTGCCTGCTGCTGTTCAGCTACGGGGACGTAGACACCATCCAGTACTTCATCCGGGAGGGCGCGGAGTCTGAACGCAAGGGACGCCAAGAGCGCCTGCGATCCATGGTGGATTGGGCGACCTCGGGGGAATGCCGTCGTCGTGAATTGTTGGCCTATTTCGGAGAGGCGTACGAATCGGAAAACTGCAGAGCCTGCGACAATTGCCTCAAGAGGGAAGAGGAGCAAGTCGACCTGACCCTTCCAGCGCAGAAATTTCTCTCCTGCATGGTGCGAACCCACCAGGTTTTCGGCATCGGTCACATCATCGACGTGTTGCGCGGTTCGCGAGCAAGGAAGGTGACAAGGCAACGCCATGACCGTCTCTCGACTTACGGCATAGGCAAGGAGTATTCCGCCGAGCAATGGAAACTCCTGGCGCAGCAGTTCATGCAGCAGAAGCTGATTGCTCGAGACATGGAGCATGGCAGCGTCAAATTGACGGAGAGGGGGTGGGCTGTCCTCAAGGGAGAAAAGGGGCGGGGGGCGCCGGTGGAAACAGGAGAGAAGTCCACCGGTCGCGCCGTTTCGGC
>VXMN01000029.1 GCA_009841055.1 Acidobacteriota bacterium
TGGTCCGGGTGCGCTGCAGCTCGATCTGCGGCAGCGACCTCCACACCTATCAGGGCCGCCGCCAGACCCCCACGCCCACCATCCTGGGTCACGAAATCCTGGGTGAAGTCATCGAAACGGGCCCGGGGCCGCCGGTGAGAACTCTGGCCGGCAAGGCGGTGGGAGTGGGCGATCGGATCTCCTGGTCGATTGCGGCCAGTTGCGGGCAGTGTTTCTTCTGCCGGCATTCGCTTCCACAGAAGTGCGAACGGCTCTTCAAGTATGGACACGAGAGCCTTCGGCCCGAACATCTCTTCAACGGGGGACTGGCGGAGGTGTGCCATTTGATTGCCGGAACCCCGGTGGTTTCGGTTCCGGAGGGTCTGCCCGACGAGGTGGCTTGCCCGGCCAACTGCGCCACGGCCACGGTCATGGCTGCCATGCGGGCCGGCGGAGGCTGTCGGGGCGAGATCGTGCTCATCCAGGGTGCCGGTATGCTGGGTCTGACCGCCTGCGCCCTGGCTCGTTCGCAAGGCGCCAGCCGGATTATCGTCTGTGATGTCGATGAATCGAGACTGAAGCAGGCCGAACGCTTTGGCGCCAGCCACTGCGTAGGCGTTGGAGAGGGGCCCGGGAACCTGGCTGCAACGGTGAAGGAACTCAGCCGGGGGCGGGGAGTGGACCTGGCCCTGGAACTGTCGGGGGCTGCCAGCGCCATGGCGGCGGCCGTGCCTCTACTGAGGACCGGGGGGCGCTATGTGCTGGTCGGGGCGGTGTTCCCCAGCAGTCCTCTTTCCCTGGATCCGGAACGGGTGGTGCGTGGATGGCTGCAGATCCGGGGCGTTCACAACTACGCTCCAGAAGATCTGTCGGCGGCCGTGACCTTCCTGGAGCAGCACCACACGTGGTTTCCCTTCTCCGAACTTCTCACCCGGACGTTTCCGCTCGCCGAGGTCAGCCGGGCCTTTGAGTACGCCGTGGACAGTCGCGCCCTAAGGGTGGGCATTCGGCCCTGAAAGGGTGCTACATGGTCTTGGGAGGAATGTAGCCTGGAGGGAGGGATGCGCCCGGTCCAAAGAAATAGTCTTCGGTGTGCCTTTCGATCATCTCGTTGGCCTCCTGGGTGCCCAGGGTGAGGCGGTACTCGTTGATGACCATCTTGAGATGCTCGCGGTACATGGCCCAGGCTTCCTGGGAAACGTTCTGGTAGATTCGTTCTCCCAGTTCTCCGCTGAAGGGTGGGTGGTCCATCCCGGGTAGTTCTCGCTTCAGCTTCACACACTGTACCAATCGTTCTGCCATGGGATCGTCTCCTCGCAGCTTTCCGCGACCTGGAACGATCACGGTCGCCGGGGCATTATAGCACCCTGGGCAAGGTGTGATTCTGGGGAGGGAACGGCCTGCCTCACGCCCACCGCGACGGGGCAGATCAATCGGAAAGGATCCTCCATTCAACATCGATGCACAGGATGCACAGGATTATCAGGATGGGACGCTGCTGCACGAGTAGCTGGCGCCAACGATGATCGCGTGCGGATTTGCGGATGTTCGGGGCTGCAAGCCCGCCTTCTCTGGAAAAAATCCTGTACATCAATGTGAATCAAAAATCTACCCGTGCTTGACTTTGAACCGGTTTCCGGCCACGAGTCGCCGGCGTTGGTTTCAAACCGGAAGGCACTTGACAGGGCCATTCGGCGCGAATAGCTTGGAGGCATTCCGATTCGGAGGCACTGGAATGGGCGCCGGGACCCGAGAGGAAGTGGGCAAGCTCTTGCGGGGAGAGGTGTTGGCCAAGGTCTCATTGAGGGAACGCACGACCTACCGGATCGGCGGAGAAACCCGGCTGCTGGCCTGTCCCGCCGATCTGGAGGACCTGCGCCGTCTGAACGCCTACCTGGTGGAAAACAGTCTGCCCAGTTTTGTGCTGGGCGGCGGCGCCAACCTGCTGGTCAGCGATCGGGGCTTCCCGGGGATGGCCGTCCATCTCGGTCGATTCAACCGGCTCTCCTTTCAGCAGGGAAGGGTGGTTGCCGGTGCCGGTCTGGTGCTGGATGAGTTCATCAAGGCCTGCCTGAGAAGGGGGTTGGCCGGTCTGGAGTGTCTTTCAGGCATTCCGGGGTCCCTGGGCGGTGCCCTGAGAATGAACGCGGGCGCCTTCGGAGCCGAAATCTCGGACCACCTGGTCGAGGTCGAGTGCCTGGATGGCATGGGTCGTTTCAAGGTGCTGAAAAAGGATGAAGTGAAATTTTCCTACCGCCGGGCGCTCCGTATTCGGGAAACCTACATAACCGGCGCCACCTTCCGCTTTCCCTCGGGTTGCAAGGAATCGCTCTTTCTCATTCGCGAGGATATCCTGGCTCGTCGGAGACAGCGCCAGCCCTGGCAGTATCCGACCGCCGGCAGTGTCTTCAAGCGACCTCCGGGGCACTACGCCGGCAAGCTCATCGAAGATGCAGGTCTCAAGGGAAGGGTGCTCGGTCGGGCCCAGATCTCGCCCAAGCATGCCGGAATCGTGATCAACCTGGGAGGCGCCAGGGCTTCCGATGTGTTGGGTCTGATACGTCTGGCCCGGGAAGAGGTGTTCAGGCGGTTTGGGATCGAGTTGGAGCTGGAGCAGGAATTGATCGGATTCGAGGGGGAGGAGATAGGTAAGAGTTAGCTCACAATGGCTGCCGTCCGGCGAATCCTGAATTGAGATCGTGCCACCAGGCAACCTCCTTTTCGTCCAGCTTCCAGCAAAGGTAAACCACACGGCCATCGCGTTTGTGGGGAAAATCGCAGAGGCCGGCATCGAAGTCCTTGACCAGGACGCCCAGCTCCTCGATGTTATGGACGCCCTCCTGGAAGCTCTCCAGGATCTGGATATATGCGGGACCCTGAGGGGTGCCCCAGTCCCGTACATGGCCTTCCCGAGCCCCTTCCACCGTGGCCTTCATGGCAACCAATCGCCGTTTCTCGGTTTGTACGCGACTCAACAACTGCCTGAGCCGAGGAAGCAGGGCGTTGGCCTCCGCAACTGAGAAGAGTTTTTCCATTCCTGGTCTCGACCGCCGTTGGATTGCAAGAATCAACCAGCTTGCCAGAGGTAACACACCCGTTCCGTCTCTGTCAATGCCGGCCGGGCCGCCCCGGATCGAATCAGGGCCATTCCCCGCTGGGTCCCTCGTCCCAGTGGCGTCCCTTGTGGTTGCCCGGTTGTCCGCGCGTCGTCCCGACAGTCTCGCATTCGGGCGTCCACAAGCGACACCGCTGCCTTCCGGATCATTTACATTTAGGGTGGCTTGCCCTAAGATAGGCGGCCACGTCCGTCCCCCGGCGGCGGTGGAAGGCTCCGCTGCCAGGTGTTGATCCCTCGGGAGTTCCTGTCGATGAGATCTGCCTGTCCCGTCCAGATCAGCGGTGTCGGCTGTCATGTGCCCGAGCGTCTCCTCACCAATAAGGACCTCGAAAAGATGGTGGACACCTCGGACGAGTGGATCCTGCAAAGGACCGGCATCGCCACCCGCCACATTCTCGAGCCCGGTAAGGCCACTTCCGACATGGCTGTGGAGGCAATCAAGGCCCTTTGCCGTTCGACGGGGATGGAACCCCAAGAGATCGAAGTGTTGATCGTCGCCACCGTGACTCCGGACATGTATTTTCCGGCCACCGCCTGCCTGGTGCAGGACAAGCTGGGACTTTCACAAACCTGGGGGTTCGATCTCTCGGCGGCTTGCTGTGGCTTCGTGTATGCGG
Source organism: Acidobacteriota bacterium (assembly GCA_009841055.1). Lineage (GTDB taxonomy): Bacteria > Acidobacteriota > Terriglobia > Versatilivoradales > Versatilivoraceae > Versatilivorator. Next base: position 3,715 of record VXMN01000029.1, read on the forward strand.
TCTCGGCAGGAGCGGCCTTCGTCGCCTCCGGAATGCACCGCCGCGTGGTGGTGGTCGGCGCCGATTCAATGTCCCGGATCATCGACTACCAGGATCGCAACACCTGTGTGCTCTTCGGCGATGGAGCCGGCGCGGTCCTGCTGGAGCCGGCGGTCCGGGAGGAATATTCCTTCATCGACGCCCACCATGAGATCGACGGCTCGGGCGGCCCCAGTCTGTGCATGCCGGCTGGAGGGAGCTTGATGCCACCCAGTTGCGAGACGGTCAAGCAGCGCTTGCACTATGTCAAGCAGGAAGGCCAGCCGGTTTTCAAGTTCGCCACTCGAAAGATGGAGGAAGCCAGCCGGATCGTGCTGGAACGAAACCAACTGTCGCCCCGCGATCTCCGACTGCTCATTCCTCATCAAGCCAACGCCCGGATAATTCGGGGAACGGCCGACCGGCTCGGATTGCGTGAGGATCAGGTGGTTCTGAACCTTCACAAGTACGGAAACACCACCGCGGCCACCATTCCCCTGGCCATCAGGGACGCTCTTTCCGAAAACAGGCTGGTCAAGGGAGACGTGGTCCTGCTGGCTTCGGTGGGTGCGGGATTCACGGTAGGCACGGCGCTGCTTCGCTGGGCTTACTGAAGGCCGGAAACCGACCCGGGCACGGTTGACGCAGGATATCGATCTCATTATGATTACCGGACGATTTCGAGCAGAATCGCCGGCGCCAATTGCCCGGCTCTTGAAAGGGGCCGTCTGCGCATCATCCTGGTTCCCGATCCGATAGGAGGAGATCCGTATGGTTTACGAATGGAAGTTCAATCCGAGGCCCTATTCCGATGAGGAAGCCAAAGAGCTGTTGAAGGATGTGGTCTCAGCCGAAACGAGCGACTGGCACTACAACACTCATCACAAGGGATATGTCACTTTCCTGAATAACATCGAGAACGAGTTGCAGACGGCGGACCGGGCCAAGGCAAACGGTAACTACAGCCAGGTCGGCGAGTTGAAGCGCCGTTTTACCTGGAACCACGCGGGAGCCCTGCTCCATGACGTGTACTGGGAAGTCATGGGCGGAGACGGCGATGCCTCCAAGGCTCCCGAACTCTCCAAGGCGCTGACCGCGGAGTTCGGTTCGGTAGACAACTGGAAGGCCGATTTCAAAGCCGCGGCCTTCGCCGCAAAGCTCAGTGGTTGGGGATTGCTGGTCTACGATGCCCTCTATTCGCAGCGGCTGATCAATGTGCTGGTCGACGAGCATCAGTACGGGGCCATCTGGGGAGGGATCCCCTTGATTTCCTGTGACGTGTTCGAGCACGCCTACTACCACAAGGACGGCCCCGGTCGTGTCAAGTACATTGACAATTTCATCGCCAACCTCAATTGGGAAAGGATCGAGAGCCGATACAAGAAGCATGTGGCGGGGTAGTTGTTGAATCCTTCCGGGGGGAGTGTGTCCGGAAAGCCTGTCGAGACCTGCTCCCCCAATCCTCACCCTGGTCCCACCTGGTTCCTGTATCCCTCGCCATCCCATTGCAAGGGTTCTGATTGGGGAGCCCGACAAGCCCTCGTCGGAGGGGATGCTCCTGATCCGATTGCGCTGGTAAAGCACCGCGCATTTGCTATAATCCCCAACCAAATTTTCAATCCGTCGGAGTTTTATTAATGGAAGACAAAGATCAAGTGGATGCAGGCAGCGAAGTCGTGGACGAGGAAGAAGAGGAAGATTTCGCCACGTTGCTTGCCAAATATGAACAATCCCGCCCGCCGTTGAAACCGGGACAGGTGGTCGAAGGCAAGATCGTAGGGATCTATGACAACGAACTCCTGGTGGACGCGGGTGGCCGGTCCGAAGCCACCCTGATGAAGGATGAGATCAAGGGACCCGATGGGAAACTGCTGTTCGGCATGGGCGATTCCATTTCCGTCATGCTGGAAGGATCGGCCGATTCCGACATCCAGCTCAGGGTTTCCTACAGAAAGGCGCTGAGGGCCAAGCAACTGGCGGCCTTGCAGGAATCCATCGACAGCGGCAAGAACCTGGAAGGCAGGGTCGTGGAAGTCGTCAAGGGCGGATTGTTGGCGGACGTGGGCATGCGCGGCTTTATTCCGGCCTCCCAGGTCGACGAGTCCTATGTCGAGGATCTCAAGCCCTACCTGGGACAAACGCTGACTCTCAAGGTCATGCAGCATGACCTGCCCAACGGCAAGCTGATCCTGTCGCGGCGGGCATTGCTCAACGAAGCCAGGGCCGTAAAGCGCAAGGAGACCCTGGCCACCCTGGCCGTCGGCCAGCGCCTGCCGGGCATCATTCGGAGAATCCTCGATTACGGGGCCTTCGTGGACATCGGCGGCGTCGAGGGGTTGCTTCATATCTCCGAGATGTCCTGGAGGCGAATCAAGCATCCGTCCCAACTCTTCAAGGTCGGAGACCACATCGAGGTAGCGGTTCTCAAATACGATCAGGAGAGGTGCCGGATCTCCCTGGGCTTCCGCAAACCCGAGGACGATCCCTGGCGCGATGCCGCCGCGCTCTTCCCGGAAGGCACCATCATTACCGGAACCGTGAAGAAACTGGAGCACTTTGGCGCATTCGTGGAGCTCGAAACGGGGATCCAGGGGTTGCTGCCGATCTCCGAAATTTCCTGGACCCGGAGGTTGTCCCACGCGGACCAGGTTCTGAAGGTCAACGACGTCATCGACGCCGTGGTGACCAGGCTGGATCCATCCAATCGGAAGATGTCCATGAGCCTGAAACAGGTCACCGAGCATCCCTGGGAGGCTTTTGCCCGCAGCACAGAGGTGGATGCCGTTCTTCAGGGCATTGTGACCCGCACGGCCGACTTCGGATTGTTTGTGGAAGTGGCCGAGGGAGTTGAAGGCCTGGTGCATGTTTCCGAGCTTCCCGAAACACCCGGGCGGGCCTCCGTGTCCAACTACCAGCCCGGGGAAGAAATTGTGGTGAAGATGCTGGGCATGGACCTCGACAACCGCCGGATTTCGCTCAGCGCCAAAGCGGTCAGCGATGAGGAAGCCAGGACTGACGTTCAGGAATACCTGGAAAACGCCTCGGAAACCCAGGCGACCGGACAGGCGCTCGGCGAGAGCTTTCCCGAGGAACTCCAGCAGGGATCACGAAAGGCCGAGTAGCCCTCGGACCCGACGCTGCGTCGCCGCTCTGTCCTCACTTGAGTCCCACACGTTTCCCCTGAATCCCCCGGGCTGCCCTCAGGGCAGCCTGTCATTCCAATGTTCGGCCGCTCCCTTGCCCACATGAGCCGGGGAACCGCCGTTCGCATGGCGGAGCGGTGAACCCAGCCGCCTTGCCGTCAGCGAACGCCCGAGCCGGGAGAGGAGCTCTCCAGTGAGATCGATCTTTGACGGGCACCTGGACCTGGCCCTGTTCGCCCTGGCCCACAACCGGGACATGACCGAGTCCGCGGCGGTCAGCAACCGGCGCGAACAGGGAATGGCGGATGCGTTGGAACGGGGCCGGGGCGCCGTCAGCCTGCCGGATATGAGGCGGGGAAGGGTCGCAGTGTGCCAGTCGTCCCTGGCGGCCCGGGTGAACCGCGAGATCCAGCCCGTCAGCCGCCTCGATCTGGACTTCGGCACCCAGGCCATGGCTTACGCCAACGCCCAGGGGCAGTTGGCTTACTACCGCGTGCTGGAGGAGATGGGCGAGGTCACACTGATAGGTACCGTGGAGGACCTGGACCGGCAGTGGGAGCGATGGGAGCGGCAATCGGATCCCGGCCTTCCGGTAGGGATCATCGTCTCCATGGAATGTGCCGATCCCATTGTGGGACCCGATCAGTTGGAGTCCTGGTGGAGGGATGGCCTGCGTAGCGTCTCACTCACCCACTTCGGCTACGGCCAGTATGCGGCCGGCACCGGCGTCGAGGGCCCTCTCACCCCGCGGGGCCGGCAACTGCTGTCCCGATTGGCCGAAGTCGGCATGACCCTCGACGTTTCCCACCTGGCGGAGGAGAGCTTCTACGATGCCCTGGACCATTTTCCCGGACCGGTGATCGCCAGTCACAACAACTGCCGGGCTCTGGTGCCCGGGGACCGGCAGCTGTCCGACCGGATGATTCGCTTGCTGTTGGACCGGTCTGCGGTGATCGGCTCGGTTCTGGACGCCTGGATGCTGGTTCCCGGCTGGGTGCACGGGGAGTCTTCGCCGGAGAATGTCACGCTGGCGGACATGGCCGACCACATCGACCATGTCTGCCAGTTGGCGGGAAACAGTCTCCACTCGGCCATCGGAAGCGACGTGGGAGGACTCAACCACATGCCATCCGACTTCCATACCATCGCCGACCTCCAGAAGCTGGAATCCATCCTGGCGGAGCGGGGATATGCCGAAGCCGACCTGGACAACATCTTCCACGCCAACTGGCTCCGGCACTTTCGCCGCTGGCTGCCGGAGTCCTGATTCTCCTACCTGAACTCAACCCGACCGTTGGTGGAACTATTGGTAGTGGGTCCATAGCCTGAGGATCTTTACCGATCGTTCCTCCTCGATGGCCTGGTAGACCAGCCGGTGTTGGATGTTAGTCCGCCGCGAATATGCGCCGGCCACGTCCCCCACCAGCGTTTCATAGGGCGGCGGATTCTGAAAGGGGTTGTCCCGAACGATGTCGAGCAACGCCTGGGCTTTTTCCTTTAGTCCGGCAGCAGCCAGTTTTTTCGCATCTTTCCTTGCCTGCCGGGTGAAATAGAGCTCCCAGGTCACCAGTCCAGTTCCCTTTCGCAATTGTCCGGACTGGTTTCCATGCCTTCTCGTATGGACTCGCGCATTCCCGGGATCGAAAGCAGATAGAGCGTTTCGTTGATTGCGTTCCAGTCTTCTTCGGCAATGAGCACCGCGTTGCCGCGTCTTCCCGTAATCACAACCGGGCTATGGGATTGGGCTGCCTCGTCAATCAGTTTGTAAAGTTTGGAACGAGCTTCCGTCGCGTTCAATGTGGTCACGGGTCACCTCCGAGAGTGTTAGCGTACGTCATAGCGTACGCTAAGTCAAGCGATCTTCCGCGTCGCTTACCGTTCCTTTCCGATTACCTTCCGCTCGATGCCGATGTGGGTCCGTCCGGTCCGGAAGACCCGGGCGCCGGCCAACTTGGAGCGGTGCAGCAGTTCTTCAAGCTCGGCCCGGGTGTAGGCGGCGCGGAGGGAGTCCCGGTAAAGCCGACTCATCACCCCGGAATAGTGGCGCCCGAACCAGCCGGCATGAAAGGGAAATTCGAGGCGGGACGGTCTTCTCAGGTCTCGCAGCAGGATGGCGCCCCCAGGTTTGCTCACCCGGGAGATTTCGTTGAACAGCGCCAGTGGGGCGGGCAGGTGGTGCAGCAGGGAATTGCAGAGGACCAGGTCGAAGCTCCGATCGGAAAAGGGCAGGGATTTGGCGTCGCCCAACCGGAAGTCGAGCCGGTCCGCCACGCCTGCTTCCTCGGCGGCTTTCAGGGCCTTCTGCAGCATCGGTTCTGAAAGGTCCGTCCCTGTCAGTCGGAGTCGGGGAACTCTGGCGGCCAGCATGATGGGAATGACCCCTGGACCGGTGCCGATATCCAGGGCGTGGCCCTCGGCGACCCCCAGACTCAGGGCGTGTTCCACGAAGGTCCGGTCAATCCTTTCCAGGTAGGCTTGAGAAGCCGCAGCGCTGTAAGCCTCGACCCCTTCAAGGTCGTCCATGACTTCCGGCTCGGGGATTCGCTCCAGTTGGATCCAGGACTGAAACGGCATGTCGTTCGCTGTCCGCGGCCGCGGGGACCAGTCGCTCAGTAGCCCAGGGCCCTCAGGTCTTCCTCGGAAAGACCGAAGTAGTGGCCGATTTCGTGCTTCAGGGTCTTCTCGATCTGACGGCGCAGGTCGGCTTCGCCGTAGCTGACCGCCTCGATGTTCTTCTGGTAGAGAAAAACCTGCTGCGGCAAAGAGGCGCCGGCAAAGACGGATTGGCGGGTTTTCGGGATGCCGCGGAACAGGCCCAGGAGTCGCCCCGGGAATTGCCGTTGCAGTTCCGGCTCGGGGTAGTCCTGGACGATGACGGCAAGATTGTCCAGACGGCCCTTGAAGAATTGGGGCAAGTCTGCCAGGACCTCATCCACGATTTGCGAGAACCGGACCTCGTCCATGCTTGCGCCTTCATCCGGCGGACGGATCTCCTTACTGACGCGGAGGGTCGTCACTTGCCGTGTTTCTCGTTTTCCCGCAGGAGCTGATCGAGGCGTTTCTTCAAACGCTCCAGATCCGAACGCATTTTGGGAAGGCGGGGGAGGAGAGCCAGAATGCGCTTGAACTCCCTCAGGGGACGGGCGGGTGTTCCCCAATAGACTTGGTTGCCCGGCAGGACCTTCCCCGGCAGAACCCCGGCCTGTCCTCCGATGACGGCGCCCTTTTTGACCCGAATGTGTTCGCCGAACCCGGCTTGGCCGGCGATTACCACCTGGTCTTCAATGACGGCGCTGCCGGAGATGCCTGTCTGAGAGGCAATGA
>VXMN01000308.1 GCA_009841055.1 Acidobacteriota bacterium
GCGACACATCCATCACCCTCTCGCCGTCGGCTCGCGAAACCTCGACGAACACGGCTGGATGGCCCTGGTGCCGCACGATCAAATCCGAGTCCTCGAAGGCGTCGCGCACCTCGGCAATATCACCCAGGCGCACCACCGTGCCGTCGTTGCGGCCGAGGATGACGATCTCCTCGAAATCCTGCTGATCGTAGCTCTGACCGAGGGTCCGAATTCGCACCTGGGACTGCTCGGTATTGATGCTGCCCGCGGACAGGTCCAGGGAACCGCGGCGAACCGCAGTAGCGACATCGGTCAGAGTAAGCCCAACGGCCCGCAGCCACTGCAGTGGCACTTCGATGGAGATCTCGTAGTTGCGCACACCGCTGGTCTCGACCTGGGACACGTTCGGAAGCGAAGCGAGATCGTCCTCGATACGATAGGCGAGCTCTTTCAGCGAGCGCTCGGGAACGTCGCCGTAGAGGATGAGGCGCATCATGCTCTGGGCATTGGTCATTTCCCGGATTCGGGGCCGTTCGGCTCCGCCCGGGAACGTCTGAATACGCCCGACCGCCGACTCGATTTCATCCCTCTTCGCGCCCATGTCCGTACCCGATCTGAATTCGACCCGGACGGACGCCATGCCCGGGGCCGCTACGGACCTGACCGCCTTCACGTCCGCCAGTCCCCTGATCTCATCCTCGATCTTGACGACGATGGCCTCCTCCACCTCTTCGGGCGTTGCCCCGGGGTGCGTCACGGAGATTTCGAACTGATAGAAGGGCACCTCGGGCCAGGCTTGCTGCTCGAGGCCGGTCAGAGACACGAGGCCCGCAGCGAGGATGCCGAACATCAGCAGATTGGACGCGACGCTGTTGCTCGCCATATAGGCAATCGGCCCACGGGGTTCGGCGTGGTTGTTTCGGTTGGAATTCATTGGTTCAACGGGTTGAGACCGGGGTGTTCAGGACCGGATCGGATTCCTGACTTCAGCGACGCGGAACTTCAACTTCTTGTTGGGGGAAGAGGTCGGGAAGGGATTGAATCCAAGTTTGTAGTCTGCGGGCATCACCTCCAGCTTCAAGTGGTGCGCGATGAGCAGGACATTGACGGCCATCTGCAGTTCCACCCACCGATTTCCAAGGCAGGTGTGCGTGCCCAGGCCATAGGGGGCATAGGCGCCCGGGGTCGTATGTTCTCCCCGATCCGGTAGATAGCGGTCTATGTCGAACTCGAGCGGGTCCTTGAACAGGTCCTCCGCGTAGTGACTTGCCGTCTGGCAAATCAACAGCATCGTCTTGGCCGGAATTTCATAGCCACTGACAATACACTCGTTCATGACCGTTCTCAACTGCCAGGGAATCACCGGGTACAATCGCGCGGACTCCATGCAGAGGCGGTGGGTGACGTCGATGCTGTCGAGGCTGAAATCTTTCGCTTCCGGTACACGCCCGCTACCGAAGAGTGCTTCGGCTTCCCGTTGGATCTTTGCGTACAAGTCCGGGTGTCGAATCATGGAATAGACGGCGAAGGCGAGCCCGCTGCCGAGATAGATGCTGGCGACCATTGCCGCCACAAACGGGAAGGTAATGTCCGTTTCCGGGAGGAACTGCGGGTCGTTCTTGTGGAGTTCGAGGAAGGCATCGGCAATATCCGGCGGCTTTCCCCTCCGCTGCGCCGGCGTGTGGGATGCGATGATCGCCTCCTGGAGTTCACGCACACGCTTCGCATAGCGCTTCATCTTCGGCGTCCGCAGCATGAACTTCGGCAATGCACCCTGAACTTGAGTCACCAAAGCGCGATGTTCATATTCGAGCAGTTCATCGACGTAGTGGCTGCAATCCACTCCGATCACAATATGAGAGATTTGGCTGCTGACGTGATTCTTGAAGGCCGTGGCGGCGACGAAGACGTCGCCTTCGTTCCACCGACTCAGTGATTGTCTGCATTGCTGGAACAACTCCGGTAGCCTTCGCCCCAGCGCAGCACGGGAATAGGCGCCTTGGAGCGTCTTGCGCATCCTGTAATGCTCTGCGCCATCCATGCCCGGCAGGGTTCGGGTAGCGCCGAACGCCTTTTCCAGGTCCTGAATGTAGTCCTTCGAGCGAAGGTAAAACCGTCCGTACTTGTTGACCCACTGATTGGTGACCGGTCCCATCAAGGCGACTACTGTCGATTTGCGGACTTTGAAGGGAAGCTGGACGACCGGTCCGTGCTCCTGAAAGATGCCTTGCATCGCCTTCGGGATATTGCCCGAGAGAAAGTCACGCTGTCGCAGGATGTCGGTGAATCCGAGCTTGGGAATGGGTTTGGTCTGGATGACACGACGGGTCTTGGGTGTCAGGGTGCTGTCCCTTACCGCGCTGGCAACCGACCGCCCGATCAGATCCAGCTTGGAGAGCGTCTCGATCCGCTCGAGCTTCTCCTCGTAGTCTTCCGGTGAAAGGACCAGCTTGAAACCGCCGCAGGTATGCATCAAGGCAATGAGAATGGCATCGCCGGGGTCCGGGATGTCGTCGTTCAAGATGACGCTCAGCACTCTTGCCTTGGCTTCCTGGCGGATTTGGAGGTCGGAAGTCTGATAGGTCCCCGAACGCGAAACCGAGCGCGAAAGTCCCCAGAATCCACCGCTCTCGTAGTCGAGGATTTTCCTTTCCACCAGGCGATTCAGCGTGGTGGTGACGATTTCGTCGGAACGGCCCGCGGTCCGTTCGATCCAGTACTGCGTGTCCGAGGTTTCCAGGGACTCGGTGATGTCCTTGAGCGTGGGGTCGAGCAGGCTGTCTCCGGTCGGAGTGGGATCGGTAAGATACATCCTGTTCAGATCGCTGTCGATTCGACCTTCCAGAGCGAGATCGGCGATCACGGCGCCCGCCATGACGCAGGAGAAATTCCAGCCCGGAACCATCTCCAGGTAGCCGCTCTGTTCATTGAGCATCAGGAGAATCAACTCTTCGGCGAGGCGTATCGGGGATTGCACGGACGTGCTCATGATCTTCCTATACGGATTCGAAGGCTCGAGATTCAGGGAATTGCAGGGGCCCGATCAATTCGACGCACCGACCATCGAGCCTGCGGGACACGAATGGCGGTGTCCCCGTCCGGTAGCGTGCGGACCCGTAAGAAGCGAACGAACAAATGGCTGAACGTTCGCATTTTAGCATACCGGTATTCTTCAGGATCACCGTGCCGATCCCTCTTCGGTCCGCACCGTCATGCCTTCGGTGACAAGCTGCACGCCGCCGATGATGACCGGCTGCCCGTCCTGGAGCGCGCCGATGACGAATGCCTCGTCGTTGACGCGTTGCAGGACGCGCACCGGGACAATACCGACCTTCCGGTCCTCGCCGACCGTCCATACCTCGTTGCCGGGATGCAGCGCCGGCCGCGGCACCCGGAAGTAGCTCTCCGGAACCAGTCCCTGGATCTCTACCTCTACAAACTTGCCGACCAGCAGTGGGGGTGTGCTTCCAGGTTGGCCGGCGCCACGGGTCGGTTTCCCGCTGGAAAAAGGATTGGGCACACGCACGACCGCGTCAATGGTTCGCGACTGCTCGTCGATCGATACCTCTGCCCGATCGACGTAACCCCTCCAGGCGTAGCTTCCGGCACCGTATTCGGCGATCACGCGGGCAGACACCCGCCGTCGGGCATCCCCCGCTCGCAGTTTCCAGAGCCCCGGGATCAGGGCCGCATTGGCGTCGGACAGGGGAACCACCACCTCGACCGCTTCGGCGGCAAACAGCCGCCCAACGGCTTGGCCGGCGGTGACGAACTGCCCCACATCCAACGACTCGTGGCGAACGTAGCCGCCAAAGGGGGCTCGCACTTCGGTGCGGGACAGGGCCAGCCTGGCATCGGCCAGTTGGGATTCCACGCGGTCTATGGCCGCTTGAGCCGCCTTGATCTGGGGTTCCTTCAGAGCCAGGGGGCCGGGCTCGCCCGCTGACGCTCCCGCCTCGATCTGCTGGCGGGAGTACTGCTCGAACTCGGTGCGGGCGAATGCGGCTTCTTCCTTGGCCACAAAGAGCGCGACCCGTCGAGCTTCAAGTTCGGCCTCAACCTGGCGCAGGCGGTGCAGGTAGTCCTCCTTTTCGATTCGGAATATCGCCTGGCCCGCGCGGATGCGCCCGCCGCTCTGGAAGGCCGGATTCATCCACACCACGTTTCCGCTGACCAGCGGAGCAATGTCGATTTCAGCGCTGGGCCGGACCGTTCCGGCTCCGTATACGGGGATGGCCCCGGAGCCGGCCACAACCCTGGCGGTCCGTGCAAAGGGGATCTGGGGAGGTGGCTCTCGGCGCTCCGGTTCGGGCGCCGTCGACACCAGGTAATAGGCCAGGGCGCCGGAACCCACGAGGATGACAGTCGCGATCAGGAAGCTTGTCAGTTTTTTCATGCCGATCTACTCAGTGGACACGGATACGATTCGGGCAAGGTTGCTATGACTCTACGGAAGGCGGTTCCCGCCGATCCTGACCGCCATCCCGGTGGTCCGGGTAGAACTGTCGGCAGTAGCGTCGATACCTCCCGATCTCGCCGTCGGACCGGCACAGGCGCGGGCGGGACCGGTACCTCTTGTTTCCCCAGATGATCACATCCTGCAGAACGTCCTGTTTTTGGATGGCCAACATGATTCTATTCATAATGCCGGCGCGCAGGTTGGTTGGAACAAACCTCAATCCGACGATGGGCCGCTTGGGCCGGCGTATCTCCCGCACCTGACCGGCCAGAACCAGGTCGATGAACTTGCCGTCGACGGGCGTCGCCAGCACCCAGAGACGCGAATCCATGCCGATGGTACGTTCGTGAATATCGACCTGCGAATAGCCCAGTCCAAAGACCCAGGTGATGGCCGTGACATCGAATGCGAGGTCGGCGATCCCGGCGATCCTCCGGGTCCGCTTGAAGTTGAAGGAGCTCTCGAGGCAGGCGCCCTCCACCGACAGCGGAGCCACCCGGCTCACGTTGTCGTAGCCGTGGATATAGCGCAGGTGCGCCAGGTCCACCGCATTCTCGGTCGTTTCCTGGGGATGACCCGGGAATCGGAGGATCCGGTATCCCAACTCGCTCCAGTCGGGTCCGGCCGGTGGATCCTTGGGGAGGCTCCATTGGGGCGCGCGTCCGTTGCTCCCCCACCAGGCAAAGACCAAGTCGAGCATTTCCCGCGTCTGGAATACCCTCAGCCTTGCGGCCTTGGGAGCCGGGGAAAAGGGAGTGGCGGCGCATTGGCCGCTGACATCGAACTCGAATCCGTGAAACGGGCAGACGAGACGGGAGTCCCGCACCATGCCTCCGGCCTCGGGCCCCAGGTCGGCTCCCAGGTGCGGACAGACCGCCTCCGCCACGCAGATGTTCCCCTTTTCGTCACTCCAGGCGATGATTTCAACGCCCATCCAGGTCTTTCGAATCAGCTTGTCCTTCAGGATGGAACGGCGGCTGGAAACGAAGTACCAACCCTCGGGAAACGGGTGAAGCAGGTCGGGGTCAGGATGTTGCTCGAAAGGTCCTGATGGCATAGCGTACCGAATTCTGTGATTCGACGGCCGCGTCAGGAAGCAGGCCAGGACGACCGGAACGTGCCGGCATCAGCCGGTTCGTCGTCCCTCGGGCCACGGCGCCGGCGGTGTCGCAAGGTCACGGGATCAACGGCGTCATGCCTTTGCTCTACGCATTTTCAGTGAACCGGTACATCCTCTCGGCGAACAAAATACCGCATTCGCAACTAGCATATACCGATCACACCACTTTTGCGAATCTCACTACCCGGGAATACCGTTGTTTGAATCGACAGGGCGATCCCCTCCACTCCTGTCCTCCCTCACAATTCTATCAGTGCCAATGGCCTCTGAATGGAGAGATTCACTATAAGATCACGATAAAAATCATAGTATTCACATCTATATCACTATCAGGACTTAATATCGGTGTATCTTTTGTTCCATGTTTGTTCCTGGGCCTGGCAAGCAGCGGAATCGACGCTGCACCGGCACGGGATCAGTAAGTGCCGGCCTGATTGCGACTGAAAAAGTGCGTGCCTGCTCGAGGGACCAGCGATGGAACTTGAATGGAGAATCTGCGAAAACGGCTGGTGTGACTTGAGGATTGTGAAGCTCGGTTGGAGTTCCGGCAAAGCCGGCGTCTACATCATCTGGTCCGGGAAGGGTGTGGTCTACGTCGGCCAGGGAGACTTCGAGGAAAGGTTCTCAAAGCACAGGAAAGATCCTCAGATCCTGAGGTACGCGGCCAACAAGCGCCTTTACGTCACGTGGGCGGTCGTCGACAAAAGCTACAGAAGCGGAGTGGAGAGATTCCTGGCGGATATCCTGGAACCCCTGGTGGAACACTACTACCCGGACAATGATCCCATCGACGTCAATTTGCCGCCCTGGCAGTCACAACTGTACCCCGAAGAACCGGTTTGACGGCTTCAACCCGCATCTCGCACCAGGCGGCCGGATTCGAACGGTAACCGGCGCATCCCCCACTGTCCGTTGGAGCAAGCCGCGGCAACAAGGCGCCAACCGGGCGCAGGCCGACAGCCTGCTTCATTGAACACAGACCGGTGGAATGGTAAACTGGAAACCGGTTTTTCACGGCCCGGCCCGAACAATCCGTGCCGTGCCCCAGGGTCGATCGGATGAGGCGCGCCGACCCGACTGACGCATCCTGAACAGCATCACGGCTCTCCCCCACTGCCTTCCGTCTCCACGATGCAAGCAACGGTATCTCCGCAGGCGCCTCGACTCTCGGGGGCCGGATTCCTCGCCGTGTGTCGGATTTGGGCCGGTAAACTCCGCCGGATATTCCCCCCATTGCCCTATTGAATATGGACACAAAAATCAAGAATCTTGCCTCTCCGCTGCCGCATTCGGATTCAAGTTTCCGGATCGAGGAATCTCATCCAGCACTCCAGTTCATGATTTCCAGAATCTCGGCTTGCCGTCGGGTTGGGGCTGGTCCCTTAGGACGACTAGTCTCCATTCTCGCCTTGGCGTCTCTTGCGTCCTTCAGCCAGGGCGTGCCGGGCTCACTTGACCCGCCGGAGAGCGATCCGAGGGTTGATGTTTACTCGGAAGCCATCTACAACGTGACCTTCCGGGGACTATGGACCACTGCCGTCACCCTCGGCGGCCTTCCAGGCGGCGCGCATTTCACAAGGTTGGTCGGAGGGATGCACAATGCAGGCGTTACCTTCTTGAGGGACGGCGGCAGGGCTACCGCAGGGGTCGAGTTCATGGCGGAACTGGGTGGAACCAGCACCCTGGCCAGCGAAGTCAGGGCAGCCGAGCCCGATGCGCTCGACGTCCTGCTGGGGAGCGGCAATATCCGTCCCACCGGCTCTTCCACCATCGACGAAGTCACGCTCACCACCGACCATTCCCGGGTCACCCTGCTCACCATGATCGCTCCGAGCCCGGACTGGTTCGTGGGTGTATCCGGGCTGTCCCTTCTGGATGAGCAGGGGGAATGGATGCCGTCGCTTACGGTCAACCTGTACCCGTGGGACGCCGGAACCGAGGACGGCACCGAATTTTCACTGTCGAACCCTGCCACAACGCCGCAGGGAGTCATCACCAGCATTCGGGGCAGGGGCAAGTTCTCGAACGAGCCTATCGCCACCCTGACCTTCACTCTTCAGTCGGTCGAGACCGCAGAGGTCGCGCCCGAACTGCTGGTGTCCACCCTGGTTTCCGGCCTGACCATCCCCTGGGACCTGGATTTTACGCCCGATGGGACCCTGCTGTTTACCGAGAAGAGGGGCGTGCTCAGCAGTCGAGGGGCCGACGGGACAATTCGCAGGGTCAACGCCGAGATGGGAGACTTGTTCGCCGTCGGCGAGACCGGGCTGATGGGTGTCGTCGTCGATCCGGACTTTGCCGCCAACCGCCGCTTCTACACCTGCCAGGGACACGTCGGGCCCGAGGTCCAGGTGATCGCCTGGACCATGAACGCCGCCTATACCGCGGCCACCCGGGTGGCCGATCCGCTGGTCGGGGGTATCCCGGCCACCAGCGGGCGTCACGGCGGCTGCCGGCTGCGCTTCGGACCGGATGGCTATCTGTGGATTGCCACCGGAGACGCGGCCTCGGGGAGGGTCCCGCAGGATCTGACCTCATTGGGAGGCAAGGTCCTTCGGGTCGACCCCTCCACCGGCGCGGGAGCGGAAACAAATCCATTGGCTTCGCCGCGGGTCTACAGCTATGGCCACCGAAACGTGCAGGGACTGGCGCTACGGCCAGGCACCGGCCAGATGTGGGCGGTGGAGCACGGACCGAGAGTGGACGACGAGATCAACCTGCTGGTTGCCGGTGGCAACTACGGCTGGGATCCGGTGCCCGGCTACAACGAATCCGTTCCCATGACCGACCGGTTAAAGTTCCCCGGCGCGGTTGAGGCCAAGTGGTCTTCAGGGTCGCCCACGCTGGCCGTGAGCGGCGGCATATTTCTCGAGGGCAAGCAGTGGGGCGTGTGGGAGGACCGGTTGGCGGTGGCCACGCTCAGGGACAGCCGGCTGCGCCTGTTCGAGTTCACCCCGGAAGGCGACTTCGTCGGTCAGGTCGTCGTCTCCGAGCTGGACCGCGCCTACGGCCGGCTCCGGACCCCGATGATGGGACCCGACGGGGCGCTGTATGTGACCACCTCGAACGGCGGCGGTAGAGACCTGATCCTCAGAGTCGCCTCGGCAGAGCCCGTGGAAGAAGTGGGAGATGATCCGGCGGAGTTTACCGGGACCGACCTGGAGGACAGGCGGCTGACCCTGAACCTGACCGGTGAAGGCGGGGCGGCCGGAACCCTCGAGCTGCGATTCGGAGAAGGCAGCCGCTTCGAGCAGACCGAATTGGGAGCCGCCTCCCGATCGGGAACCTTCACCTATGAGAAGACGGGACCGCGCATGGGAACGGTGAGGCTGGACTACGATGACGGGACCTCCTGCGAGCTTCGTTTGAGCTTTAGCGCGTCGGAAGAAGGGACGTTTGCCTATGACTGCGGCGACGGGGGCCCGGACGTGGGAAGCTTCCGGTTGACGACAGGGTCTCTGTTCGTCCCGGTGATCCTCTCTTCGGCGGGCCAGAATCAGTCCTTCTTCACCTCGGAGCTGACGCTCACCAACCGGGGAGAGGAGGAGGTAGAGCTCGACTATACCTACAGGTCCAGGGACGAGCCTCAGGCGAGAAGCGGGAGAGCGTCGGACGTTCTCCCCGCGGGCAGGCAGAAGATCGCAACCGACGCCCTCACCTACCTGGCGGGCCTTGGGATACCGATCCCCGAAACCGGGAACCAGTTGGGGACGCTGCGAGTGGAGGTGCCGCCGGGTTCCGAGGTGGAGGCGGTGGTGCGGACCACGACGATAGTACCTGACGGGAGAGCGGGGCTGGCCTACCCGGGAGTCGCCGAGGAGGAGGGCTTCAGAGAGCCGGTCTACCTGTGCGGGCTCAGGCAGAACAGTCAGGACCGCTCCAACGTGGCCTTCCAGAACATGGGGACTGTAGGAGAGGGGGCGATAACCCTGAAGACCACGGTGTATTCGGGGGAGGCTTCCGACACGAACCCCCGGGAGCTTGACGATATAACGCTGGGGCCGGGAGGGTTTCACCAGTTTTCGGGGTTGCTGGGCAGTGTGGAGAACGGCTACGTCAAGGTGGAGCGGGTGGAGGGAGAGGCGCCCTTCTACGCCTACGGGGTGATCAACGACCAGGCCAACTCGGACGGGTCGTTCGTCTTTCCGGTGACGGCGAGTTCCCTGGAGGGAAAGATGGGGCAGACCCTGCCGGTGATCGTGGAGACCAGGGACTTCACCAGCGAACTGACGGTGACGAACTTCTCGCAAGAGCCCAGGGCACTGGATTTCGAGTTCGTGTCGGAGCATATCCAGGGGGACGAGAAGGTGGTGGGTTTCAGCATGACCCTTCAAGCGGGCGAGCAGGTGATCGTTCCCGAACTGGTGGAGGCGTTGCGCCGAGAGGACATGGCGAAACTGGGAAGCAGGCGGGACTTCTACCTGGGAGCGTTGTTTGTGGAGGCGAAAGACGGAGACCTGAGCGGAATCGTGATCGGGGCCAGGACGAGTTCAGAGGGAGGGGG
>VXMN01000067.1 GCA_009841055.1 Acidobacteriota bacterium
GTGTTGTCATTTTCAATGGCTTGCCATTCTCCTCTTCATTTGGGGTGAAATAGCCCCGGCGGGGGGGGGCGCCCGGAGTCGGCATGGGTCCCCCGTTGCGGGTGGGCGGCGAGTGTGACCTTTGGAGCGAAGCGTGGCAGCTTCCGGAAAGGCGCTGTGAACCTAGCACGCTTGCCGGGGGGAGTCAACCGCAGCGGCCCTGGGGCATCATCCGCGCCCAATTTGGGGTTGAGGGAGCCCAGCGAGAGCGCTAGACTTAAGGATCAACGTCAGGGGGTTGTTCACCTTACCGGGGCCGGGATGCGACCAGGACCGCGCTCATAGCGGTGAGGATGCCGGAAGGGCCAGGGAAGGCCGAACGGGCGGAATGCTTTCAAAGAGGTCAGTCCATGAGACGCAAGGTTAGCTTGAGGCTGGGGTGGTTTGGCGGGATGGTGTCGGGCCTGGTCCTTGGGGCGGGAGGGTCCGCCTGGGCGCAAGGTCCCGAGCAGCCGGCAGTGGAGTTCGACCGCGACATTCGTCCTCTCCTGACCGACCGCTGCTACGCCTGCCACGGGCCCGACGAGGCGGCCCGCGTCAACAAGCTGCGCTTCGATACCAAGGAGGGAGCCTTCACCGACCTGGGTGGATACCGGGCCATCGCCCCCGGCGATCCGGAGCGGAGCGAGATGTTCAAGCGAATTACCGCCGGGGAGGAGGCCCTGCGCATGCCCCCGGCCTACTCCGGGCTCGAGCTGAACAAGAAGGAGATCGAGCTCATCCGCCTGTGGATCGAGCAGGGGGCCCGGTGGCAACGTCACTGGTCCTTTATTCCCCCCGAGCGTCCTTCGCTGCCCAAGGTCGCCGACGAGGGCTGGACCCGCAACCCGATCGATTTCTTCGTGCTGGACCGGCTGCGGAAGGAGCAGTTGACCCCCTCCGCCCAAGCCGGCAAGACGGTGCTCATTCGCCGGGTCACGCTGGACCTGACCGGGCTGCCCCCCACGCCGGAAGAGGTGGATGCCTTTCTGGCCGACGATTCTCCCCAAGCCTACGAGAAGGTAGTGGACCGCCTGCTGCGTTCCCCCCGCTATGGCGAGCACATGGCCCTGGGCTGGCTGGACGCGGCCCGATATGCGGACAGCAACGGCTATCAGACGGACGGCGAACGGACCATGTGGCGCTGGCGGGACTGGGTGATCGAGGCCTTCAACGCCAACATGCCCTTCGATCGCTTCACCGTGGAGCAACTGGCCGGGGACATGCTCCCCCAACCCACCCTGGAACAGCGGATCGCCACCGGCTTCAACCGCAACCATCGCGGCAACGGAGAGGGCGGCATTATCGCCGACGAGTTTGCCGTCGAGTACGTGGTGGACCGGGTGGAGACCACCGCCACCGTCTGGCTGGGCCTCACCCTGGGCTGCGCCCGCTGCCACGACCACAAGTACGACCCCTTCAGCCAAAAGGATTTTTACCGGAGCTACGCCTTCTTCAACAACATCCCCGAGCGCGGCAAGGTCTACAAGTACGGCAATTCTCCCCCGATGATCAAGGCACCCACCCGCCCGCAACAGAAGCAGCTTGCCGACCTGCAAGGGAAGATGGCGCATGCGGAGCGGGACTTCAAGGCTCTGGAGCCGGAACTGGACCGGGCCCAACAAAAGTGGGAGGCCGCCTTCAGGAATCGCCGGCCGCTCCACTGGTCCATTGCGGAAGGACTGTTGGGGCACTTCCCGCTGGAAGGCAAGGCACGCGGTTGGCGGCGTCCCCGCCCGGCCTCCGCCAAAGGGAACAAGGCCAAGTCCGGGTTCAAGGACGGCCGGCCGGAATTCACCCGGGGCAAGATCGGGCAGGCCGGCAGTTTCGACGGCCGCCGTTATATCGATGCCGGAGATCTCGGCAATTTCGGCTTCTACGACCGTTTCTCACTGGGAGCCTGGATCTACCCCGAGGGCGAGCAGGGCGGGGCCATTGTCTCGCGGACCCTGGAACTGGAGAAGGAAAAGGGCTATCGGGTGGCCCTGCTGGAAGGCAAGGTTCACGTCAACCTGGTGGTGCGCTGGCTGGACGACTCCATCCGAGTCGAGACCGAGAAGACTCTGGCCCCCAATCGGTGGCACCACGTCATGGTGACTTACGACGGGTCCCGCACCTCCAAGGCGATCAGGATCTACGTCGACGGCAGGCCGGAGAAATTCAAGGTGCTGGTGGATGACCTGAACCTCACCTTCGAGAACCAGGAGCCCTTCCGCATCGGCTCGGGGGGCGGAGCCGGAAGTCGCTTCCACGGTCTGATCGACGAGGTGAGAGTCTACGATCGGGCCCTCCCGCCGGACGAGGTAAAGGTGGTCGCCACATCGACGGCGATCAACGACATCATAAGGAAACCGGCGGAGCGGAGAAGCACGGCCGAGACCGACAAGCTCCGCGTCTACTTCCTGCAAAGACATGCTCCCAAGCCGGTGCGGCGGGCCCACCGGCGGATTCTCGACTTCCAGAAGCAGATAACCGCTCTGCTGGAGACGGTTCCCACCACCATGGTGATGCAGGAGCGGGAGAAGCCGCGGGAGACCTTCATGCTGCTGCGAGGCGCCTACGACCAGCCCGGCGACAAGGTCAGTCCGGGCGTTCCGGAGGTCCTCGGCGGCGACGACGGAAAGATCCGTAATCGCCTGGACCTTGCCCGCTGGCTGGTCAATCCCGGCAACCCCCTGACTCCCCGAGTCCTGGTCAACCGTTACTGGCAGAGGCTCTTCGGCCAGGGACTGGTTCGAACCGTCGAGGACTTCGGCTCCCAGGGCGAGCGGCCGACTCATCCCGCCCTGCTGGACTGGCTGGCCACCGAGTTCGTGGGTTCCGGCTGGGACCTCAAGGCCCTGCAGAAGACCCTGGTCATGAGCGCCACCTATCGCCAGTCCTCCCGGGCCACCCGGGAACTGCTGGCCAGGGATCCGGAGAATCTCCTTTTGGCGCGAGGCCCTCGCCAGCGACTCACCGCTCAAGCCATCCGGGACCAGGCCCTGTTCGTGGGGGGCCTGCTGGTGGAAAAGCGGGGAGGCCCTTCGGTGAAACCCTATCAGCCGGCCGGGCTCTGGGAGGAACTGGCCGGGGATATCGCCTACAACCAGAGCACCGGGGAAGATCTCTACCGCAGGAGTCTCTACACCTTCTGGAAGCGCACCATCGCCCCTCCCTCCATGCTGAACTTCGACGCCGCCGCCCGCGAGATGTGCACCGTGCGAGTCAGCCGGACCAACACCCCCTTGCAGGCGCTCAACCTGATGAACGACGTCACTTTTGTGGAGGCCGCGCGCGGCCTGGCCCAGCGGGTGCTGGGCGAACCGGAGAGCCGATCCCACTCGGACCGGATTGCCCGGGCCTTTCGCCTGGCCACCGCTCGCCCTCCGACTGCCGAGGAAGGAAGGATCCTGCTGAACAGCCTGGAAGGCCATCTCGCTTCCTATCGTTCCAACCGCAAGGCGGCCAGGGAGCTGGTCGACACGGGAGAATCCCCGGTTCCCAAGGGCCTGGACCCCCGCGAAGTGGCTGCCTATACGGCCGTCGCCAGCCTGATCTTGAATCTCGATGAAACCATCACCAAGGAGTGAGCCATGAATCCCTTCCTGGAAAGCCAGCTTCTGCTCACCCGACGCCACTTTTTCGGTCTCTCCAGTTGGGGACTGGGGACAGCCGCCCTGGCATCGCTGCTGGAGGGAGACGCGGCAGCGGCCGGACCGGACCAGTCCGCTCTCCAGGCGCTTCCCGGTGAGACAGGGCTTCCGGAGCTTCCTCACTTTGCCCCCAAGGCCAAGCGAGTGATCTACCTGTTTCAGTCGGGGGCTCCCGCTCAAATGGACCTGTTCGACCACAAGCCGGGGCTGCAGGAGCGCCGGGCCCAGCAACTGCCCGATTCGGTGCGCAAGGGCCAGCGGCTCACCGGGATGACCGCCACCCAGGACAGCCTGCCCATCGCCCCCTCGATCTTCAAGTTCAAACAGAATGGCCAATCGGGAGCCTGGGTCAGCGAAATCATGTCCCATACCGCCAAGGTCGCCGATGAGCTGTGCTTCATTCGGACCATGCATACCGAGGCCATCAATCACGACCCGGCCATTACCTTTTTCCAGACCGGCGCCCAGTTGGCCGGCCGCCCCAGCATCGGAGCCTGGCTCTCCTATGGACTGGGAAGTCAGAACCGGGACCTGCCCACCTTTGTGGCCATGATCTCGCAAGGGACCGGCAAGTCCGACAGCCAGCCCCTCTACGATCGCTTGTGGGGCAGCGGCTTCCTTCCCACCCAGTACCAGGGAGTCAAGTTTCGCTCGGTGGGCGATCCGGTGCTCTACCTTTCCAATCCTGCGGGACTCTCGTCCGCCGGACGCCGCCGCTTCCTGGACGACCTCTCCCGCCTCAACCAGTTGAAGCTGAAGGATTTCGGAGATCCGGAAATCTCCACCCGCATCGCCCAGTATGAGATGGCCTATCGGATGCAGACCTCGGTGCCGGACCTGATGGACCTGTCGAGTGAGCCGGAGCGAACCTTCGAGCTCTACGGGCCGGCGTCCCGAAAGCCGGGAACCTATGCCGCCAACTGTCTGCTGGCCAGGCGGCTGGTGGAACGCGGCGTGCGTTTCGTTCAGCTTTTCCATCGCGGCTGGGACCAGC
Source organism: Acidobacteriota bacterium (assembly GCA_009841055.1). GTDB lineage: Bacteria > Acidobacteriota > Terriglobia > Versatilivoradales > Versatilivoraceae > Versatilivorator. The sequence goes on from VXMN01000067.1 coordinate 4,648, forward strand.
ATTCCAAGCTCCCCGAGCAGATCAAGGGACAGGCCATGGACACCGACCAGCCCTCGGCGGCCCTGATCCAGGACCTGAAGGAACGCGGATTGCTGGAGGACACGCTGGTGATCTGGGGCGGCGAGTTCGGTCGCACCGTCTACTGCCAGGGAAAGCTCACGGCCGACGACTACGGCCGCGATCACCATCCACGCTGCTTTACCATCTGGATGGCGGGAGGAGGCATCAAGCCGGGGACCACTTATGGCGAAACGGACGACTACAGCTACAACATCGTCCGCGATCCCGTTCACATCCACGACCTCCATGCCACCATCCTGCACTGCCTGGGAATCGATCACACCGGCTTGACCTACAAGTTCCAGGGGCGTCATTTCCGACTTACGGACGTGCACGGCAAGGTGGTGAAACCGATTCTGGCGTAGCTGACGCGCCACTTTCGGTCTTGCAAGCCAGGGCGTCCGCGCCCCACCCAATTCAAAGGATAAGCACTGAAGAGCAAGCCACCACCACCGAAGCCGGCTTCAGAGCGGCAGACTTCCCGAAGAAGTCTTTGCAAAACGGGAGCACTGGCCCTGGGGAGCCTCGCTCTTCCCTGGGGTTGCCGTCAGCCGCCCACCTCACCCGGCCGGAGCTGGAGTTCCGCGGAGGAGCTGATCAAGGCCCTGGACGGTCCCCACAACTACCTGCCCACTCCGTTTCAAGCCGACTACTCGGTGGACGTGGAAGGCCTTCGCCGCAACGTGGCCTACCACGCCGAAAGGGATCGTCTGACGGTCGTGGTCGGAGGCGGCTATGGCGAAGGCTGGAAGCTGGGCCTGGATGAGCGCCGCGAGGTGGTCGCCGCCGCCGTGGCCGGGGCCCGGCGGCAGATGCCGGTGATGGCGGGCGTGATCGGCGGATACAGGATATCCATCGAGATGGCTCGGAATGCCCAAAAGGCCGGCGCGGATGCGCTGGTGATTTTCCCTCCCCGAGGGCGACACTGGCGTGCCGAAAACTACTTCGAATTCTACAAGGACATCATTGCTTCGGTCTCCATCGGCGCCGTCGTCCTCCCCAGTGGCCAACACGATTTCTGGCCGAAGGTGCTCATCCGATTGGCCGAGATTCCAAACATGATCGGATTCTTTCCCTCTCTGGGCGATGATGAGGACTACTATCCCAGAACCGGGGGACAGATTCTGAAGGCCGTTGCCAAGCCCTTGCTGTTCATGGCGGAAAATGAACCGGCCGCCTCCGCTTCGTTTTCCCGGGGAAGCCGCGCTTACTCCACGGCGGCCGCCGCTTTGGCTCCGGAGGCCTCTAGGCGCTTCTGGAAGCACGGTGTGGCCGGAGAGACCACCAGGATGGAGGAGGTGCTGAAAACCGAATTGGACCCCATTCTCAAGATCCGCGGCTACAGGCCGGGCTACGGTATCAGCGGCATCAAGGTGGCCATGGAAGCCTTGGGAAGGGCCGGGGGACCTGTCCGTCCGCCCGGCACTCAGGTGGATCCCGCGGACCGGGCGGGTATTGCCGAGATCCTGCGGAAGCATCCCGAGACCCGTGACCTGGTGGTCGAGGACTTCGCATAGTCTTCATTTCTCCCCGAGCTCTTTCAGCGATGAAATTCAGGAATCCTATCGACTTCAGATCCGGGAAAGACTCATCATGGTAACCAAGACAGCCAACGAGCTTCGCCGGTTGACCCGGCAGATTCTGGAAGCGGCCGGCGCCCTCCCGGACCAGGCCGAAATCGTGGCCGAGCACCTGGTCCTGGCCAACCTGCGTGGGGTCGACTCCCATGGAGTCTGGCATGTCGAGGGCTATGTGCGGGCCATTCGGGACGGACACATCCGCGTGGCGGCGGAGCCGAAGATCGCCCGGGAAACCCCGGCCAGCGCTCTGGTCCGGGGAGATTGGGCCTTCGGGCACGTGGTGGGGCGTTTCGCCATGCAGACGGCCATTGAAAAGGCCGGGAACCAGGGTTTGTCAATCGTCTCCCTTGTTCAAACCCACCACATCGGCCGACTGGGCCACTACGCGGAAATGGCCGCATCCGAGGGAATGGTTTCCATGGTCTGGGCAGGAGGTCAGGGGGCCGAGAAACCGGCCGCGGTCCCCTATGGCGGGCGCACGGCCCTCTTCCACACCAATCCCATCGCCATGGGCTTGCCCGCCGGAAGCCAGGCCCCCGTCATCATCGATTTCGCCACTTCCGCAACCGCCGGCGTCAAAGTCATCAACGCCTTCAACCGGAATCAGCAGCTTCCCCCCGATTCCGTCGTGGACAAGGACGGGAATCCCACCACCGACCCCCGGAAGTTCATCGACGGCGGCGCTCACCTGCCATTCGGCGGCCACAAGGGCTATGCCCTGATGCTGGCCACCGAGATGCTGGGCAGAACCTTCAGTGGGGCCGACGACGGAGCCGAGCTCGACTATTCCGATCCTCTCTTCCGACGCCATGGCACCACCTTGATCGTCTTCCGGGCCGACCTGTTCCAGCCGATGTCCCGGTACAGCCGGCGCGCCGACGAGCTGGCCGGCCGAGCCCTGGCCATTCCACCCGCCCCCGGCTTCAAGGAAGTTCTGCTGCCCGGCGTGCCCGAGGACCGAACCGAGAAGATCCGCCGGCGCGACGGCATTCCCATCGCCGACGACATTTGGGAGACCATCGTCCAGGCGGCGTCCTCGGTAGGTGTCCAGGCCTGAGTGTTCTACCATTCCCGCCGCATTCGACTTGAGCTTCCATGACCCGCCAAGACGGAAGTGATTTCCTTGGGACCGTAAGGCTCGAAATCAAACGTCCTGCTGCGAGGGGGTTCGGATTGCAGATTTGATTGGTGAGTCGAAAAGGAGCAGTTAGTTTTGATCCTGCCTTATAGGGTGGGTTTGTCTTTGGTAGACATCAGTTTCGCGAGTTCCATATGCCCTGTTCTTAGGGAGAGGTGTGCTCAGATTAAAGAAAGTAAGTTGGCAGGGCCGATCTTTGAGCGGCGTCAGATCCATTTTGAACGGGCCGTGATTCATGATCTCCAGAACGATTGGTCCGTCCCATCCTGGCTGAATCCACGGTGCTGTCTGATGCATGGTCAGGCCAACGCGCGCATACGTACTCCGTCCTTCGATTCGAGCAATCAAATCTAACGGTATCTTGACGCGCTCGTAGGTCATTGCAAGGACGAATTCCTTGGGCTCAAGGGTAAATGTCTCCACTTTACCCAAGTCATCTTGCGGTTTCAGTTTTCGGGTTCGCCAGAAATCAGCAGAGCCAAGCGTCTTTAAGCCATCCGCGACAGAAATCCGTACGCCGGCCAGATCCTTCCGCAAAACGGTAAAACTGAACCCGAGCCGGAGATCAACCGAGGCTTCGCTCCACTGCTCTTCTTCCAAGGCGGGAGAGAAGGCAATGCGGCCCTCGTTAACAGCTTTTCGGATGTCGGGTTGGGAGAGTACCATGCAACGCTGCAGTTATACCGCCTCTGCCCTAATATTTTCGTTCGCCCAACTTGCGGGGAACGTCGTCAAGCCCATGGCGGTAGTAAAGAATGAGCCAGGCAGTTGGACAGTAATTCTGCCGCCTTCTATTTTCCTGACAATACCTCTAATCGATCCTTGGGCTTTTTCGGTTTGTGAGGGAGTGACATATTCCACTTGGACAAATCCTGAGTATTCGCCATCCTGTGCTTCAAGAATCACCAAGTATTCGCTGGGAAATGCCCCCGGGTAGATGCTGCAGGGGACGTTGACATACTGCCCTACCTTAAATGTCGTCATTGTTGCGTTCTCCCCACGTTGCACACTTCGGACGCTACGCCTCAAATTATAGAATATAGCCCTATTCCGGCAAGGGGCTTCTTGATCTGGTTCCTGGTTGCGTGCCTCATCCTGCGGCTCACTCCAAGTTAACCTCTCGGTCTGGTTCAAACTCGATGTGGTTCAAATCTGAAGAGAAGGTATCCGTGCCGTGAAAGAATGCACAGCGATTGTCGAACAAGATCCTGAGAATGGCCTCTACGTAGGCTACATTCCGGGATTCCCTGGAGCCACTCCCAAGCCGACACTCTTGATCAGCTCAACACCAACCTTCGCAAAGTGGTGGAAACGCTCTAAGAAGATGGAGAACTTTCAACGTCGTCATTGTTCCGTTCTCCTCGCGTTGCACGCTCTGAACAATACGCTTCAATACGGCCCTTGATCGTTAAGCTCATGGCAGTGGTAAGAGCGGCAAACGCAGCTCCTCCCCCCTAAAGGTCAGTGCTATTAGTAGTCTACGAAACCGCCACCCAGCTCCTCCCACACCATCTGTTCCTGCTCTTTCCTCAGTTTTTCTAAGGGGACATTAATTGGTCTGAGGTCGAGATCGTACATGGGAATTTGCCAGTTACTGAGCAACACTTTGGCATGTTCTTGTGTTGCTTGCGGACTCGGAAGGTCGTCTTCGCATAGCCTTTTAAGCAGCTGACGCGTGAGGCGTCCGGCGTCTGCACTTGTCTCGGTGGCTGTGAATGTCATTTGCGCCCAGATCTCCGAAGTCGCCTTTAATCCCCGATGTGTGAAGATCCCAAGAGCCGACATGGCCTCAGCCAGCTCAAGCACTGGCGGGACCGATGGCGAGTAGGAGGCCGACAACAACTCTTGATGTAGATTTGGCCTGTTCCATTGGAACTCCCCGTCCCCATAAGTCGCGACATCTACATAGAGTCGACTTTCACGTTGATAAATATTCCAGTTTGGCACGATGTATTCACCGCAAAAACCTTCGAGGTAATGTGACTCCCGTTCCTTCTTGACAAACTCGCGCAGTTCCGCAACATCCATCTGTCTCCAGCGCACTGTTTCGGTGTAAATCAACCGTGCCAGATGGTCATAGAACCAACCTGTAATCTTGCCAATCCTTGAGTTGATGAGGGGCTTGGGACACCGCACCGCATCCATGAGGATAAATATTTTCGCGGCCTCCTCCTCCGCGAAACCCTTCAGCACTTCCGCTTCACGCAACCTGTCCTTCAGTTGGCAGGACGCCTGCCAGAACTCCTGGGCGCTGGTGAGGATGATCGGCAATCCCTCGGAAAGGAAGGCTAGCCGTTCGTCGTGTGGCATCTGACACAGTCGTCGCGCTTACCTGAGTCCTACATTGAGTTGCTTCCCCATTGATATTCTCCTTTGTAGAGTTGTTTCCACTAATCATTTCAATACGTACACAGACTTTTTGTTGTCAGAAACTGCTCAGTATTCTTTTGGCTACAGAATCCAGAGAATCACACAGCATCAACCTGTCTGGTAGAAATCACGTACAGGATGTCACCAAATTTTTTTAATACTATATATTAATAT
>VXMN01000152.1 GCA_009841055.1 Acidobacteriota bacterium
CCGGCTGATCGGGATGGGGCAGGCGCCCCCCCGCCGGAGCGGGAAAGGAGCAGTGTCGTAGAAGACCTGTTCAAGGCTTACGACATCAGGGGCGACACCACCACCGGCGCCTTCACTCCCGATCATGCCCGACGGATCGGCGCTGCCTTCGGCCGGTTCGGCGGCGGTGTGACGGTGGCGGTGGGTCGGGACTGTCGTGAGAGTTCCCCACTCCTGGCTTCCGCGCTGATAGAGGGCATCGTCTCGGCGGGGGCCGACGTTCTGGACTTGGGCGCGGTTGCCACGGAGGTCGTGTACTACGTTTCGGGGGCCGCCGATGTGGCGGGCGCGGTTGTCACCGCCTCCCACAATCCTCCCCAATGGAACGGGATCAAACTGTGCATGCCGGGCGCCGTCCCGGTGGGCGACGGCTCGGGATTGGAGAAGGTCCGCCGGATGGCGGCCCAGCCCGCGGCACCCGCCGCTCGGCAGGGTACGGTGTCGGCGCGGGATGTAATCGAAGGCTACGTGAACCACATTTTCTCCATCGTCGACTCCGAGTCGATCGCGCCCCTCAGGGTGGTTGTGGACGGAGGGAACGGCATGGCGGCAACCGTCGTGGACCCGGTGTTCTCCCGGCTGCCGATCTCCCTTACCGGCCTCTACCTGACTCCGGACGGGCGCTTTCCCAACCATCCTCCCGATCCGATAGATCCTGCCAACCTGACCGATCTGGTGGCCAAGGTGGTCTCGATCGGCGCCGACCTGGGGGTGGCCTTCGACGGCGATGCGGACCGGGCGTTCTTCGTGGACAACCGGGGGAAACCCCTCTCGGGCAGTGCAGTCACCACCCTGATAGCCCGCTGGATGCTGGCTTCCGCCCCGGGAGGCAGGGTGGTTCACAACCTGATCTGTTCCCGGTCGGTCCCCGAAGCCATCTCCGCCGCAGGGGGGGTGCCGGTCCGCTCACGGGTAGGGCATTCATTCATGAAGCAGATGATGGCCGAAACAGGAGCGGTCTTCGGAGGTGAGCACTCCGGCCACTATTACTTCGCTTCCCACTTCCGGGCGGACTCCGGCATGCTGGCGACGCTGGCCTTAATCCAGATCCTGTCGGGGACCGGCCGCACCCTATCCGACCTCCATGCGGAAGTGACGCCCTACCATGCCTCCGGCGAGATCAACCTGGCGGTGGTCGATCGGGAGGGCTCCCTGGAAAAGGTGGCGGAGGCCTTCTCATCGGCGCGCCAGGACCGACTGGACGGGTTGACCGTCTCCTGGCCCGACCGCTGGTTCAATCTGCGCCCCTCCAACACCGAACCCCTCCTGCGGCTGAACGTGGAAGGTCCCGATCCCGCATCGGTGAACGGGCTCGCCGCCCGGGTGAAGAGCCTGGTGGAGATCTGAGGTGGCCTTGATCGACCCCGACCTCCTCTCCATCCTGGCCTGCCCTCGGTGCCGGGGAGAAGTGCTCCCGGTCGACGCCGAACGGTCGCTTCACTGCTCCGAATGTGGCGCCTCCTACTTGGTAAACCGGGACGGGGTTCCCATAATGACGGTGGAAGATGACTGAAAACCTCTCCGGGTTGGCGGAGATGAGATCCCAGATGGCGTCTCTCGGGGCGCAACTGCGCTGGGGAGCGGACCTCGGCCTTCCGGTGAGGGACGATCCCGGGGGAGAAATCCTGGTGTGCGGGATGGGCGGATCGGGGATCACCGGTGACTTCCTGGCTGCGGTGGCAGCCACCGAAGGAGGGCGGGCCTCGGTCCACAAGAGTTACGGGCTGCCCGGTTGGGCGGTCAGGGAGAAGCCTTCCGTAGCGGTGGTCTCCTACTCGGGCGACACCGCCGAAGCTCTCTCCTCCTGGGAGAGGGCCCGGGAACTGGGACTTTCGGTGACAGCTGTCACATCCGGAGGAGAACTGGGAGAGAACGCGGCTCGGGCGGGCCACCGGGTAGTGATGGTCCCGGGTGGTTACCAACCGCGGTCGGCCCTGGGTTACGGCCTCTCCGCGGTCCTCAGGGTGGCCGCGGCGGCCGGAGTCATTAGCGATCCGCGGCCTTCCCTGGAGGAGGCGGCGTCGATCGCCGACGGCCTCTCCGGGATGGAGGGAGAAGGGATGGCGCTGGCGTCGGAGTTGGCCGAGGCGATGGCCGGAAGGATGGTGGGGATCTACGGGTCGTCCCCTCTCACCGCGGTCGCATCGTATCGCTGGAAGACCCAGGTCAACGAGAACGCCAAGCGCGCCGCGTTCTGGGCGACCATGCCCGAGGCCACCCACAACGAGATCACGGGATGGGACTTCCCCGCCGGGCTGGCCCGCAGTCAGGTGGGACTCGTTGCGCTCAGGGACCGTGACGAGCATCCCGGCGTCTCCAGTCGCTTCGGACACCTAGAGGAGCTCACCGCCGATCGGGTGTCCTGGACCGGAGAGGTCTGGGCCCAGGGGTCCTCGCCGCTGGCCCGCCTGATCAGCCTGGTGGCCGTGGGCGACCTCTTCTCCCTGGAGTTGGCTCGTCTCGGCGGTGCGGACCCCATGCGAGTAGAGTTGATCGACCGTCTCAAGGAGAGAATGACGCCTCCCCCCGATTCCACAGACGACACCTCCCGTGCCTTCTGACATCGCCGATCCGAACCTGGCCACCCAGGGTCGGATGCGTGTGGAATGGGCGGCCAGTCGGATGCCGGTTCTCTCCTCGGTCAAGGGAGAATTCCGCTCCGCTCGGCCGTTGGCCGGACTCCGGGTGGGAGCCAGCCTGCACGTGACGTCGGAGACCGCCAACCTGATGCTCACCCTCAGAGATGCGGGAGCGGAGTTGTCCCTGTGCGCCTCCAATCCCCTGTCCACCCAGGATGACGTGGCGGCGGCGCTCGTGGACGAAGGCGTGGAGGTCATGGCAGTCCGCGGCGAGGACTCGGAGCGTTATCACCGCCACATCGAGGAGGTGCTGGGTCGTCGCCCCGACCTCCTGGTGGACGACGGGGGAGACCTCATCTCGGCGTTGCACCGGTCCCATCCCGATCTCTCCCCCCTGGGGGCCACCGAGGAGACCACCACCGGCGTCAACCGTTTGCGGTCCATGGCCCGGGAGGGGGCTTTGAGATTGCCGGTGGTGGCGGTCAACGACTCGGCAACCAAGCATCTCTTCGACAATTACTACGGGACCGGCCAGTCCACCCTGGACGGCATCATTCGCTCCACAAACCTGCTGGTAGCCGGCGCCACCGTGGTTGTGGTGGGCTACGGGCACTGCGGACAGGGCGTCGCCGTCCGGGCCGACGGATTGGGAGCGCGGGTGATCGTGGTGGAGGTCGACCCGGTGCGGGCGCTGCAGGCGCTCATGGACGGTTTCGGGCTGCTCACTGCCCGGGAGGCGGCATCCCGGGGCGACATCTTCATCACCGTCACCGGTAACCGCCACGTGCTCTCCGAAGAACACCTGGCCCTGATGAAGGACGGTGCGATCCTGGCCAACGCCGGCCATTTCGATGTGGAGATCGATGTCGAGGCCCTGGCCGACCGATCGGCGGGCAGGCGGACCGTGCGTCCCAACCTGGAGGAATTCGAGATGGAAGACGGCCGCCGCCTGTACCTGGTGTCGGAGGGCCGGTTGGCCAACCTCGGGGCCGCCGAGGGGCATCCCGCCGACGTGATGGACCTGTCGTTTTCGAATCAGGCGCTGGCGCTCCGGTGGCTGGTTGAAGGACACGGCTCTTTGGAGCCAGAGGTCTACGTGCTTCCCGCCGAGATCGACCAGAAGGTGGCCCGGATCAAGGTCGCCGCCCTGGGGGGGAGCCTCGAGCAACTCACCGCCTCCCAACGCGAGTACATGGCGGGCTGGCGGTTCGGCACTTGACCCAACAGAGGCGAGCTAAGAGCGCGCCTCGGAGACCTTGCTCTGGACCATGAGCACCCCCACCAGTGAAATCGCGATACCCAGAATCTGCAGCCCTGTGAGCGACTGTCCCAGCAGGAACCAGGCTGCCACAGCTCCCGGCACCGGTTGGACGAGAATGATCATCCCCACCGGACCCGGGCCCGCGTAGCGGACCGCGACCACCTCCAGCAACGCCGGGAGGGCTGTCCCGAACACACCCAGGGCCAACAGCCACCACCATTTGGAGGCAGGCAGGTCCATGGGACCCCAGTTGGCCAAGGGCAACAGCAGGAGGGCTGCTATCCCCATCGGGTAGGCGGAGATGGTCAGGGGATGGAGGTGTCCGCCGAGGTGATCGACTACCAGCAGGTAAACGGCCAAGAACAATGCCGCTCCCACACCCGCGGCTATCCCGACCAGGTCCACCCGGTCCCATATCCAAGCCTCCACCACCAGGGAAATGCCCAGCACCGTCACCAACCCCGCCAGCCAGGCAACCGCGGGCACGCTGATCCCTTTCACCACCTGCGTCCAGACCATCACCGCCAGAATCCCGACGAACTGCAGCGTTATGGCCGGACCGGCTCCCAGCCTCTCCAATGCGGTGAAGAACAGGGGAGGCATCACCGTCATGCCACAACCCAAGGCAAACAGGATCGGGAACCGACCGCGAGGATGGAGAAGCTTCTTTCTCGCAGCCGCCCCAAACAACACCACCCCGGCGATGAACAGATGCCGCTGGGCCAACTCCAAGGATGTGTGGTAGTCGAGGAGATCGATAACCACCACCGCGAAGAACCCGAACAGCGACACCACCAGCACCGCCAGAAGTATCCCGCGTCGAGCTTCCGGCCTCACGTAGCTCAAGCCAACCCGTGCCTCGGTCAGTTGGCCTTGAGTTCACGAAAGAACATCACCACGTCTGCTTACCCGTTTGTCGACTTCGTAGTCATGTTCCAGTCCAACCATTGCCTGGTCCTTAGCGGCACCTTGGTAGCGTCCCAGGAGCGAGAAACGCCAGCCAGTTCTGGACTGTCTCCATATCTCGGCGGGCCTCAGTTATCTCCAGACCGTACTGGTCTGCTAACGCCTTCGCCGATGCTACCAGATCAAGATCACTTAGTTGTATAACACTGCTGGTAAAAGGAGCTGCAAGAAGCCATACCGCCACCCACTTCCGCATTTCCTCTGTCGTTAAGCCCTCAGGCACTAACAACCTCGTCAAGTCGCTCTCCGCAGCTCGCTGCTCATCAAGGGAAGCGATATTATCCTTTCTTGCCTCGTAAGCCATTTCCAAGTGTCGAGGATCACGGGTGGCTGGGCGCCATTTACTGAGGGCCGGTCGTGTTTTACTAGCCAGAGATCCCTCAACAACACCGGAGGTGACCGATTGTTCCCAACTCGCTTGCTCTCTATCACTGATCTCCCTTGACTCTCTCAATAGCCTCTCTTGGAATCTGTCAGCATCAAAGTGTTGCTCCGGTCTGCAAAGTATCTCTACATTTGATTGCTCTGACCAGCCCATACCGGCACTGGTCAAGTTGGCCGAGCCTACTAAGGACACATCATCTATTCTATAAAACTTCGCATGTAGTGTCGGATGCAACCGGAAGGATCCACCTCTATCAATGACTATGGATCGACACTCTATATCAGATACCCCTGATGCTATGTCGTATGGATCCCATCTGGTTATACAGACTATACGGGCATCAGCATTGGCGTCAGCCAGCACCCTGCTTAGGGCTGCCGCCTTTATATACGGCGCGGCTATCAATATGTGACAAGCTTCTGGACATAGACGGGTCAGTACGTCTCCTGGCACCTCCGTCATGCCTACGTATCACGTTCCCGCAAGAAGTTAATGACCTTGTCGACCTGTCTTCCCCAGTTCATGGCAGTGCTTTGAATGCGCATTCTTTCCTCCCTTGATTCCGTGTGATCCTCCATACGCGCCCAAGACAACAATAGAAGTCTGATTGCCACACCGGCTTGAAAGACCGGATCGTTTTCATCTAAGTGTTCGTCGAGATCGTGCTCGATATGCTTGAGCAAATCGTAAACTGGATGATCCATGTTGAGGTTTATAAACAGAATTCCATTAGTCGAACGCACGTTAAACATTTGGTATCCGTCAAGTTGCGCCGGGTTGAACTGATAGGAGAGCGTCTCTTGCACAAGTCTCCTAGCATTAGACTTCGCTTCCTCCTCGGCCTGCCCGTATTCAATGAGTTTACGAGCGAGCTCACTTTCCCGTTCATCAGGAGGTATGGAAGCCCGTTCTTTATCGGTTTGCGTAGGTACCTCTTCGCCAGCGTTTATGGCATCACGGTCTGCATCCGTGGCAGTTCTGACAGCCTTTCTCTCAGGAGTGTTAGTGCTAGCAGGGTCCTCGTCTGGCGCACCGCGTCGGCGCTGTTGGAACATCTTCTTTATCTCTCTCATCATTGCACGAGCTTGATCTCGGATGTCTCCTACAATTTCGTGGATGATGTCATCCTCAATCTCCAACTCGTCTAGGATGACTTGGTTCGGTCGGTCATCTCGGGCTAGGGTCTTTGCTGCTTGGGTGAAATGTGCAACCATTTGTTTGTTGTGATCTACCCCGAATAGGTCATCGCAACCGCGCCCAAACCACACCTCACAGCCCCACCATCGGTTCTGTGGATTCTCGCTGCTACCACCCTCTCTAAGGAAGGCGTCCTCCAGGACTATCTCTCTATCCTCGCGCACTACTGACACACCAATATTGTGCCTAGCGTGCCGACCTCGATCTGTTCCACCCGGATTCTGAGTAGGCCGCTCTGTGGTCAGAGCTTCCGGCTTGACGATGGAATACTTGACCTCAATAGTCTCTTCCTTCCCCTCCACGTCCACAGAATAATATCGAGTGACACCCCACTGCCTAAACATTGGTTCTTTATCCCACGGCCCATCGGGCACAGATGTGGGGCTCATCAGGTAGAGAGGATCATTTGCCACCACATGTTGCTCAAAGTCAAACTCAGACGGTCGACGTTCATGAAAGGAGGCCAGACGGATCCTCGTGATATCAGCATCAATAAAATGCCGGTGGATACGCCCCACTTCCCGCGCCGTATTCTCCAGAATAGCCCGTCCCGTTTTCCATTGGACTTTATCTAGTTTGCTCCATACAACCAGTGTGCCAGAGTTGTTGTCGAAAATGTCATCACTACCCGCTATCCTCCACGATTCAGGAATAGGGGTCTCTTGATCAGGTTTCGGCACCAGTGGCATTGTATCTTGTCCTGTTTCGATATTGTCCGCATCAATATAGGAGTGCCACATCGACTCTGGAGTTCCTTGCCAGGTCCAAACATCCACTCGCTTACATTGTGACATAGAGGATGTAGGAAGGCCCATACCATATTTGCCTATGCCTTTAATAGATCGATGGCGGGTCCCACCACCAAACCTGAGAGCCTCTATTAGCGTAACGAAATCCATTCCTGAGCCATTGTCCAACACAGCTATTTCAGATACCCGTCGTCGCATACGTGCTTTAATCCGTTGGGTTTGCTCCTTGCAGAGTAGTTCAACTTTTTCGGCATAGGCCTCAATAGAGTTATCGAGGAGTTCAGCTATAGCATACGCTGAATTATGATATCTGCTGTCCCTTAGGGCCCTCAGGGTGTAACTGCTCGTAAAGAGATTACGATCAGCATCTGCTACATTAACTATTGGTTTGACCATAAATCCTCCCAGTTCGTGAAGGCATCTGTTACTGACCCGAAACCTGGAAGGTTTGTGTCTGCAACCGTCATTATCTCGGCTCTTGCATTTCCACCAGACCTTGGACCCCGCATCGCTCGGCCAGCCATCTGTGAATAAAGTACAAGAGATGTGGTGGGTCGAGCAATAATAACACAACGAGTGCGAGGTGCATCAAAGCCAGCAGTTAACACTCCATAGTTGAACAAAACCATAGGCTCCTTACTTTCTTTCCTGAAAGCAGTAACAAAGGCACGGCGATCGTCCCGCGGAGTGTTAGCAGTAACCACATTAGAGGAAACTCCTCTAGCTAGTAGAAGATCGTTACACACCACCGCGCTCTCTACTGTAGGGCAGAAGACTATTGTACGAGGGTGGCGTGCAGCTGCATCCTCCGCTAGTTCGACGATCGTAACCGTGCGCCGTCCGTTGCCCCCCAAGACATCAAGATCATCAGGACTGTAATCTAAACCGGGTTGAGGGTCAGGTATCACATTTTTTGAATCAAAGCTAATCGGCACGAACCGGGGATCGGCAAGATAGCGATTCTGGATTAGGTAGGTAACAGGGCTGTCATGTCCTCGTGGATCTATTGATATTTTCCTGTGATTGAACATTTCAGCAAGCCGGTAGTCGGCATCAGTCCGATTGGCGGTACGGCCCGGTGTGGCTGTGAGACCCAGAAGGGGAGGACGACCACTGCAAAGTTGCTCCGTTACGTACGAATAGGTGGCGGCGACTGCCTGATGGGCTTCATCGAAGACAACGGCTGCGGTATTGTTTGCTAGGTGGGGAAGGGAATCCTGTCCAGAGGCAACAGAACGCAGCTTTGCTAATCCAGTCACCAGAAAACCGGAGGAAAGATGTTTCAAATCCAGTGATCGGTTGCCCCAATGTCGATGCACCCGGATATCTCGAAGTCCCAGGTTCTCCCACGCCTTGGAAAGTTCCTCAGCCGCCTGCTCGCAAAGTTCCTCTGTCGCTGCTAACCAGATGACGAGGGATTTGTCCGTGTCCGTTCTGTTGAGTAGGTAGCAAGCAGCGTGAGCGGCGATCCTGGTTTTCCCGGCTCCTGTGGGCAGATGTGCCACTGCTCGACGCTCAGGCGTAGATAGGGCATGGATGATGTCTGACAGCACTTGTCGCTGGTACGGATAAAGGGGATATCTAGGTCTGACACACACTGTATCCCCATTAGACACCACAAATGCCGTCGCATTCGTTGTTGAAGGGGTCACTGCCGTTCAAACCCTCGGCTTCTCGCTCTGCCAAAACACTGTCGAGCGGTCGTCGTGAAACATGGAGGTAAGGACGACCCTTCAACAACTTTCTCACCGGAGTCTGGGTACTACTGCGGAGCCATGAGTCGAAAGCCACAGCCTCGTCATAACTGGATGGCTCCGCTCGCTTGAGTTCGATCCAGTGTTCGTCAGACCGGAAAGGACAGATGACGCAGGCCGATCGAGGGAGATGACGACCTGGATACTCGGACTCAAACCACTCGATACAATCGCCACGCGTCATACCAATGTCTACCAAGGGCCATCTGTGTTGGACCCACTTTTCCCTGCTAGGTTTCATTCGGTTCATTTCATCGAGTGAAATCCCCAGCCACATCTCTGCATGAGTGCCTCTTGGGAATGGACGGCCGCGTTTTCCACCCGCTAAAACCCTAACCCGCCGGTAAATCGGCCTTATTTTGTAGTGATAGGTGCATTGGCGCCGCAGCATGCCTTTCTTCCCATCCTTGCCAATCATGAATAGCGGTACATCCACAAAGCTATGCCCGGACACCGTCAAACCCCGTTTCAGATTAGTTTTCAGATCACCGTCGGACACGCGAATGAGTGGATAGGTGAGTTGTTCCTCAAGCCAGTCCAAATGGCTATAAACGTACTCTGGCTCCCACCCCGTGTCAGCAAAGATCGCAATATCGGGTTTCACATAGCCCAGTTCTACCAAGCGGGGATCGGATCGAGACAACAGCAGGGCCAAGACTGAACTCTGTGCTCCTGCCCCCAGGCTAAGGGCACGATACACGGCGCGGCTCTCAGGTAAGGTTTTGATAAGCTGCCTCCACGAATTGTCTCCCCGCCCACTCAGTATTCGAGAATTGTGGGCCCATCGATCTGCCAGTCTAGCCCCTGGTACGAACGTGTCCGTGGCACCCCGAGCTACCGCTACGCCAACACCCTCCTGTTAGCTACACGAACTCCGGGTAGAAGATGAGCACCAGCAGGCTGAGCAGGTTGAACCCGGCGTG
>VXMN01000239.1 GCA_009841055.1 Acidobacteriota bacterium
ACCACGACGAGGATGAGGACCACGACGAGGACGAAGATCACGACCACGACGAGGATGAGGACCACGACGAGGACGAAGATCACGACCACGACGAGGAAGGCGACGAGCACGGACACGGCGAGCAGGAGATTGAACGCATCCTTCTCGACTCACGACGCCGGAATTTCCGCTTTACCGGGGGATTGCGTGACCTGGGGTCGGGGATTGACGAATTCGTTCTGAAATTGAACGTGACCGACTGGAATCACAAGGAGATCGAGTTCTTCGAGAATGGCGACCAGCATGTCGGCACAACCTTCGACCAGCAGGAATTCGTCTACCGGGGAGTCTTCGAGCAGAAAAAGGTTGGACCCTTGAGCGGTCGCTTCGGCTTCTGGGGGCTGGATCGAGACTACTCGGCAGTCGGGGAGGAAGCGCTCTCACCTCCCATCGATCAGACCGGCTTCGCCCTTTTCGCTCTTGAGGAACTGGACTTCGAGACCGCCAGAATCCAGTTTGGCGGCCGAGTGGAGACCCAGCGTTACCGGCCGGGTCTTACCGCCCCCGGGGGAGATCATGCAGATGAGGAGGACGGCCATGACGAACACGAGCACGAGCACGAAGAAGGCGAGGAAATCCCGGCGGCCGTAAATCGCACCTTTACCGGGGCATCGGCGTCAGCCGGCCTGCAGGTGGACACCTGGAGCGGAGGATCGTTGGTCGTCAACTACTCCCACTCCTTCCGGGCTCCCGCCCTGGAGGAACTCTACAACTACGGACCCCACGCGGGGACGCTGTCCTTCGAGATAGGAGACCCGGCCCTTCGCCCCGAAACGGGTGACGGCATCGAAATGTCCCTGCGCCACAACAGTCGAAATCTGAGAGGAGAACTCAACCTCTTCTACTACAACTTCGACAACTTCATCTTTCCCTTTGCGCCCGGGACAGTCGAAGGTGGGTTGCCGGTGATCGAATTCACCCAGCTCAATGCCCGCTTCGCGGGTACGGAGGCCAACCTCGACATCAAACTGAATCCAAAGCTCTGGCTCAACCTCGGCACGGACTACGTGGATGCCCAGGAGACCGACCTGGGCACGCCGCTACCGAGAATTCCTCCGCTTCGAGGCAAGCTCGGATTCGACTTCAACCACCAGGGATTCCGGGTCGCGCCGGAACTGATTCTGGCCGCTCAGCAGCACCAGACCTTCACCGGAGAGACCCGTACGCCGGGATATGCCGTGATGAACCTGAAGGCCTCTTACACCTTCGCCCAGCAACACCTGGCCCATCAGTTCTCGGTCAAGGTCTTCAACCTGAGCGACCGGCTCTACCGCAACCATTCCTCATTCATCAAGGACCTGGCTCCGGAGATTGGCCGCGGCGTGCGGTTGACCTATACCATGCGATTCTTCTGATCTCGAACTCGCCACCACCGCGCCGGCGGCGAGGGGGAACGGGTAGGACGGGAAAGAAAAAGAGGAATCCACGAAGGGACATGAAGAACGGCGAAGTGACACTAAGAAAAACTAAAGGAAGCTTTTAGGAAATTCTCAGCGGGTCAAGTCATCTTGCCGGTAAAGCCTGAGGTTGTGCCTTTTTCAATATCGGGTGCGACCTGGTGCAGGAGCTGTCTGACCACAATAAGCACAAAAGTCACAATTTGTGTTTTTGTGCCTTTTGTGGCCATTCGCGGCCAACCTTCCCCTGCCGAATTTTGCAAAAGAATCAATTCCCGTAGATCATTCCACGCAGTTCCCGCCAGGAATAGCCTTCCAACGGATCGGTGGCGTCCGGGTTTCCGGCACTCAGGTCCGGCAACCGGTACGTGTTTCGTGAGTCAGGCTGGGAGAGTATCTGACGGAGACCTTCCTCCACGACGGAACCCAACGAACATCCCCTTTTTCTGGCGTGTTGTTTGGCGCGTGCCAGCAACTCGTCATCAATTTCGAACGTAGTCTTCATGGAAGCTAAAATTGAAACCGTTAGCGCGGCGCGGCTTGTGCTGCTCTCGGGAGAGGTAGAAATTGTGGGACTTTGCTAGGTCTTTTGGCACTTGTGGGGCGGGGCCGTTTGCCCAAAGATCCCGGCGGGGCGGGGATTGCGTTTATCCGGGCTGCTCTTGAGACTCTCAAACGCCACGGGGATGGAGCGGCGGAAGGCTCCGGCGAGACCCTCAGGAACCAGGGGCCCGCGCGGCTTTTATGGAAGGGACAGCAGCCTTGGCCTGCGGCACGGCTTCGGACGCCGGTTGAGTTTTCGCCACATCGATTCTGCCACGGACAACGGCTCCATCCTCAATAAGGATCCGTGGCGCCTTCACGTCACCATCGATCGAGCCGGTACTGCAAAGCCTCATACATTCCAGACAGACGATATTCCCTGTGATGTGACCGAGAACCGTCAGGTTTCTGGCCTCGATGTCGGCATCGATTCTTCCGCTGGAGCCGACGGTCAAGCTGCATTCCGGAAGCCGGATGGTTCCCTTCACATCCCCGTCCACAACAACGTCTTCGAGTCCACTGAGAGTTCCCTCGAATCTGAGGGATTCTCCTATGTTGGCTGTCCTCATCTGACGTCACCTGCCGGGTTCAACCGCGGCTTTCCTGTCGGATAATCAGGGGTTTGGTTTGCTTGGCCGCCGGGAATTTCATGTCCTGGCCGAGGGACTCGATCTTTCCATGGATGACCGCACCCTCCTCAACCACGATTCGAGGTGTCTTTATCGTGCCTCTGACTGTTGCCGTCTTGAGGATCTCAATCCTCTCCGCGGGAAACATCTTCCCGGTAACTCGCCCGAATACCGTGATCTTCCTGGCCTTGATGTTGGCTTTCACGTTCCCGTTGGGACCGATGGTCAGGTCGCTGTCCGGCAACTCGATGGTTCCTTCCATAGTCCCGTCGATAAAGACATCTTCCTGGCCGGCAAGGGTGCCGGTGAGCACCAGCGATTTTCCTATGGACGCGGTTCTACCGACGTTTCCACGAGCGGATCTCGCTGCAGACGGTATTGCGGGAGACGACTGGGCATGCGGACCGGGATTCAACGGTTCGGCTGTCGACGACAAGGATTGGGATTCCATTCCAGAGTTATTCCCTTTCTGCATAGCGCCTCGCTGGTCTTCAAGGAACGTCGGATCGACTGACAAACGGTTAATTTTAAATGAACTCACACGGGATCGCCACGCTTTTTCCGGGTTCATCTCAGCAATGGCGACACTGCAGAACCGGATCGGCAACCGCCCTCAGGACGCAGGCGCAATCGCTTCATCCACTCCGGTCTCGCCTTCGGAGCGCGCGATGATGGCGGCGCCGCAGGAATCGCTGAAGACGTTGACCACGGTGCGGTACATGTCCAGGGGACGGTCCACCGCCAGCATGGCTCCCACGATCAGCTCCACCTGGGGTCCCCGGAGGTTGACGGCCTCCAGCACGATGAAGATCACCACCAGCCCGGCGGAGGGCACGGCCGCCGCTCCAATGGAAGCCAACAGCGCCGTGAACACCACCAGCAACTGCTGTTCCAGTCCCAGAGTAACCCCCATCGCCTGGGCGATAAAGAGCACCCCGGCGCACTCGTAGAGCGCCGTGCCGTCCATGTTGACGGTGGCTCCCATCGGCAGCACGAAGGAACTGACCCGGTTGGACACGCCGACCTTGTTTTCCACGGCATTGATGGTGACGGGCAAGGTAGCGCCCGACGAGCTGGTGGAAAAGGCCATCACGATCGGCTCGACCATGTTTCTGAAGTGCACGATCGGATTGATCCTGCCCAGAAAACGCAGGATGAGCGGCAGGGTGAGGAACAGGTGTATCGTCAGGCCACAGACCAGCATCAGGGCATAAAGCCCCAGAGCCTTGAAGGCGCCCAGGCCCGTGGTGCCGACCAGGCGCACGATCAGACCGAACACTCCGATCGGAGCCACGATGCGAATAATGCCACCGGTAAGGCGCATCATGGCTTCGAAGCCCGCCTCGAAGAAGCTCAGCAAGGGCTCGCGGTAACGCTCGCGGAGGCTGCTGATGCTGAGGCCCACCACGATCGCGAAGAAGATGATCGAGAGCATGTTGGGCTTGGCCGCCGCCGACACGATGTTCTCGGGCACGATGTCCAGAATCAGGTCCACGGGAGACTGGATGACGGTGAGCTCGGGCATCTTCTTTGTCTGGGCACCCCCCAGATCCGCGCCGACTCCGGGGCGGATGGTGTTCACCATCACCAGGCCCACCAGGCAGGCGGCCAGGCTGGTCATCACGTAGTAACCCAGGGTTTTCCCGAACAGACGCTTCAGGCCGGCCCCCGCCCCGACCGAGGCCACGCCCGTGATGATGGAGGTCAGCACCAGGGGCACGATGATCATCTTCAGCAGGCGGATGAACAGATCGCCCAGCCAGCCCACCTTGTCGGCCAGGGGCTCCCCGCCGATCAAGCCGGCAACGATGCCCAGCAGCATGGCTATCGCGATCCGCCAGTGCAACTTCTTGTGCCAGGATTGGCCGGGTGCGGTGTCCATAACGGCGGGTATTCTATGCGAGTTGTTTCAGGAAAACAATCGGACTGTAAGGACCTGACGGTCGTTGGCCTGCCTTTAGAGCGGCAGTGTGTTTCGCGGCGGTGCTACTCAGTCACCGCCGGCGCGGCCGTGGGTGCCGGGGAAACAGGCGACCCCGAGCGGAAGCCCGGGGTTCCTGCCTGGCCGGCGATGGCGCGACCGTCCATCGCCAACGTAGAGATGTGCCGCCTAGAACTCCACCTTCAGACCCACCTGCAGGGTGCGGGCGGAGAAGGCCGAGCTGATCAGGCCGAAGTCGGTGGTGCTGGGATTGTGCATGTTGACCACCCCCAGGTCAGGGATCCCCGAGGTGCTGGAAACGTTGAAGTTGGTGTGATTGAGAACGTTGAAGGCGTCCACTCGAAGCTGCAACCGCGACTCTTCCGTGAAGGGCAGTGCAATGCTCTTGCGCAGGCCCACATCCAGCGTGGTGAACCAGGGGCCGCTGACGGGGGACATGCCCAGAGTGCCCGCCTGCAGGATGGCCGGATTCTTGAAAACGAGGGGATTCCCGAACCCGCCATCGTCAATAAGGCTCGAGTCGAACAGGGTCACCCGGCCGTCCGGGTGGCGGTGGGCCCCCGTCTTGGTCTGGAGAGCCTTGATATCGATCCCCTCCAGGTGCACGGTATTGGTCAGCGCACGGGAACCGCCGCGATTGATGGTTCCTCGTTGGGAGATGATGTTGATCACCTCTCCCGACCGCATCCTGAAGAATCCGCTGAGGTCCCAGCCGCCGGCGATGGAGTCCAGGATGCCGCCGCTGTTCATCCACCGGCGACCGGCGCCAAAGGGAATCTCCCACACCCAGTTGCCGTTGAAGGTGTGGGTGATGTCGAAACCGGGACGCAGGATCTCCAGCTCCGGCTGGGCGTTGTCGAAGAGCCCCCGGAAGTTGGACTGGCTACCGGAGAAATTGGTCAGCACCTTCCCCCAGGTATAGTTGAACTGGCCCGTCAGTCCCGAGCGTAAGCGCCGCCTGATCTCGAACTGGAGGGCGTGGTACTTGGCGAAAGCGTTGTTGCCCACCACGTCGGCCACGAAGGCGTTGGGATTGCGCAGGAAGTAGCTGGCGGGAAGAGTGGCCCCGAAGCGTTCGCCCCCCTCGCCGTTGAAGAAGAAAATACGGTTGGGGGCCAAAAAACCCCCGATGTACTGGCCGATCTCCCCGTTGCGGATCCAGCGCTGGACGCCCCCCGATTGCAGGAAGCCGGCAAAACCCAGTTGAGGGAAGATCTGCAGCGGCTCGCCGACCCTGGGGTCCCCGTTGGCGGCCAGGTTGCGTTGCGCCCGCCGGAAATCCTCGATGAAGTCCGGCGGCAGCAGCACCTGGTTGAGATCGATGGCGCGGGTCAGCTTGACGCCGTGGTTGCCCACGTAGCGCAGCTCGACGGCGGTGTCCTCCATGAGCCTGTGCTGCACCCCGAGGTTCCATTGCTGCACGTAAGGGGTGCGCATGCCGGGATCGATGGTGAAGATGGCCGCCGTGGAATCGGCCAGAATTCCGTCCCGGGCGGTGCGGGGAATCCGGAACTCGGGAACCGGAATGGGCACCAGCCCGCCGCCGCTGACGGTGCCGCTGAGTCCCGACAGGGACACCGACTGGCTCAGGCCGTCGTTGCCCCGAAGAGCATTGAGCACCGTGGTAATGCCGTTGTCGACCACGTAGTTGATGCCGTAGCCGGCCCGAATGACGGTCCGGTGCCCGGGCCCGGGCTGAAAGGCGATGCCGATGTTGGGAGCGAAGTTGTTGCCGTCGCCGGTGTAAAAGGGCCTTCCGTTGGTGGTACCGGCTAGATCGATGACGGCGTCAGGATCCAGAACCGCCTGCCAACCGCCCACCGGCAACAGAGCCAGCCCGTTGACCTCGTCGGGCACCGAGTGGTATTCCCAGCGGAAGCCCAGGTTCAGGCTCAGACAGCGGGTGATCCGCCAGGTGTCCCCCACGTAGAAATTGACGAAGTTCTGCTTGATCAGGTTGGTGTTGGAAGCCCCGTCGACATAGCCCGAATGGGGCGAGGACGCGTTGAAGGTCTGATCGGCGCTGTCGATGAATCCTCCCAGGGTCCCCAGCAGTCCGGAGGCAAGGCTCAACTCGCCGGAAGCAATCCCTCCGGGGAAAATGTCGGGCACCAGGGGGTCGGGGTTTCCGGGCCCGAACCCCAGGTTGTAGGTGGGTACGGTGCCGCCGTCGTTGAACTGGTCCACCTGGGTCAGGCGCACGCTGCCCCCCACCTTGACGGTGTGGTTGCCCTTGACCCAGGAGATGTGGTCCATGATGTCCACGTTGCGGGTGTCGCGGCCCTGAGCCAGGAAACTCCGGACGGGGTTGCTGAAACCGCCTGCCAAAGAAAGCCGGTAGCCCAGGGGAAAAGTCTCATTGGTGAAGAAGCGGGGACTCGAAGTCTGGTAGCCCACCCTGGCCTCGTTGGTGACGTTGGGCTTCAACAGGCTGGTCAGGGCAAAGGAACCGAGCCTGCGCTTGGAGCCCTGCCCGGCGCCGGGCAGACCCGGGAAGACGGAGCCGATGCCGTTGAAGACCGAGTTGGGGGTATCCAGGCGAAACTGGTGGAAGGTCCCGGTAAAGGAGTGGCTGGGGGTGATCTCGTAGTCTCCACGCAGCACAAACCAGTCGGCATCGCTCTTGTCGATACTGTTGAAGCGAAAGCCGGAATTGTTTCTTCCATCGCCCACGCTGCTGTCATTGGGCAGCGGTGTCGAATTCACCAGGGAGGCGATGGCCGGGTCGGGGCTGAACCCGGAGAGTTCGAACAGGTTCACCGTGGCAACCTGGCCGTTGTCCTGCCTGACGTAGCTGAAATTGCCGGCCCGGGCCGATTCCGTCAGGACGGTGCGGACCACCGATGCCGTACCGGGGCTGCGCTCCTCTTCGTAGTTGACGAAGAAGAACAACTTGTCCTTCAGGATGGGACCGCCGACGTTGAAGCCGAACTGGTGGATGAAGACCCGCTCCTTGTCGATACCGGCGGCGTTGTTGAAGTAGTCGTTGGCGTTGAGGGCATCGTTGCGGTGGTAGTAGAAGACCTCGCCGTGATAGGCGTTGCCCCCGGACCGGGTCACGAACTGGGTCTGGGAGCTTCCCAGGCCGGCATCCACGTCGGCATTGGCGGTGGTGATGCTCACCTCCTCGATGAAGCTCTCCTGCACCGGTATGATTCCGAAGAGGGCATCGGTCCGAATGAAGGTGTCCTGGTTGTTGATTCCGTCCAGGGTGAAGTTGTTGAAGGTGCCTCTGCCGCCGTTGATGGCGGCCGAGCGCGTCCCGCCGGGGCTGGTCACGCCGGCCTGGGTGAGCGCCAACTGGGTTACGCTACGCCCGTTCAATGGAAGATCCTTGACCTGCTCCCGGTTGATGTTGGTATTGATTTCGGCGTTGACCTCGTTCATCACGGATTGGGTCTCGGCCGCCGTCACCACCACCGTCTGGGTCACCACGCCCACCTCCACCACGATGTCGACATTGGCGGGGGCGCCCAGCGCAACCTGAACCTCTTCGACCAGGGCCGTCTTGAAGCCGTCCGCCGTGACTTCGACGCTGTAGGTTCCCTGAGAGACGTTTGGAAACACGTAGAGACCGGAGCTGTTGGTGGCGGTCTCCCGGGCCACGTTGGTGGCGGCGTTGGTCAAGGTCACCGTCACGCCGGGCACCACGGCGCCGGTCTGATCCAGCACCCTCCCGTCCACGCGGGACGTCAACAACTGACCGGCAGCGGGAATGGCCCCCACAAGCAGCACCGCAAGGGCAATCACACTTCCACCACGCGCAAATTCCGGAATTGCAAACGGTCTACCGAACACGATTCGCCTCCTGGGTCCACCCCGACCCGAACTTGTCACACGAGAACTCTCAAGGTGGCCACGACCACCTTTGGCAGGGCGGCAATCGGACGGATGAGCAAGTCCCATCGCCAAGTGCCCGCCCAGCACAATAACAACTCCACGTCTCTCAATTGTGAATTAAATTTACCGCGTTTGCAAGCGGTCTAAAAACCGTGAGTAAACGCGGGGAGACTGAACATACAGGCAGGGGCAAGCAAACTGCGAACGAGGGTCCGTCACAGACTACATAGCCCAATTCACCCTACCCATTGCCCGGGGCTCGGGTACAATGCTGCGGCGAGGATACACAAAGACGGAGCGAATCAGACGAAATCATCGACACATAACGAGGAGCGAACAACATGACCAGCCAACAGGAAGATCAGCCAGTCAGAGTGGTGAACGTGGACTGCGACCGTCCGGATGAGGAGAAGGAACGCCTCTATGCCCCCGAGAGAAAAGCCGTCGAAGACCTGGGAGGGGAGTTGATTCTGCTGTCGGCGCAGACCGAGGAGGAGATCATTCGAGCTTGCGCCGGGGCTCGGATCATCCTGACGGAGGGCTTGTTCACACCCATGAACAGGAGAGTCCTGGAAGCCCTGCCCGATTGCTGGGCCGTGGGCCGCTACGGGATCGGAGTGGACAATATCGACGTCGAGGCCGCCACCGACTGCGGCATCGTGGTCTTCAACGTGGCCGACTACTGCGTCGAGGAGGTTGCCGACCACGCGGCGGCCCTGGCGCTGTCGTGTGCCCGGCGAGTGGTCGTCCTCGACCGTCATGTGAGGGCCGGCGGTTGGGAC
The DNA here is from genome assembly GCA_009841055.1 of Acidobacteriota bacterium. GTDB lineage: Bacteria > Acidobacteriota > Terriglobia > Versatilivoradales > Versatilivoraceae > Versatilivorator. The sequence continues at coordinate 9,173 of VXMN01000239.1, forward strand.
CGACCTCCCCTGGAGCACCCGCTGCGCCGCATTGGGCGGCTGACGCTGGGATTGGTCGGTTTCGGCAACATCGGACGCCACATGGTCCCCCGGCTGCAGGGATTCGGCATGCGCATTCTGGCCACCGACCCCTACGTGGATCCCCGCCTGGCTGCCGAAGCAGGCGTGGAGTTGACCTCGCTGGAACGGGTTCTGTCGGAATCGGACGTGGTGTCCCTGCACACTTTCCTGGCCCCCGGGACCCGGCATCTCATCGGCGCTGCCGAACTGGGACTGATGAAGCCCTCGGCCTTCCTGGTCAACACCAGCCGAGGCGGCGTGGTGGACGAGGAGGCCCTGATCCAGGCCCTGCGGGAACGGCGGATCGGCGGCGCCGGTCTGGACGTGACCGAGGAGGAGCCCCTGGGGGCCGACAGTCCCCTCAGAAGCCTCGACAACGTGGTGCTCACACCCCACCAGGGATCCAGTTCGGTGGAGTCGGGCGAGGACCTTCGCCGCGGCGTGACCGAGGCCCTCTCCCGGATGATCCAGGGATACCTGCCTCCCTTCGTGTTCAATCGCTCCGTCAAGCCCCGAGGGGAATTCAAACCCAGACCGGCGTAGCTTGCTTGAAACAAACGAAAAAAGAGTGATCCACGAAGAGACACGAAGAACGACGAAGGGC
>VXMN01000155.1:0-9394 GCA_009841055.1 Acidobacteriota bacterium
GGATATAGCGTAGTCTACATCGGAGGTCACCTCAAGCTTGAAAACTATGCTCGGGTGCTCTCCATCGCCGACAGTTTCGCCGAGAACGACTGGAAGGACTTCGCCAGAGAGATCCGGTTTCCGCAGAAGGACGAGTTCTATCTCTTTGACGGCAATGCCGAGACCGGCCTCAGCTCCACCGAGATCAACCCCTCCTACCTGGCTTCCAGGACCCCCGAGGCCCTCAGCGCCCTGCAGGGGCGACTTCCCCTGAGCTACAAGCTCAATCGCCGGGTTCACGAGCGGGTCTTTGAGAGCGGCAGCGCCGGATTTTCCCTGGGCCAGCGCTTCTACCGGACGGTGGAGCGGTCCGGTCCGGGGGTTCGGAAGGCCTTGCACGGGATGGAGCATGCTTTTAAGATAGTGGGCTTCGATTGCCGCGACTGCGGGGATTGCTCTCTGCCGGACATCGCCTATCTGTGTCCGGAGTCCCAGTGCGCCAAGAACCAGCGGAACGGCCCCTGCGGGGGAACCCGGCAGGGCAAATGCGAGGTGGGTGAAAAGGATTGCATCTGGGCGCTGGCCTACGATCGCCTGAAGGCTTACGGCGAGGAAGAACGCATGCTGGAGCGTCCGGTGGTCTTTCGCAACGGTGCTCTCAAAGGCACCAGCGCCTGGGCCAACGCCTTCCTGGGACGTGACCACCATGCGGCCTCGGGGGAAGATCGGGAAGCCTCCCGATCCGGTCCCTCGAAAAGGCGCTGACCCGCAAGCCCTCAAGACAGGGCGAAAACGGCAGGTAAGACAGACGGCGCTTGCGGGCCATATCCAGCGGAGCGGTGAGAAATCAGGGCTATGAACAGAAACGGGAACCAGCTTCAGTTTGTGACCATCGGCGAGAATATCCACACCACCCGGGTCTTGTTGAGAAAGGGGAAGCGCATCGTCGAGAATTCCGACGGCGTGGAGTCGGTCATCTACAGAAACTCCTCGGGAGAGACCCGTTACCTGCCCATTCCGGAAGCGGTCAAGCAGACCCAGGACTACCAGGAGGGTCGGGTCAAGCATGTGAAAATCGCCGTCCTGGCGGCCCAGGCGGGTGGCCCCGAGTCGGAAGAGGGGCTCAGGTATCTCCGCTACCTGGTGGACAGGCAGCTATCGGCAGGGGTGGACTTCCTCGACCTGAATGTGGACGAGGTGTCCCTCAAGTTGAATGAGCAGAAGGAAGCCATGCAGTGGCTGGTTGGCACGGTGCAGGCAATGAGCCCCGTGCCGGTTTCAGTGGATTCCTCAAACATCGAGATCATTGAGGCCGGCCTGGAGGCCTGCCATGACAAGTCGGGCAGAAACCTGCTGAATTCGGCTTCCCTGGAGCGTCTGGAAGCCCTGGACCTGGCCCGCGAGCACGACACCAAGGTCATCGTGACGGCGGCCGGGGAGAAGGGGATGCCCCAGAACGAGGTGGAGCGTCTGGAGAATGCCTCGCGCATGGTGGAGGCCGCCCTGGCCAGGGGGATCTCGCTGGCCAGCATCTACGTGGATGTCCTGGTGTTTCCCATCTCGGTCGACGGTCAGTTCGGCCACCATGCCCTGGAGACCATCCGGCAGTTGCGGGCCCGATACGGGTCGGAAATGCATATCACCGGAGGACTGAGCAACGTTTCCTTCGGACTGCCCCGCCGGCGGCTGATCAACGACGTCTTCATTCTCCTGTCCCTGGAGGCGGGAGCGGACAGCGGCATCATCGATCCGGTGGCCAGCAACCTGCAGTCGATCCTTTCCATGGACCGCCAGGCCAAGCCCTACCGCATGACCGAGGATATGTTGCTGGGCAGGGATCGCCACTGCAAGAGTTTCCTGCGGGCCTATCGCAAAGGGGAATTGCAATAGTCACCACGCCGCGGACGGCGCAGTAGAGAGGGAGCAGGCTGGAATCATGGCGCAGTATCAGATTCTGTTCTGGAAAGACATTCCGGCCCAGATCAAGGTCTACGAGGGTCGTCGTGGCGTGTCCAGGCAGTTGCCCGACCGCTTTCAGGTCGAGATCGACCGGGTAGCCATGGCCGAGGGCCTGGCGGGCACGGATGACTACCTGGATCAGTGGCAGTGGTCGTCCAAACAGGAACGGTCCGGAACCACCCAGGAGATCCTGGACAGTCTGGCCGAGGAGCTCGAACGGGAGTTTGACGCCCGCAAGCGCAAGCGAGCCGGACGTTCAGGCAAGTCCGGGAAAGATTCAGCGAGGTAGCCAATGGCAGCATCCAGACTGAGACTGGAAGGGAAGGTGGCCCTGGTCACGGGAGCCTCTCGCGGCATAGGCAAGGCGATCGCCCTGGCCTTTGCCGAGGAGGGAGCGGCGGTGGCCGTCAACTACGCCGCCAATGGCCGCTTGGCCGAGGAAGTGCGCGAAGCCATCGCTTCGGCCGGGGGGCGCGCCCTCTGCATTCAAGCCGACGTGGGAGTCGCCGAACAGGTGGACTCCATGGTGCGGCAGGTCCTGCAGGAGTACGGGCAGATCGACGTTCTGGTCAACAATGCCGGGCTTCTCAACCAGGAACCGTCGCTGGAGGCGACCGGGGAGGGGTTCGACCGGATGGTGGATGTCAACGTCAAGGGGGTCATCCGCTGTGCCGCGGCCGTGGCCGAGGGCATGAAGCAGCGAGGCCGGGGGAGGATCATCAACGTCTCCTCCATTGCCGCTCTGGGCACCTCCATGCCCGGAGTGACCGGTTACGCCATGACCAAGGCTGCGGTAAACATGTTCAACCGCCGGCTCGCCAAGGAACTGGGCCCCCACAACATCACCGTGAACGCCATCGCGCCCGGATTCATCCTCACCGACATGTCCCGGGAGGGCGCCCGGGCCAGCGGGACCTACGTCGACGGCATCGCCGAACGGACCATGCTGCGTCGAGTGGGCGATCCGGTGGACATCGCGGGGGTGGCCCTCTTTCTGGCCTCGGACGACTCGTCCTTCATGACGGGACAGGTGCTCAACGTGGACGGAGGGCGCATCGACTATCTCACCCACTCGGTGTAACCGGTCCGTCAGGCGCCGGGCGTTTCGGATGGAATTGCAAGACTGAGTCAAAGGAAAAGAATCCCTCATGCAGCCTGAACGAATCGTATCCATCGCTCCCATCGATCGGATAGCCATCGACATCCTGGAACAAGTGGCTCCGGTGGAGATCTCGGCCTCTCCGGATGAACCGACGGTGCTCACCCTGCTGGAAGGGACCATCGGGCTGGTGGCCCGAGGCACCGAAGGCGGCATTACCCGAAAGATCATGGAAAACTGCCCGGGCCTGCGGGTCATCGGTCGACCCGGGGTCGGCTACGATACGGTGGATGTGGCCTTTGCCACCCGGCGGAAAATTCCCGTGGTGTACGCTCCCATCGGAGGGTTCGCCGTCGCCGAAGCCGCCCTGGCGCTGCTGATGGCCATCGTCAAGAAGGTCCAGTTGGCCGACTCCATCCTCAAGCAGGGTCAGTGGCAGCGCCGCTACCGGATGAGCACGGGGGATCTGACCGGGCACACACTGGGGATCATAGGGCTGGGTCGAATCGGGGGTCGCCTGGCCGAGCTGGTGCGGAATTTCGAGATGGAAGTGCTGGGCTACGATCCCTTCCTGACGGAAGAAGCGGCCAAGGGGGTGGGAGTCGAGCTGGTGCCGCTGGATGACCTGCTGCGACGTTCCGATTTCATTTCGGTGCACGTCCCCCTGGGGGAGCAGACGCGGGGCATGATCAACCGGGAGCGGATCGCCCGGATGAAGCCGGGAGCCATCTTCATCAACACCGCCCGGGGCGGGGTGGTGGAAAACCTGGACGTGCTGGCCGACGCCCTGGAGAGCGGCCACCTGGGAGCGGTGGGCCTGGACGTGTTTCCCACCGAACCCCCCGACATCTCCCACCGCCTGTTCAGGCACCCCCAGTTTACCGGGGCTCCCCATTTGCTGGGCGTGAGCCGGCTGGCCATGGAGCGCATCTACCGCTCCATGGCCAACGACATGGTGGCGGTTTTCCAGGGGAGGCGGCCCCGTTACTGCGTCAATCCGGAGGTTTGCGAGGAGCTGTTCGAGTCTTGACTGACAGGACACCAAGGAAGGAAGGAAACTTATGAGAATCGTGGTGCTTGACGGCTACACCCTGAATCCGGGAGATCTTTCGTGGGAGGGTTTGGAGAAGCTGGGAACCACCGAGGTTCACGATCGAACCGAACCCGAGCTCACCCTTCAGCGTGCAGGAGGCGCGGAGGTCGTATTGACCAACAAGACCGCCCTGGATGCGGAGGCATTGCGCCGGCTCAAGGGGGAGGGGCTTCGTTACGTGGGCGTGCTGGCCACCGGATACAACGTGGTGGATATCCAGGCGGCCAGGGAACTGGGAATCCCCGTGACCAACGTCCCAACCTACGGGACTGCCTCGGTGGCCCAGTTCGCCTTCGCGCTGCTGCTGGAGCTCTGCCATCATGTGCAGCTCCACAGCGATGCCGTCCGGGGTGGAGAGTGGTCCCGCAGCATCGAATGGTGTTTCTGGAAGACGCCTCTCATCGAGCTGTCCGGGAGGACCATGGGGATCGTCGGGTTCGGCCGCATCGGTCGGCAGGTCGGCCGCATCGCCGACGCCATGGGCATGCGGGTCATCGCCCATGACGCCGTCACCGTCAACCCTCCCGACTATGAAGGGTTCCGCTGGACCGGCGTGGAAGATCTGCTCGGGGAAGCCGATGTGGTCAGCCTGCACTGTCCGCTGTTCCCCGAGACCGAGGGAATGATCAATGCCGAGAGGCTGGCGATGATGAAGCCCACCGCCTTTCTTCTCAACAATTCCCGGGGGCCCCTGATCGTCGACCAGGACCTGGCCGACGCTCTCAACGCAGGTCGGATCGCCGGGGCGGGGCTCGACGTGCTGTCGGTCGAACCTCCCCTCGAGACCAACCCCCTGCTCTCGGCCAGGAACTGCCTGGTGACCCCCCACATCTCGTGGGCGACCCGCGAGGCCAGGTCGCGGCTGATGGACACCGTGGTTGGAAACGTGCAGAGTTTCCTCGAGAACCGGACACGCAACGTGGTGAATCCCTGAGCCCTGCCCCGGCATTTCCGATCCGCCGGCGCCGAGGCAGGGAGCCGGCCCCAGGAGGTCTTGATGGCCCGTATCCGATTACCGGCACAGAACCTTTCCCGCGCATTCCTCGAGGTGGTTGAACAGTCCGCCATCGCCGCTGCCCGCACCATGGGCATCGGCGACCGGGAGTTCTCCGATCAGGCCGCGGTGGAGGTGATGCGGAAGATCATGGACAGTGTTCCCATGAAGGGGACCATCGTGATCGGAGAAGGCGAGCGGGACAAGGCCCCCATGCTCTACATCGGGGAACAGGTCGGCAAGCACAAGGATCTCGTCGACGGCGAGCAGGTGACCCACGAGGTGGACATTGCCGTCGACCCGCTGGAGGGCACCAACCTTTGCGCCACCGGGGCCCCCGGGGCCATCACGGTGCTGGCCAGCTCCGAGAAGGGCGGCCTGCTGAATGCGCCGGACTGCTACATGGAGAAGATCATCGTCGGGCCCTCCTCCAAGGGAGTCATCGATATCGACGCCTCGGTCAAGGACAACCTCCGGGCCATCGCCAGGAGGCTGGACCGCGACATTGAAAACCTGGTGGTGGTGGTTCTGGACCGCCCCAGGCATGCCCAACTGATTCAGGATATTCGGTCCGCCGGCGCCCGGATCCGGCTCATCACCGACGGCGACTTGTCGGCGGGCATCAGCGTGGCCCTCCGCGGGACCGGTGTCCATGCGGTCATGGGAATCGGCGGCGCTCCCGAGGGGGTGTTGACGGCGGCGGCGCTCCGCTGCCTGAATGGAGAGATCCTGGCAAGGCTGGTGGTGAAGGACGAGGAGCAGGCCGAGCGGATGAAGAGCATGGGCATCAAGGATCCGGACAGGGTCTACGCCACCACCGAGCTGGCCTCGGGCAAGAACATCATCTTCGCGGCTACCGGCGTCACCGACGGCACACTGCTGAAAGGCGTGCGGTTCTTCGGCGACGGTACCCGGACGCAGTCGATCCTGATGAACCTGGCCAACCGGCACGTCCGCTTCGTGGACACCGTCCACCTGGCCCAACGTCCCGACATCAGCGTCCGCCTGTAGTCTCTTGCACGCTCCGAGTCGATCATTCCTCCCGCATTGAACCTGAATCCAACCCCTGATCGTTTGGGCATCCTCGGATGCCGCGCCTGTTCCCCGGAGGTCCGGCTTGGGAGTCCTGATCAGCGTCCTGATCGCCGCCGTTGTAGCCCTCTTTCTGCCTGACACTGTCCTGCGGTTGCAACCGGCGCTGGCGCCCGCCTTTGCGCTGACCATGGTCCTGGTGGGAAGCCTGGTGCGGGCGGAACACAGGGAGAGCTTCCGGCGAGCTCCGCTGAGGCCCGTCCTGGGCCTGATCTGTCAGTACACCGTCATGCCCTTGACGGCCTGGCTGATTTCGCTGGCCTTCCAGGAACCCGCCCTTCGGATCGGCATCGTGCTGGTGGGGTGCATGCCTGGCGCCATCGCTTCCAACGTCATGACCCTGCTGTTCAAGGGCGACCTGATTCTCTCCATCACCTTGACCACACTGGCCACCCTGGCCTGCCCGGTGATTCTGGCCTTCTGGCTGCCTCTGCTGGCCGGCGCTCACCTTGAGGTTCCGGCAGCCTCCCTGGCCGTGAGCGCGGTTTGGATGGTACTGCTGCCGGCAGCCGCCGGGATCCTGCTGCGAACGTACCTTCCGAAATTCCCGCCGTGGTGGGACCGGATGGCCGCGCTGGTGGCTTCCCTGGCCATCGTCCTGATCATCATGGTGGTGGTGGCCGCCAATCGGGGAAGGCTGGCCGAGACCGGCCCCTTCCTCATGGCGGCCCTGGTGACGCTGAACCTGAGCGCCTATGGCGTGGCCACCCTGGCCGGCGGGCTGCTGGGCTGGCCCCCGGCTCAGCGCAGGACCCTGGTGATCGAGGTGGGCATGCAAAATGCAGGGCTGGGTTCCGTGCTGGCCATGGCTCACCTGGGACAGGCGGCTGCCATTCCGAGCGCATTCTATACGGCCCTGTGCGTGTTGACCGCCGCCATGGGCCTGCCGCTGCAGCGGTGGCTGGAGGGACGGCGCTCCATTCGTTGACAAATCCCCATGAGATCTATAGAGTTAAGCTTCCCACGAAGGAGTGTATCCGCAACAGGTACAGGTTGGCCCAGGGCCTTGCCGGCGAAGTTCTTTCTCGAGTCGTGAATTCTTTGCGGAAGGGCCGTTAAAACCGAGGAGCAGAGCATGGCGTTCCACAGATTCAACCGTTTCATGGTCGGGTTGTTCCTGCTGAGTCTGGCGGCGGGATTGGCGGCCGGCGCCGACCGGCCCAAACCATCCTACTCCGAGCCCGAACTGCACACGCTGGTTCCCCTTGGCGGCAGGGCCGGCTCAAGCCTGGAGATCGAAGTTCGAGGCAAGTTCCTGGCCGGCGCCCACGCCGCCTGGATGGACCACGATGCCTTTGACGTTCGGGTGAAATCGGTGGAGCCCGTGGCCGCCCCCGACGCGGAAGGCGACGAAAAGGCCAAGTCAAAGAAGGATGACGGTGAGTACCAGGTCAGACTTCAGATCGACATTGCTTCCGATGCCCCCCCGGGTCCGCACCCGCTGAGACTGGTGGCCGCGGGAGGAGTCTCCAACCGGCTCTACCTGCAGATCCACCAGGACCCCGTCATTGCCGAGTCGTCCCAGCCCCACCAGGAACCTGCCACGGCACAGCCGGTTGCCGTTCCGGTGGTGGTCAACGGCACCATCTCAAGGCAAGGGGAACTGGACTATTACAGCCTGGAAGCCTCCAAGGGGCAGGAAGTTGCGTTCGAGGTGATTTTCAGCCACGAGACCCTGACCAAGGGATTTCGCCCCCAACTGCGGATCTATGAGACCGCGGGCAGTTGGCTGGGATCCCGTAAGCTCACCCAGTTGGCTTTTCACAGTGAAGTCCATGGAGAAATCAATTTGAGCCCGGGCGAAGCGGGACCGCCCATCGGCACCACGCCGGTCAACTCGGGATTGAAGTATCGGTTCGGCAAGGCCGGCCGCTACCTGGTGGAAGTGGCTTCGGAGCGATTCCAGGGGAAACCGGAGTACGCCTACCAGCTCAGAATGGCCCCGGCAGGAGCAGACTACCAGAGCCGCCTCAAGGACTCGGAGTGGGGGCGATCCTTCACCCGCAGGATCGGCGCCGACCGCCTGGAAGCTCTCTGGGCGCGGACGGTGACCTCCAATCGTCCCACCGACCCGGGGGCCGAAGGACAGCCCGCCTCCGGCCGCCCCGATCCGGAGACCGCCTACGACAACCAGCAGGGGAAGCGCCCGGCTCCCATACCCAACCGAGTAACCCACTGGACGGAGAAAGAACCCAACGATGAATCGGGCCGAGCCACCGAGGTGGCCCTGCCCGGTCTGATTCAGGGGACCATCGACCGGCCGGGAGACGTGGACACCTACCGGTTCAAGTTGTCATCGGCCCAGCGCCTGGCTTTCGAGATCCAGACTCCCGGGTTGAGTCCCCCCCATTTCACTCCCCGCTTCGAGATCAGGGACGCCGCCGGCCGGTCCATGGTGACCAACCTGCACAAAGTGAATTCGACGCTGAGCGAGGGGCAGTGGGTGGTCAAGGACATTGAGTCCAAGGTGATCGAGACCTTTGACCAGGAAGGAGAGTACACGGTCGAGGTTCGCGACGTGACCTCCAGAAACGGCAGCCCGGAATGCCGATACCGTCTGCTGATCAGGCCCCAGATTCCTCACCTGGGACAATTCACCGTGGAGACCCTGAAACGGGGGACGGAAGACCGCCGGGTCGACCCGTTGCGGATCAATCTGGCTGCGGGAGAGGCCAAGACCTTGATCATCACGGCACGGGTCGAGGAGATCGACGCCAGGATCACCGATTCTCTGGGTGAACGGGCCTTCGACTGGGGTACCGGAGAGATGATCCTGCAGGCGGAGGGGCTTCCCCCTGGAGTCCAGGCTCTGCCGGGCACGGGCATCCTCAAGATCAAGGGGAAACCGCGCTACCAGACCATTCGAAAGTACAACTATCTTCCCGACGTGCTGCAGGCGGTGATGGTCATCCACGCCGAGGACAGCGCCCGGGTGATGGCCCTGCCGGAGTCGGTCCGTCTCACGGCCCGCCCCCTGATCGGGAGCAGGCCCGGACCAGTCATACCGGTGGCGGAGGTGCCCCTGATGGTGGTTGCCGGATCCGAGGCAAAAGCCGTTCCCGGGGAGGCGGTCGGGGAATAGTCAGGGATGATTGGTGGAGGTGACATGAAAATGGAGGCGGTCATGACGAGAGGGAAGGCAGAGGGTCGACGCAGCCACTGGCGGCTGCCGATCCCG
>VXMN01000155.1:9404-9785 GCA_009841055.1 Acidobacteriota bacterium
GTGCTGGCGGCCATGGCGCTGCCCGGCGTGGCCATCGCCGAAGAAGCTGGGGCGGTGACGCCGCCCGCGGCATCGCAGCCGGTGGTGTCGCTGCGCCTGCTTCCCGACGATCCCCGGATCTGGGGGGCTGAGGCGTCCCAGCAGTTCCTGCTGCTGGCCCGGTTCGCCGATGGCCTGGAGCGGGATGTCACCGACCAGGGTCGCTACACCCTCTCCGATCCGCAGGTGGCCGAGGTGGATGGAGACGGCAAGGTGGTGGCCCGTTCCAACGGAAGGGTCGTGGGGGGGGGGGGCCGCGGGGGCCGGGGCCGCCACGGCGGGGGGGGCGGGGGGCGGCTCGGCGCGCGCGGGCCGACCGCCACGGTGGGAGGGGACGGGGGC
>VXMN01000022.1 GCA_009841055.1 Acidobacteriota bacterium
GCAGGGGTCAGATCCAGAACGCTCATTGCCATGGAAACCTGCTCCTTGGCGGCCTTGGCAGACCGCTGCCACAAGCGGGAGAGTAGGCCCGGGACTTCGAGCTAGCCGGAACCTTCCATCTCCTTGACCTTTGCGGCGTATTCGTCAGCTTGAGCCACGATGTCCACGCCGACCGTCTCGCTGAAGGCCGCAATGAGCTTTTGAGTGAGCCGGCCCGGCTTCCCGTCACCCACCGGCATTCCGTTGATGCGGGTGCAGGGCATGACGGCAAAGGTGGTGGCGGTGTGAAACGCCTCGTCGGCGTTGACAACTTCGTAGGCCCCGAAATCTTCCTCCGACCAGGGCACCGACATGGCGGTCAGCAGGTCCAGGACGGCGTTGCGCGACACGCCCACCAGGATATTGTGGCTCTTGGCGGTGAGCACCCGGCCCTGGCGCACGATGAAGAAGTTGGAGCCGCTGCCTTCGGTGATGAAGCCCTGATCGTCGGTCAACAGGGGCATAGCTTGGGGGTCCACCCTGTGGGCCTGCAGGTTGGCCATCTGGTAGTGGAGGCGGCTTCTGTTCTTAACCTTGGGATCGATCAGGTAGGCGGGCACCGATCTCTGGGGAACGATCACCGAGTGGACCCCCGAGCGGTAGAGGCGGCTGTTGCCTGCCAGGTGCCACCACAGGGGCCAGCAGTTGATGGAGACGGTCGGTTCGACCGCGCCTCCGAACACGCTCTTGTACACGGGGAGGGGCCCTCGGGACACGTTGTGCATGATCTGGACATCGGCCCCGTCCACCACGGCCAGGTTCCTTTCCAGGGTCTCCAGGGTGGCCTGTTCCATCTCCTCGATGGTCAGGCCGCAATCGATCTCCAGGTACTTGAGCCCGGCATAAATGCGCTCCAGGTGCTCCTTGAGCCTGAACGGCTTCTGCCCGTAGGTTCGGGTCATGTCGAACACCATGTCCCCGAACATGAGGGCCGAATCGAAAATGGAGACCCGTGCCTCCTGCTCGCTGACAAACTCTCCGTTGAAGTAAACCGTTCTACGAGACATGTCGATTTCCTCGAATCCCCCCGGCCCGTCCCGGGGAGGTTGTTTGGGGCAGGAAGTGCGCCGCCCGCCCCGGGGCGGCAATCCGCGGACCTGCAGGTCGGCAGGCATGCCGATGCTGCCGGGCTAACCGGCCCGCAGCCGTTGAACGGCCGAGCGAACGCTGTCGGCCATATGGCGCAAGGTCTCCTCCGGCATATCCGACCAGAAGGGAAAGCTGATCATGTTGTCGAAAAAGGCGTCGGTGTTGGGCAGGCGGATGTCTCCGTAGCCGAAGGACCGGAAGAGCTCAGAGCGATATAGGGGCCAGTACTGGACAATGCACTTGATTCCGTAGTCCCGATGCAGCAATTGGATGAGGTCGTCCCGCGTCCCCCGCGTTCGGGAACTGTCGAAGTGGGCCACCAGCAGGTGGTAGGCATGCAGGTGGCCTTCCGGCACCTTCTGAAAGGAAAGCTCGGGAACATCGGCAAGCGGCGTTCGAACCAGGTCGGCCTGGGCCCGCCTGCGGGCATTGATCGCATCCAGCCGCCGGAGCAAAAGCCGTCCCACGGCGCACTGCACCTCGCTGAGACAGAAGTTGAAGGGCCAGACTCCCTTCATGCCGCTCACCAGGTTTCCCATGGCCGGCACCCAGTAACGCTCCCGGTCTCCGGGAAAGGGCCAGTTGCCCATCCAGCGGAGCTTCCTGGCCCGCTCTCCGTCGGCCGGATCCCTGACGGTCAGCATGCCCCCCTCTCCCAGGGTGGAGATATTCTTCTGGTTGTGGAAGCTGAAGGCGGCAAAGTCCCCCATGGACCCCGTCCGGCGCCCATTGTAGACCGCGCCCGGAGCCTGGGCCACGTCTTCCACCACCTTGAGGCCGTGCTCCCGGGCCAGGCGGAGAATGGGGTCCATGTCGACGGGTAAACCGTAGAGGTGGACCACCACGATCGCCTTGGTCCGCCTGGTCAGACAGGACTCGACATGCTCGGCCGACAGCAGCCGGGTGGCCGGATCGATATCGGCGAACACCAGCCGGGCTCCCGTGCGGGCGAAGGGAACGGCGCTGGACACGAAGGTGTGTGCGGGAAGAACGACCTCGTCCTCCGGGGACAGTCCGCACAGGGCGGCGGCCATCTCCAGGGCCGAGGTGCAACTGCTCACGGCCAGGCTGTCGGCACAGCCGACGTACCGGGTGAACTCCTGCTCGAAGGCCCGCTGCTGCTCCCCCTGGCTCCAGGTGGGGCTGTTGCGAATCGTCTCCATGACCACGGCCTCTTCCTCGGCGTTGAGCCGGGTCTGGACCGCCGGAAAATCCACCTGGAGCCGCGATGAGACCGATTCGGGCATTCTGGCTTCCCCGGGTTGCCGTTTGGGATCGATTCCTGAAACCGGACTATCCTATGGAAAGGCGACGGAACCTGTCAAATGCAATGCTGGAAGAGCGCGAAGGGGACTCGCGAGGCACCTAAAGTTTCTTTGACCCGGGCAATCCGGTTTGCTATAGTTCTCCGGACTGCGGTTCGCCAGCAGGAATCCGGCACCCGAGATTGCCGTTTCCTCCCTCACTTCAGAGAATCGCGTGAAGTCATACCCCTACCAACCCAATGAAGGTCGCCGCCCCATCCGCAACCGGGGACTCGTAGCCCTGGCGGCCATACTCAGTTCCTTCGGCCTGCTGGCGCTGACGACCGGGGCTCTGGATGTCGCCCGCAACACCGAGCAGTTGCTGGACAATGAGCGGCTTCGCAGCGAGCTCCGCCATTTCAAGCAGGAAAATCAAGATCTGAGACAGACGCTGCAGCGGGTCGGAAAGCGACTCTCCTCGCTGGAGCTGCTGGCCGAAGAAGTGCAGGGACTGTCCCGGCTTGCCGCCAAGCGGGGGCGGAACGGTGGGCCCTCCCAAGTCTATTTCAGCCAGCTCACCTTCTCCGAGGGTGGCGGCACGCCGTTGCCTGCGCGATCGGAGGCCTTTCGCAGCCTGCTTGAGACCACCGACCGGCAAATCGACGACCTTGCTCAACACTACCGTAACAGATACCTCCGGTTGAACTACACTCCCAGCACCTGGCCGGTCGAGGGAATTCTGAGGGATCGCTTCGGTTTCATACGGAACCGGTTCGGCGCGGGAAAGTCACGGTTTCATGGGGGCATCGACATTTCCACTCGCCCCGGCAGCCTGGTGATGGCCTCGGCCGACGGAGTGGTTCATTCCACCAGTTGGCGCTCGGACTACGGCAAGACAATCATCCTGAAGCACCACTTCGGGCTCTCAACCGTCTATGCTCACCTCTCCGCATACAACGTGAAACAGGGTGACCTGGTCCAGCGAGGCCAGGTGATCGGCTTCGTGGGGAACACCGGGCGGTCCACCGGTCCCCATCTCCACTACGAGGTTCGGATCGGAGATATGCCGGTCAACCCCATGCGGTACCTCTCCCGCCAGGCTCAAGCCACTCTGCCGAAGCTGAAGGGAATCAATATTACCGTTGCCAGGTGACCTCCCTGCCGGGTTCCATTCCAGTCCCATTGTTGCATCCAGCCGCCCTTGGGCTGCAGCCGGTCCCGCATTTGAATTCATGTTTTGCAGTTGCTAGAATCTCCAGCCGCTTGCGCCAGGTCCCTGGCGGTCTTTCGTGAGGTTGGCGCCTATGCCGATTTATGAATATGGCTGCGATGCCTGCGGCAAAGTCATTGAGGTCATGCAGAAGATCTCCGATGAACCCCTCAAGACCTGTCCCGACTGCAGCGGCCAGTTAACCAAGCTGATCTCCAGGACTTCCTTTCAGTTGAAGGGTACCGGCTGGTATGTCACCGACTACGCCCGCAAGCCGGAATCCCAGCCCAAGTCCGAGGGTGAATCCAAGCCTGCCGCCGATTCCAAGTCCGGCGCGGAAGCCAAATCCGGCGCCGAGTCCAAGCCCGCCGCCGAGTCCTCCGGCTCCGGGACCGGATCCGGCAACGGCAGCAAGCCATCGGACTCCGGCTCCAAGAGCGAAAAGAATCCTTCCTCTCCAAATCGCTGAGCTGCTGTTTCCGAGTCGGGTATTGGGTCAGCTCTTCCAGAAATCGCGGACCGCGCCGGCGACCCGGTCCGTCTCCTCGCGCGTCAGTTCCGGGAAAATCGGCAGGGATAGGATTTCCTCGGCCAGGGCTTCGGCATGGGGAAAGGACCCGTTGCCGCCCGCCCATTGCCGGTAGGCCGGCTGGAGATGCAGCGGCAGGGGGTAGTGGATGGCGCAATCCACGCCTCTGGCCCGGAGGAACTCGGCCAGCCGGTCGCGGCGAGGAGCGCGGATGGAGTACTGGTTATAGACGTGCCTGAACCCGGCAGCGCGGTATGGCGGCGTAGGCGGGAGAGGCTGCAGGGCCTGGTCGTAAGCCTCGGCGATCCGGATGCGCTCCTCGATCCAGCCCTCCAGATGGGGAAGTTTCACCTTGAGGATGGCCGCCTGCAGGGAATCCAGCCGGCTGTTGAGGCCGGGACACTCATGCCGGTACCGGGCTTCCGCCCCATGCAGGCTGATCATGCGGCATCTTCGGGCCAGGTCGGGATCGTTGGTCAGAAGCGCTCCTGCGTCTCCACAAGCGCCCAGGTGCTTGGCGGGATAGAAGCTGAGACAGCCGATATCGCCCAAGGCCCCCACGAATTGCCCCCGATAGCGGGCTCCCACGGCCTGAGCAGCGTCCTCGATGACCCGTAATTTCTTCTCCCGGGCAAGGTCCAGGATGGGGTCCATATCGGCGGGATGTCCGAAGAGGTGAACCGGCAGGATGGCCTTGGTCCTGGAGGTGATCCTCTCCTCCATCCGTCCGGGGTCCAGGTTGAAGGTCCGCGGATCGATGTCCGCGAATACGGGGCGGGCTCCCTGCAGCACGATGGCCTCCACCGTGGCGGCGAAGGTAAAGGGAGTCGTGATGACCTCGTCGCCCGGGCCGATCTCCAGGGCCATCAGGGCGATCCGCAGGGCATCGGTGCCCGACGCACATCCCACCGCAAAGCGGGCTCCCAGGTAACGGCTCAGGTCGGCCTCGAACTCGGCCACGGCCCGGCCCATCACGAAGTCGCCCTCTTCCAGAACCTGCCGGACGGCGGCCTCGATGGGCTCCCTGAGGGTCCGGTGCTGGCGCTGCAGATCCACCATCCGGATGGGCGGCATGGCTGGAATCCTTTCCGAGCCGGCTCCTGGTCGCAAGCCGGTCTCCGGTTTCATCCTAGAGAGATAGGGAAGTGTTTCCAAGGGTTATTTTGTCGATTCCCCTTCCTCCTCAACCCCGCCGGAGATAACATCTGCAGGCGGCCTGGCGGAACCCGCTCAGGGAACCCGCCAGCTCCACGGGACGCTCGATCAGAATGGAGGCTTTCATGTTCGCGACTTCCCCCCGACTGACCAGGGGCTGCCCAAGCCTCTCCCGGACGCCCCTCTTTCCATTCCGATCTCTGGTCCTGGCAGCCACCGCCGCAACGGCGGTAGCGACGGGAGGCTGTGGTTCGGGAGCCCTGCAGTCCGCCGACCCGGTCCGGGTGCTGAATCCCAAGGCCATCGGAAAAACCCAACTGGTTTCGGAGCGGGTTCGCATCGGAATCCCCGAGGACTACAAGCCCTGCATCGCCCGGCTGCCCGACGGGGAGCTGCTGCTGGTGGCCTTCCACGCGCCCCGGAAGGGAGGAGTCCCCGAAGAGTATGCCTTCCTGTACCGCTCCGGAGACGGAGGCCGCAACTGGTCGCGCCGCCGGAGACTGGAGGTGCTGGGACGGGAACCCTATCTGTCGGTCACCTCCGACGGAACCGTTTTCCTCAGCACTCATCTCCTACCCCGGGCCCGCGGCAACCGGGAAGGCTACACTCAAAGCTTTCTCTACCGTTCAACCGACGGCGGAGACCGTTGGGAGGGTCAGCGCATCGGCTTCCAGGACCTGGAGGGAATGGAGAAGCCGGGTACGGTGGTGACCGGCCGCAACGTTCTGGAGCTGGAGAGTGGAGAGCTGGTCTTCGCGGTCGCGGGCAAGGGGGGCCACGAATTCCTCTGGAGGTCGAACGACGGCGGAAAGACCTGGGACCAGTCTCTGGCCTGCCGCTTTGGAGGGGTGGACCAGAGCGCCCTGCCCTTTCCCATCCTGGGAGAGGCTTTTCTCTGGCAGGCCCCCAACGGCGACCTGCTGGCCATCTGCCGGATAACTCCCAAGTTCTTTCCGCCCCTTCCGGGAACGGAGATCCCGGGCGAGACGATCGACCATTTCGAGAGAATGGTCCTCTACCGATCCCAGGACGGCGGGCATCACTGGTCGCTGGAGGAGTTCGGCAGCACCTACGGAGAGATGTACCCCGCAATGATGCGCTTGCAGGACGGCCGCCTGCTGTTCACCTTCACCCTGAGGGCAGCCGTGCCTCCCAACATCCCGCCCCTGGGCGTTCGGGCGGTGTTGGGCCGGGAAGTTGCGGAGGGCTTCCAATTCGACTTCCGCAATGACCGCATCGTCCTGGACGCCAAGAACCCCGTCGGCATGCTCAGCGGGGGCGGGTTCGGGCCGACGGTGCAAGTGGAGGACGGCACGCTGGTCACCAGCTACTCCTTCCGCACCCCGGACGAGAAGACTCACCTGGAGATCGTCCGCTGGCAGCTGCCGGAGACTGGGAATTAGGCACCATCCTCAGTACCGGCCGTACTTGGCCAGGGCTTTAAGCATCGACTTGGTCTCCTTGATCAAGGGGATCATGGCGCTTTCCTTCTCGTCGTATTCCCGGATCAGGGCCAGCACGTCCTCGGCCCTGTCGGCGGGAACGACCACCACTCCGTCGCTGTCCCCCACGATGTAGTCGCCCGGCCGCACCGGGACACCGGCGCAGATCACGGGTTCCTGCATGGAAACGCTCACGTAGCGCCCGACCACCGTGGCCGGGCTGACCGCTCGGCTGTAGACCGGAAAGCCGATACGTTCGATCTCCTCGACGTCCCTGGCGGCTCCATCGATCACCGCCCCCGCCAGACCCCGGACCGTGGCGGTGGTGGCCATGAGGTTGCCGATCCCGGAAATGTGCAGGCCATTTTCCAGGACATAGACCAGAACACTTCCCGCGGGCGCCTCGTCCAGCACCTGCAGGTGGTAGTTGGGGTATTTGCGTTTGTCGGTGGTCAGGATCGGCCTCAACAGCGCCGTAGCCGCCGGACCCACCACCTTGGCCCGGAAAATGGGCTTCATGTCGTGGGTCATGAATCCGGCCCTGCCGGTAGCGGTCTCGATGGCATCCGCCAGGTTGCCGGTACTGGCCTTCTTGAGCGCCTCGATGATCTGGGCCTGGGTGAGTCCTTCGGCCCCCGGCTGCGCGGCCGCTCCCGAAGCGGGGCCGATCCGTGACAGCAGAACGAGGGCCAGGCAGAGCCCGATAGCCAGGGCTGGAAGCAAGATGGATAGGCGTTTCATGGCAACTCCTTTTCTTGGAATCAACGAAAGACTCATTATATACAGGAGGAAGGGACAACAATATCTGTTGAGGATGTCCCGAGGGGGTTTTAAACTAGCCCAGACTCTGGATTGGGGAGGGACAATATGGGGGGTGGATCGTCCATTCGGCAGCGGAGCATCCCGTCGCAGCGGCGGAGACGGGTGTGCCGGCAATGGTCTACGTCCCTGGCCCTCATCGCTTCCCTCGCCCTTCCGGGGGGCGTCGTCCTGGCTGAGGATGGATCCGTGAACGACCTGCTGTCGCAAGCCCGGAGCGCCTATCGAGGCGGGGATGCAGCCCGGGCCCTCACCCTGGCGACCCGGGCCGTGGAACTGGATCCTCAAAACCCGCAGAGTTTCCTTGTGCGCGGCCAGCTCCACGAGATGCAGGGGCGTCACCGCCTGGCCATTGCCGACTACGATGCCGTGCTGAAGCTCGACCCCAGCGTGGTGGAGGTCTACAACCGGCGAGGCAGCGAGCACTTCAAGCTGGGCCACATCGAAGCCTCCATCGCCGACTTCGACCGCGCCATCGAACTGAATCCCGGGCAGGAGCCCTACCATTGGCAGCGCGGCATCTCCTATTACTACGCCGGACTCTTCGAGAAGGGGCGGGCTCAGTTCCAGTCCCATCAGCAGGTCAACGCCAACGACGTGGAGAACGCCGTGTGGCATTTTCTCTGCGGCGCCCGCCTGGAGGGGGTGAAGCAGGCCCGCCAATCCCTCCTGAACATCGAAGGAGACCCGCGGGTGCCCATGATGGAGATCTATCGCCTGTTCAAGGGAGAGGGATCCGTCGTTGAAGTCCTGTGGGCGGCCCGGGGTGGAGACGGCGACCCCGAGGTTCGCAACCGGCAGTTCTTCTACGCCCACCTCTACGTGGGGTTGTACCATGAAGCCCTGGGGGAAGAGACCGAGGCCCGTCGACACCTGGTCCTGGCCGCGGACCGTTATCCCGTCAACCACTACATGGGGGATGTGGCGCGAGTCCACGCCGACAGACTGAGACAGCAGTGAAACCGCCCGGGAATCGGGTGGCATTGGAAGCCGGGCGATTCCCGCAAACATGGAGGTGTGAAATGGCCAAAGGCATCAGCCGCAGACATCTGTTGCAAGGGAGCGCCGCCCTGGCCGGGTGGGCCGCCTCGGCGGTTCCCACCCTGGGACTGCCTCCCCTGGAGGCGGACGAGACGGTGATCCCCTTCACCGATTTCCCGGACGATTTCAATCCCAATCCCCGTCCCGGAGTTCGCTACCTGGACACCCGAAAGATCGACAGTTTCCTGACCCCCGCCAACCGGTTCTTTACCGTTCAGCACTACGGCCAGCCGACAGTGGACCCCGGCGAATACCGTCTCCGCATCGACGGGCTGGTGGATTCCCCCCGGGATCTGACCCTGGATGAGCTGAGGCAGCGGCCGCGGTCCACCCACACGGCGGGGTTCGAGTGCTCCGGGAACAGTCCCCGCAGAGTCAACGGGCTGGTTGGCAACGCCCGCTGGGTCGGGGTCAGCCTGAGCAGCCTCCTCAGGGAGGCGGGAATCACGCCCTACGCCCGGGAGGTCGTGTTCTGGGGGGCGGACAGGGGGACCGAGGAGGTCTATCACGGCGGAACCACGGTGAACGTGGAGCAGTCCTTCGGAAGGAGCCTGGCCCTGGCGGACGCCATGAAGTCGGAAGTGCTGGTGGCCTACGAGATGAACGGCGAGCCGCTCTCCCTCTATCAGGGTGCGCCGGCCCGCTTGATCGTGCCCGGCTGGTACGGAGTGGCCAACGTCAAGTGGCTGACACACATCCACGTGCAGGACCGCCGCTTCATGGGAAAGTACATGGCCCGCGAGTATGTCACCCTGCGAGGCATGCCTGACGGGGAAGGCACCATCTGGAATGAAACTTCGGTCAGCCGCATGCGCCTGAAGTCCATGGTGGCCCGGGTGACCCGCAGCGGCTCCCGCTGCAGGATCCTGGGGTTCGCGCTGAACGACGGCACGCCCCTGAAAGCGGTCGAAGTCAAGATCGACGGAGGCTCCTGGAGACCGGCGGCCCTCGACCGGAGTTCCACGGCCCATTCCTGGAAGCTCTTTACCTGCTTCTGGGAAAACGCCACCCCGGGAACCCACACCATCGTGTCGCGGGCCATCGATGCCTACGGCAGGGTTCAGCCCGAAGCCGAAGACCTGGAGCTGAAGAAGACCTACTGGGAGGACAACTCCCAGTTCGTGCGGACCGTGAAGATTTCCTGAGTTGACCGGAAACAAACGCGGGTGAACCACAAAGGCCAAAAAAAGAAATCCACGAAGACACAC
>VXMN01000076.1 GCA_009841055.1 Acidobacteriota bacterium
GTTAATCCTGTGCATCCTGTGCATCGATGTTCAATAATCTTGTTCCCGACAGACCACGAACTTCTCTTGTTTCACTCTCGTATGATCCGCCTGTCGAAGGACTCGAAGTGATACCAAGACAACAAAGTCGCAGGAGCATTCGGGCGCCGCTCGTCGTTGTAGCAGGTCCACGGGCATTGGTGTCTATTCGTGTTCATTCGTGGTTCGCCTTTGTTGCCGACCGACTCTTTCTCCTCGAATGATCTGCGCGGCAGGGCGGGAGCGGGACATGCCTGAAACACCCCGTTGCGCCTATCTTCACTCTCCACTCTCCACTGGTCCGAAACATCCCTGTGTCATCCCGTATGAAGCGTGGCGTCGTGGAGCCCTCAGGTTGGTCCCGGACTATTCCCGGGGCGTCTGGTCGTTGAAGACCTGGGTTCGCTTGAGGAGACGGCGCTCCCGGCTGGGAAATCCCTCCCGGCGGTGCATGGTGCAACGGTTGTCCCAGACCACCAGGTCGTCGATCTGCCAGTGGTGGGTCCAGACAAAGCGAGGAAGCTCGATGTGGCTGAACAGCAGGTCCAGCAGCTGCCGACTCTCGGAAGGATCGAGTCCGACTACGTACTTGGTAAGGTGAGGGCCCAGGTAGAGGGCCTTGCGGCCTGTCTCCGGATGGGTGCAGGCCAGGGGATGAGACACGGGATAGGGGCGATTCTGCGCCTCCACCGAGTGTCGATGGACCGCTCTCAGCCCTCGCAGTCGGGCCTTGAGACCGTCGTCCAGAGCGTCGTAGGCAGCGTATCCATTACACCACCGGGTAGCTCCACCGCCGCCTTCGGGCAGCTCGACGGCGTAGAGGGTCGAGATGGTCCCGGGCTGGGGCAGGTAGGACAGGTCGGAGTGAAAACCGATCTCTTTGTTGCTTAGCGCTCCGATCGGCTGTCCGTTCTTCTTGAGATTGGAGATGAGAAAAATCTCCTTGATGGGTCGATCCAACTGCTTGCGTACGTGCTCCACGGGTGTGCCGAAATGGCGGGTAAAATCCACCTGGTTCCGCTCGCTGATGCGCTGCTTCCTGAAGTAGATCAGACAGTGCTGCCGGAGAGCCTGGCGAATGATCGCCGCCGCATCCGCCGTCAATGGCCTGGACAGGTCCACTCCCCGAATCTCGGCGCCCAGGGCTCCGCCGGTGGGAATGATCTCGAGTCCTTCCAGCCTGGCGACGGCCATGATTCCGCTCCCAGCCCAACTCCGATGGAATCGAAACAAGCCCTTCGATTATACTGGAGAGGCCAACGGTGGCAACCACAAGAACCGCGAAAGTACTGGCTAGAATAGCTTTAACCCACTGAGTCCTTGACGCCGACCCTACCTGTTCCGGAGAACCCATGAACCACCGACTCGCTCAGGCCATCGCCCTGGTCATTTTCCTGGCGCTCTTCGGAGAGCCTGCTGTTGCCTCAAGTCCCGCAACTTCCCCGCAGGACCAGCCGGCGCCGGATCAGAAGACCGGGGAGACCGACCGCGGCGAACAAGAGGAAGAAACCGACCCGGCCGCTCCAGACGACGGCACCGACATCCTGCTGACCGACGAGGGCGACATCATCTACACCGAAATCGATGTGACGGGTACCGTGATCCGCGAAACTCCCATCGACTCGCCCAATTCCGTCTCCATCATTAACCGGGAATCCCTCTCCCAGCAGGGATCCCCCTCGGTGGTTGAACTGTTCAAGAACATGAGTGTCAGCGGCGGCGTGCTGGGCGAGTCCAACAGTTGGTACAACGGCACCTCGACCGGAATTGCCGAGACGGTGGCCAACGTGAATCTGCGCTCCCTGGGAGCCTCTCGCACCCTGGTCCTGCTCAACGGACGGCGCCAGACCTACCTGCCGGCCCGGCTGGCCGGCGGCCGCTTTGTGGACGTGAACGCGTTTCCGACCGTGGCCATCGAACGGATCGACGTCCTCAAGGAGGGCGCCGGAGCCGTCTATGGCTCGGACGCGATCGCCGGCGTGGTCAACTTCATCACCCGAAGCCAGTTCGAGGGCTTCGAAGTCACGGCTTCCTACGACCACTTTTCCGGTTCCAAGGACGGAATGCTGGGCGGGATCTGGGGCAGGAGGTTCGGCTCCTCGGCCCACGTGGTGGTGGCCATGGAACACAAGCGCACCGGCCACTTTGGAGCCGAGGAAACCGGTTGGTCATTGCGTCCCTACCCGGGGTGGTGGTGGGGATGGTCGGGGACGGGCAACCCCGGCGCCTTCATCGTGCCCCAGACCGGGGCCACGGGAATTTCGGCCCTGGTGGAAGCCCCCCGTTTCATCGACCCGGGCTGCGACGCAATGGGCGGATACCCGGACAACGGCTCCCGCACCTGCCGCTTCCGCTACCAGCCCTGGGACAGCCTGATCTACGCCCAGCAGCACAGTCGGGGGTTCGCCGAGATCAACGGAACCTTCGGCGACAACAAGAATTATCACCTGGAGATGCTGTATGCCGACGCCCGTATTCCCGACTGGGAGACCACCCCGTCCTTTCCGCCGGTGTCGATTTTCGACGGCCTCCAGGTGATCGGCGCCGATCACCCGGGCAGGCGGGCGTTGGTGAGCCAATACGCCACGCTGCCCAGTAGCGCCGGCGACCCGCTGGACCTCACCGGGGAAGAGCCCTGGTATTTCTTCGGCCGGCTGGTGGGCAACTCCGGCCCGGGGCGCAGCTCTCCCCGGCAGTCCCGCACCAGGCGGCTGGCGGGGTCTGTGGGGAGCGAAATCGGAGAAACCGGTCTCTTCTACGACCTTGGAGCCACTTACTCCGACGCCAGGGGGGAGTTGAGCCACCCTGGAGAATGGGCCCATCGCAAGTTCCTGGCCTATCGGGGTTACGGCGGCCCCAACTGCGGGGTCAACGTGGTGGTGGACTCGACGGCGGCTTCCGGAATGGCTCTCGGTCCCGTCCCCGAGGGCGTCGCTGCGGGGCGAGGCGACTGCTCCTACTACAACCCCTTCAGCAACGCCATCGGATTCTCGGCCCAGCCGGGCGCCCGCTTCAGAGACAGCCAGAACCCCGAGTTTCGGCCCGAACTGGCCAACAGTCCCGAACTGCTGGGATGGATCAACGAGGACGTCACCTTCGTCAACCGGGCCAGCCTGCTCACGACCGACGCCACCCTGAACGGCACGCTGTATTCCAGCGTGGCAAGCTACGCAGTGGGCTATCAGTACCGGCTGGTGGACGTGGGAACGACCCCCAACGCCGCCGGCAACCTGGACATCAACCCCTGCCCGGTCCCGGGAGATACCACCTGTCCGGTGCAAACCGGCTCCTTCACCTTCACTTCCGGAGCCCATCCCTACGACGACCGGCAGGGAACGCACGTGACCTTCGTGGAACTGGCCCTCAAGCTGGGCGAGAGGGTGGATGCCCAGGTGGCCGCCCACTACGAACGCTACGAGTTCGCCGACAGCTTCGACCCCAAGACCTCCATACGCGTGCAACTGAGCAACCTGGTGGCCCTGAGAGGCACGGTGCAGACCTCCTTCCGTACTCCCTCGGTGGACGACCTCAACCAGGACCTGGTCACCACCACGGACTACGTGGCCGCCAGCGGCACCTGGAAGGCCATCAGTACTTCCGGGAACACCGCTCTGCTGCCGGAGGATGCGCTCACCTACAACGTGGGCGTGATCGTGAAGCGCGACCCGGACTTCGACTTCACCCTGGACTACTGGGGATTCGACTTCAACAACCCCATCGGGGTGCTTCCCCATGCCGCCCTGGCCTCCGCCTACGCCGACCCGGTAACTCGAAGCGCGGTTCAGGATCGGATATTCTGTCCGGGAAACCGCAACGACGGCAGTTGCGATCCGGTGGACATCGAAAGAATCCGCGTGCACCACATCAACTGGCCGGGCATCAAGACCTCGGGGATCGACTGGCACCTGGGCGGTCGCAGGCTCATGGGACCGGGTGTGCTGGTCGGCCGCCTGGACGGGAATCACACCCTCGACTTCGAAGTGGAAGCGCTCCGCCACAACGAGGTGGTACTACGTCCCAGGGAGCAGGCGGCCGGCTACCTGAACCGGACCAACCCGCTGGCGCCTCCACTGCCTCGCTGGAGGACTCACGGCAGCCTGGGCTACCACTGGAGGCACTACGGCCTGATCGGAGGGGTGCACTACATCTCGGGATACGAGGATCGGGACACCGTGGCCGCCTACAGCCGGATCGACAAGTTCCTGACCTTCGACATTAACTTCCGGTGGCAGATTCCCGATTCCGGCACGACCGTGACCGTTTCCGGACTGAACCTGGCCAACCAGCGGCCTCCCCTGGTGAACACCGAGCTGGCCTTCGATTCCCTGACGCACAACCCCAGGGGGCGCAGGGTGAAGCTGACAGTCACTCAGCGGTTCTGACCGGGGCCGGCCCAGGATTGGACCGGGCCGCGGCCGAGACCTCAACAAGGAGCACTGGCGCCCGCTCCCCGGCCGGCAGCCTCCTTGCCCACCCGGAAAATACTCCATGGAACCAGAACTGGTCCGACGGGCCCGACAGCATCCCGACCGAACCGCGATTCTGGCCGAGGGCGCCCGTTTCTCATACCGGGACCTGCTACGGGCGTCGGCCGGTGCAGCCGGAAGATTGCTCCAGCAAGCCCAGGATCTCGACGAAAGGAGAGTCGCCTTCCTGCTGCCCCCGGGTTTTTCCCACGTGGCTACCCAGTGGGGAATCTGGCGGGCCGGCGGCATTGCCGTGCCCCTCTGCACCTCCCATCCGCCGCCGGAGTGGGAATACGTCATCCGGGACTCGGGAGCCCACCTGGTCGTCGTCCACAAATCCCTTGCGGAACGGATCCGTCCGGTGGCCCGCAGGTGCGACGTGGCCGTTATGGACGACGCCGCTAGGGAACCGGGCTCCGCCTCGGTCCGACTGCCCTCCATCCCTCCCTCGCGACGGGCCATGATCGTCTATACCAGCGGCACCACCAGCCGGCCCAAGGGGGTGGTCTTCACCCATGGAAACCTCGAGGCCCAGATCGAGTCCCTGGTCCGGGCCTGGGGATGGCAACCGCAGGACCACATCCTGCATGTCCTTCCCCTGCACCACGTGCACGGCATCGTCAATGTCCTGTGCTGCGCTCTCTGGTCGGGCGCTGGCTGCGAGATGCTGCCCGGATTCCAGGCCGGTGAGGTGTGGGAGCGATTTGTCCGGAGTCCCCTCACGCTGTTCATGGCGGTGCCGACGGTTTACTCCATGCTGATCACCGCCTGGGAGGCCTCCCCTGCCTCCCGACGAAAGACCTGGTCCCAGGCCTGCGCCAGGATGCGCCTGATGGTTTCGGGTTCGGCGGCGCTTCCGGTGCAGGTGCTGGAGAAGTGGCAGCAGATCAGCGGCCATCGGCTGCTGGAACGCTACGGCATGACCGAGATCGGGATGGCCCTCTCCAACCCCCTGGAGGGCGAGCGGCGGGCGGGATACGTGGGGACACCGCTTCCAGGCGTCGAGGTGCGATTGGTGGACGACCAGGGGACACAGGTCGAGGCCGGCACGCCAGGGGAGATTCAGGTCAGGGGACCGGGTGTCTTCGCGGAATACTGGCGAAGACCCGAGGAAACCCGGGCAGCGTTCACCGACGGGTGGTTCCGTACCGGAGACGTGGCCGTGGTGGAAGAGGGCTCCTACCGCATCCTGGGCCGCCAGAGCGTGGACATCATCAAGACCGGAGGATACAAGGTCTCGGCCCTGGAAATCGAAGAGGTCTTACTGGCCCACCCGGACATTGCCGAGTGTGCCGTGGTCGGACTTCCCGACAGGGAGTGGGGAGAGTGCGTGGCGGCGGCGCTGGTTCCCCGCTCCGGCCGGTCCCCCGATCCGGACCGCCTGCGCCTGTGGACCAAGGCCAGGCTGGCTGTCTACAAGGTTCCCCAACATTTCCTGCAGATGGACAGCCTGCCCCGCAACGTGATGGGCAAGGTCAACAAGCACGAGCTGGCCAGGCAATTCCCGGCCGACTAGCCCATGTTTGCCTGAAACAAAAGAAAAAAGAGTTATCCACGAAGAAACACGAAGGACGACGAAGGGCCACGAAGAAAGACATGCAGGAGAAAACAAGGCATCCACAGAAGGAGAACGGCGAACCACGAATGGACACGAATGAACACCAATTGACGGATTGATGAGTTGAGCTTTTCTTGTAAGTTAAGGCATGAGCCTTTTGCACAACTCGGCAGCGTGACGTTTACCGGGAATGGCCACAAAAGGCACAAAAACACAATTTGTGACTTTTGTGCTTTTTGTGGTTAGAAAGCCTTTTTTGCCAGGTCGCACCCGATATTGAAAAAGGCAGAATCTCAGGTCTGCCGGCAAGATGACCAGCCCTGCTGCGAATTTTGCAAAAAGCTCAGAAATAAACGATTAGCAATTCCCTTCGTGCCGCTTCTTGGATATCTTCTTTCCCTTCATCGCTTGCCGGTCTGAGGAGTCGTCCCGTTAGACCAGCCAACCAGGAGGTTCATCTAATGGCTCCCTCTATCAAGGTTCTCTTGCTTGCCACGCCCCCTCCCGACTTCTGGGAGGAGGAGGCAATGAAGTTGATTGCCCCACGTCACCAGGTCGTACGTTTCGACCCCAAACAGGACCCGGCGCCACAATTGCAGGGAGTGGACGCCGTGTTGGACCTGGGCGGTCCCAAGGACAAGAAGCCGCTGGCCGATCACCTGGCCGGTTCGGTCAAGCTCTGGCAACTGGTCAGCACCGGATTCGACCACTTCGACGTGGACTACTGGCGTGAGAGGCGGATCCCGGTCGCCAACACTCCCGGCGGCTCCAGCGCCGTATCCCTGGCCGAATGCGCCCTGATGCTCATGATCATGGTGTCGCGCCGCTGGCCGGAAGCCCAGGCTCTTCTGCGGGACCGGGTGGTAGGCCGACCCAGGGGGCTGGAGCTGGAAAACCGGCGGTTGGGCCTGGTGGGATTCGGGGCCAGCGCCATCGAGCTGGCGCGGCGGGCAAGGAGCTTCTCCATGAAGATTTCGGCCATTGACATCCGATCCATCTCCCAGGAGGAACAACGGGAACTGGGAGTCGATTTCGTGGGCGGACCCGACGAACTGGACGAGGTGATCGCTCACAGCGACTACCTTTCCCTGCACCTCCACCTCAATCGGGAAACCCGACACACCATCGATGCCCGCCGGCTCCGGCTGATGAAGCCCACCGGCTACCTCATCAACGTGGCTCGAGGAGCCCTGGTGGACCAGGAAGCCCTCTATGAGGCCCTGATCGACAAGCAGTTGGCAGGGGCCGGCCTGGACGTCTTCGCCGAGGAGCCCGTCGACCCCGATTCCCCGCTGCTTCAGCTCCCCAACCTGGTGGCGGCGCCCCACATCGCCGGCCAGACCCAGGAGACGGCTGAGCGCCGTGCCGCCATGGCGGCTGAAAACCTGGACCGGGTGGCGCGGGGACTCGATCCGATCTACCGGGTCGATCAATAGATTGCCGAGGGAACGGCGCCGAATGGCGGGGCGGGAAAACAATCGGGCGACCACAAGGGTTGCCCCTACTCCTCGATCTCCGGCCAGGTGTGTTGGGCGGGATCAATGAGGCGGCTGGGAGCGAAGTAGGCGGGGGGATAGTCGTCGGGCTCGTCGTCCAGGCCCAGGATGCGGTTGGCGATGCAGCGGCCGCCGTTGAAAGACACCCCGCTGCCGGAGCCGGCCATTCCGCCGATGATGTGACGGCGCTTTCCGTCCAGCAGCCCGACGATGGGATATTCATCCGGCGTATAGCTCACGGTGCCGCTCCACTCGTTGGCCATGCGGAGCCGAAAGGGACCGAATTGCTTCTTCATCTCCGCCGCCACGAACCGGGTGAGAAATCGGGAGGGCTGGTTGCGCCCTGCCTCCCGATCCCGAACCCGGGGGCCTCCCGAACCGAACAGGACCCGGCGGGCGTAGCGCCCGGCGAAGTACCAGGATCCGCTGATGCCCACGTGGGGCTTCATGTTTTCGGGCCCGCCGTCGCCGCTGGCTGCCTGCTGCTGCATGGGCAGGATACAATCATGCAGCGGAGGATAAATCCTGGGAGTGTAGGATTCGGTGGCATAGACCACGTTCCGGGCCAATAGGGAGCCTCGGGTCGTGGACACGCGATAGAGTTCTCCCTTGTCCTCGACGCCGGTCACCCGCGTTCGGGTCATCAGTTCCACGCTCGGCTTTTGGAGCGCGGCTCCCAGCAAACACCAGACCCACTTGGCCGGGTGCCAGGAAGCCGCCGCCCGCGAATACCCGGCCGGATGATCCACCCGCATCCCGCTGCGCTCCAGGACCTCCTCCGGACCGATAGAAGTCCAGTCGGTGAAACCGGTCTCGACGGCCATCCTCACCGATGCCTCCAGTCCCTCCTGCCCCAGGGCATCCTGGCCCTGAACCCAGCCCGAGCGCGAATAGTCGCAGTCGAAGCCCTCGCTCCGGATAGTCTTCTCGATCATTTCGGCGTTGCGGTAGGCCGCCACACAATAGACCCGGGCGAATTGACGGGCCAGGCGCTGCCGCTGCTCCCGTTCCAGATCGGGACGCAGGTTCGGCAGTCGTTCCAACACGGTGTCGTAAACATACTTGAAGTAGCGGCCCATCACCACCAGCCCCTCGTTGCGGCCCGAGCTGCCGCTGGCGGGATCATCCATCTCCAGCACCAGCAGAGGCCGGTCCTCGGAACACCTGCGGGCCCAGTGATAGGCCACGGCCGCGCCCGTAAAACCGGCGCCGATCACCACCGTATCGACCTCCTGCGGCAGGCGGGCCGAAGGGTCGCTCGCCCACGGGTGGTTGGCCAGGGGATTGGCGTCGATCAACCACATGGGCGTCCTGGAGATCTTGCCTTCGATGACGAGATCCCGGTCGGCGTCCGGGATGGTGACCCACATCTGGCGCCAGGCCCACCCCACCAGCTTCACCCACCTGACCACAAGGGAGTGGCCGGCGAATTGGGCGTCGGCGTAGATCCTGGCTGTCTGCAGGTCGGCGGGACGCAGGCCGAACAGCAGCTCCAGGGCAACGCGCAGACGCGTGCTCAGCGGGACGGCTGCCGGCGCCTGGGAGCGGGTGGTTGAGGTTGGTTCGGACATGGGCTGGAGAATTCTACCAATGGCTCGTGCCGGGCACAAGCCCGCCCCAAGCCCGGCTTACACCCACGGCGAAGCGCTGCCGCCGCATTCGCGGCTTGACTACCCAACGCGAGGTATCCCGATGGCTCCCCCCGGGCTCCTCCCCGGGGCATTATTCCAAATGGAAAAGCACGTTTCCCCTTGCAGCCTTGTGGGTTAGGTGAGAGCTGCGAAGCTGCGGTTGACGTGGGTAGGCCACGGAAACGCCTGCTACAAGCCATCCTTATAGAGCTGCGCAGCAGCGGCTCAGGGTCGCCTGCCGGGGGAGCCAGGAGAAACCTGGGAGAAGTTGCGTTTGGCAGAGAAGGCGGCGTCCTCTGGCCGACGGAGGTGTCAACCCGGGGTCGTATGGGTTCGCGCTAACCCAGCCGCGAATGCGGCGAATAGAAAGCACCCGTTCGGGAAAGCACTGCCTCTCCAAAGAAACGCCGCCGCACGCCAGACGCGTTGACTATTGCGTCAGGTAATTGCGCAGCTCTTTCATGTGACGACCTCGTTGTCGGCGAGGAAGGCGTCGAACAGAGCGAAGCACTGCTCCGGCTCCTCGAGTTGCAGGAGGTGGCTGG
>VXMN01000319.1 GCA_009841055.1 Acidobacteriota bacterium
GCCCACGGCGACCCTCTCGGCCAACCCGACAACCATCCAGAAGGGAAAGTCCTCGACCCTGACCTGGAGCACCACCAACGCCACCAACGTCTCCATCAACCAGGGGATCGGTGATGTGAGCACCAGTGGGTCGCGCTCGGTATCTCCCGGTTCGTCCACGACCTATACGCTGACCGCCAAGGGCGAGGGGGGATCCGCTACCGCGAGCGCCCGGGTGACGGTGACGGCGCCGCCTCCACCGCCTCCCAAGCCGAAGAAGAGAGAACCGACGGTTGAGGAGATGTTCACCAAGAAGGTCAAGGACATTTACTTCGACTACGACAAGTCGGAGATCCGGGACGATGCCCGCGCCACCCTGGCGGCGGCTTCCGAATTCCTCAAGAAATACCCGCAAGTCAGCTTCACCATCGAAGGCCATTGCGACGAGCGGGGCAGCGAGGAGTACAACCTGGGTCTGGGCGACCGCAGAGCCAATTCCGCCCTCAGCCATCTCACCTCCATGGGAATCGCCAGCTCCAGAGTCAAGACCATCAGCTACGGCAAGGAGAGGCCCCAGTGCAGGGAGTCCAATGAGTCCTGCTGGCAGAAGAACCGGCGGGCCCATTTCGTGCTGAGTCGCTGACGCAAGCATTGCCCGCGGCGAGGCCGCCCCTGGATCCCCCAAGGGGCGGCCCGTCGCATCTGATTTGTCCTCCCTGCAGTCGTTGACTCCCTCCCACTACCGCTTGGTTCTCCCCTCAAGACTCGAAATCAAGAAGTTCGTTTTGTGACTATTGTGCCTTTTGTGGTGAACCTGCATTTCTCACCCGGTCGCACCCGATATTGAAAAGGCGGAACATTCCATTTTGGGACGGTTCCCCGGCGCTTTTTCGCGGCTTAACCCGAGCTTGCCCTGCCGAACCGCCGCTGCTATGATTCACTCACAACCGCTTCGGACCCCCAGATATCGAGGTGACCAAATTGCTTAGACACACCCTGTTGCCCAGCCTAGGGATTCTGTTGATGGCGATGCTTCCGGCCTCGGCTCAAAAAAGGGAGA
The DNA here is from genome assembly GCA_009841055.1 of Acidobacteriota bacterium. GTDB lineage: Bacteria > Acidobacteriota > Terriglobia > Versatilivoradales > Versatilivoraceae > Versatilivorator. Next base: position 1,040 of record VXMN01000319.1, read on the forward strand.
TCATCCGGCTGCAAGCCGACGTTTCCATCCTGCAGCAGCAACTGCGGGAACTGCAGAAGGGCTTCGACTCCGACATCGCCGTCCTGAAGGACCTGGTTGAAAAGCTCTTCGACCAGTCGAACAGGATGCAGGCTGTCCTTGAAGGCATGAAGTCATCCAACCAGCAGACGGAAACGGCGGTCGGGGCCAAGATCGATTCGCTGGAGACCCAGTTCTCGGTGGTCAACACCGGAATCGACATGGTGATGGAGAGAATCAACAAACTCTCCATGCAGATGGCCGAGACCAAGTCCCAGGTGGTCGAGTCCCTGGACAACCCACGGCGCCCGAGTGGTTCTCCGTCTCCGGAGGTGCTCTACAATTCCGCCTACGGCGACTACCTCAAGGGCAGCTATGACCTGGCGCGGGAGGGTTTTCAGGAATACGTCAACAACTATCCGCAAACCGAACTCTCGGACAACGCTCTCTACTGGATCGGCGAAACCTTCTACGGTGTCCGGAACTTTGCCGAAGCCGTGGATGCCTTTGACCGGGTGATACAGATCTATCCCAAGGGCGACAAGGTCCCGGCGGCGATCTTGAAGAAAGGGTTCAGCTACCTGGAGCTCGAAAACCGGCAGGCCGGGGTCAAGGAGCTCCGCTGGGTCATCCAGAAGCACCCTTCCTCCGAAGAGGCCAAGATCGCCAGGAATCGTCTGAAAATCCTGGGCGTATCGGCACGCGCCGCTCGCCGGAAGGCGTCGCGCCGCTGAAGAGTTTCTCCCGAACCGATTCTCCCATCGAAGTCTACAAGGAGGCGTGGAATGGCAGGTTCAGTCAACAAGGTGATTCTGGTGGGCAGGTTGGGACAGGACCCCGAAGTCAGATATACCCAAGGAGGCACGGCGGTCGCCAACATTCGCATCGCAACCGACGAGACCTGGAAGGATCAGAGCGGCGAAAGGCAGCAGCGAACGGAGTGGCACACGGTTGTCCTCTGGCGGAGACTGGCGGAAATCTGCGGCCAGTACCTCAGCAAGGGAAGGCTGGTCTACATCGAGGGGAAATTGCAGACCCGGAGCTGGCAGGACAGGGAGGGAAACAAGCGCTACTCCACCGAGGTGCAGGCCGACAACATGGTCATGCTGGGCGGCCGATCCGAGGAAGGACAAGCGGCGCCGGCAGCCCAACCCGCCGCTGCCGCCAGTCCCGACTCCGGCACGAACGACGACGACATTCCATTCTAGTGCTCATCGGCAAGCAGATCGGCCCCTACCGAATTCTCTCCAGAGACCGGCTGGCGGACACCCGGTGCTTTTACAAGGCAACCCACATCGAGCGGCGGGAAACCGTCGCTCTTTTGTTTCTGATACGCCCGCCACGCCAGGAAGACCCCGCCGAATCGCAGTTTCTGCAGAAGCTGGCTCTCTACGCCACCCTGGACCACTCCAACCTGGCGCGGATCTTTCCCATCGAGGCCCATGAGGGCCTTCACATTCTTCCCATGGAGTTTATGCACGGGACCACGCTGGCCGAAAGGATCGGCGCGGGCCCTTGCGACTTCGACCAGGCCCTTCAGACAGCCATTCAAGCCGCCCGCGCACTGCTGGAGGTGCACGAGAACGGCCTCGTCCACGGACGCCTCACCTCACGCAGCCTGTTCCTGCAGGAAGGCAACCAGGTGAAGCTGCTGGACGCCGTCCTGCCCTACCTGCCGCCCAACCTGGTTCTGAAGGATCCGGAGGACCCGGAGTCGCAGGAAACGGACCTGCCGGCCGATCAGCCGCCCCTGCTGCACCGCAGCTACCGGGCGCCTGAGCAGGTGCGGGGGGAACCTGCAGATGCCAGAAGCGACCTGTTCTCCCTGGGGGCCGCGCTTTACGAATTGTCTCTGGGGGAGTTTCTCTTTACAGGCGAGGACGGGGCCGCGCTGGACCGGCAGATTCAGGACCGCGAGCTTCCCAGGCTGATTTCCGTGCGACCCCAAACGTCTCCGGGCTGGAGCCGCCTCTTGGGAGCTCTCCTGCAAAAGGCTCCGGCCGACCGATACCCCTCCGCCTATGAGCTGTTGAGCGACCTGGAGAAGCTCAACTACGGATTCAGCCTGGACAAGTTGGCGTTCCGCCCGGCCAACCCCAGGCTCACCCGCCGCGGATTCTTCAGGAGCTTCACCGGAGACCCGGAGGAGTAGCAGCCACCCCCTGTCCCCGACGATGAGTGGAGAGTGAGGAGTGGAGAGTGGAGAGTTGGAGAGGTCAAATGGCCAATGTTCGGCTTGTCAGATACGTGCTGTGTTTAGTGTGCAGCACAATTCTGGCGGTCTCGGCCCCGTGGGTGATGTATCTGGCGGGAGTGACACAATCGCTGTCCACGGAAGTGTCACCACAGTTCCGGCTGGAAGGTTGCTCCATAGGCCGGCCAACTTTTTCGATCTCGAAGGGACGACGGTAACGTTTTCGCCGAACGGTGAGGGTGAGTACGCCGTCGCGGTCGGAAAACTGGACTGGCGCGACCCTGGCTCGGAGGCAGACACCATCAGTGGCGTGCAGGACTGGTACCGCATCCCGAGAACCGATGTTTCCTACCTCTGGTGAAAATGCGGGCTAGAGCCGCTCATTCTTACAGATGAGTACCGTGGATGGGAATCCGATCATGCTGGCAGCCAAGACCCTGACGAAACGCTACAACGACATGATCGCTCTCGACGCCCTCGATCTCGAGATCGAACCGGGAGAGGTATTCTGCCTGCTCGGCGCCAACGGGGCCGGAAAAACCACTACGATCAACTTGTTTCTGAACTTCGTCGCCCCGAGTTCGGGGACTGCGACGATCAAGGGTCTGGACGTGACATTGCACTCGATCGAGACCAAGAAGTATGTTGCCTATATTCCGGAACAGGTGATGCTCTACCGTAATCTGACCGGGCTCGAGAATCTCGAGTACTTCAGCGCTCTCGCTGGGCACACCTACCCAAGGAAGGCCCTCCTCGGGTTCTTCGACCGGGTGGGCCTTGGCCAGCACGCAGCGGCCAAGCGCATGGCGGTCTATTCCAAGGGCATGCGGCAGAAGGTGGGCATCGCGATCGCGATCGCCAAGAAGGCTGAGGCGTTGCTTCTGGACGAACCCACTTCGGGGCTCGATCCAAAAGCGTCCAACGAGTTCTCCGAGTTGCTGAAGAGTTTGAGCGCCTCGGGAGTCGCCGTGCTGATGGCCACACACGACCTGTTCCGGGCGAAGGAAACCGGCACTCGGGTGGGAATCATGAAGCGCGGCCGATTGGTGGCGGCTCACGAAACGAAGGATCTCGGGCACCGGGATCTGGAACGAATCTATCTGGAACACATGCACGACTAAGTACACCAATACATAAATACTAATACGTATTTTAGCTGGCCTTTCGAGGGGTAATTGAGGTATAGTGGACAGTCGTGAGGAGCCCACAGTGCCTCGTAACAGCCCCTATGAGATTCGATTGACCCAGTCCGAGGCGAATGAGCTTCAGAGACGAGCCAACAAGTATACGTTGCCGTACTTTCAGGTTCAACGCGCTCGGATGATCTTGCTCGCTGCCCAAGGACTCTCCAATCACCAGATCGCTCAGCATCTGCATGTCGGACGGGATGTTGTCAGTAAATGGCGTAAGCGCTTCTTTCAAAAGCGCTTGGCCGCTCTGGAGGACCTCAATCGCTCGGGTCGCCCCCGAGCTTTCCCTCCCCGAGATCGAGCATGAGTATCGACGCCTCGGTTCCTGTGCCTATCTGGCCGCCTGGGATGTACACCAAGCCAAGATCTACGGCCGTTGCGAATCCCGCAGCACCATTGTCACCTTCGACCGCTTGGTTCAACGGGTCATGCATCAAGATTCCTACCGCCATGCGCATCGGGTCTTTTGGATTGTTGACAATGGCACCTGTCATCGGGGGCCAGCTTCGATTCAACGCTTGCAGCGACGCTATCCCAACCTGCGCTTGATTCATGCCCCCATCCACGCCAGTTGGCTCAATCAAGTCGAAATCTATGAAGCCCAGCGCCGCTACATTGAAGACCGAATGTGGCAGGAACTCCATGCCTACGGTGCCCGTCGGGCCCGAAAGCGTGGCATCACTGAAGAAGACGTTCCGCGCCTAGTCGAGGAATATCGCCGCGAGAAGCGCAGCAAGAAACGGTGAAAGCCATCGCGGATACGAACATCCGTTCTACTATTCTCGACCCGCCGCGCCGAGTCCAGGCAGGCGCTCAGCCACCAGAAGGGCGCCCCAGGGAAAGAGAGGGTCCCGCCGCCGCTCGAATGCGCGCAGAGGCCGTGGTCGAGATCGGCGCGACCGGGATCGCCGATGTCGAGCTAGGGTTGGCTATAGGGTGACGCAGATTGACGCTATTTCCCAGAGGCGTCGGCGCTCTTCAGGAGTGAGACCGATCGGACGTGGGCGAGCAGCGCGAGAACTCCGGACGCCATCGCGATCGCTGCTAGCGGAAGGAATACTCTCCGGATGACATTCGAAATAGGCTCCTCCTGAAACTGATAGCGTGGCATCAGGTCATAGTCCTCTGCCGTAATCGTTGCCAGGTCGATCTGTCGTTGCCAGAAAAACGTCCGGCGGCCGCGCCGGACGTCTTCGATCCCGGCCACGAACCGCCGGTTCCTTGCCGGGCCGGTACCGGTCACGTCGTATAGAAGGTGCTCGACAAGGGCGCCCGGCGTCGTAAATCGCAGCACGGCGAAGAGTCGTTCCTGCGCGTCCTGTTGGACGACTGTCCTTTGCCGCAGGGGTTGAATCTCGCGAGCAATCCTGTCGAAGCGTGCGACGGCCGCCGTGTACCGCCGGGATAACTCCGCACCCTCGGGACCGCGGCGGAATCGCGGATTCGTCTCGAAGAACTCATCAATGAGCCTCTGTTCCGACAAACCGGTCGTGACCAGGGCCCGAGTGGACCGGAGGGACTGAATGTACTCAGACCTTAGGGGAACGGGGTGGCTGGTATTCACCACGAACTGGATGACCCCGGGAAGGACGACGACGCCAGCGAGCCAGCAGGTACAGAGAACCAGGGCGTTCGATGCGGCTCTCCGGCCCCTGGCCGCGACCAACGCGCTCAACGCGAACCAGAAGACGACGTAACTTCCCGTCACGATGAACCACAGCACGAAGCGGACGCGCACATCGCTTGAGGTCAGGTCGAGACCGCTGGACAGAAGGGCTAGGCCCGACCACACGAACTGTGCGGCGCTGAGAAACAGTGCACGCACGATCAGTGATCCAGCGAAAAAGCTGCGTGGACCTACCGGCTGTGAAAGGAGCAACGGAAGGATGCCGGTTTCTCGTTCGGTGGTGAGTAGGTTGTGGGTGAGCGCGATCACCGCCAGGGGGTAGAGGTAGAGTACGACGAAGGTGAGATCGAAGTGTCCGACCGCAAGTCTCAGAGGATTGGTTGTCGATTCTCCCGCGCTCGTATCCGAGATCAGGCTGCTGTCTCCGATCGACAGGGCGAGAGGGTCGATACCGTCGCCCAGCGACAGCGCCTCGAGCGGGGCCGGGGGCCGAATGCCGAAGGCCGCGACACGGGACGCGTACACCGAGTTCAGCGGACCGTTGGCGAATTCCACCTGTTCCTGTGTGGATAGTGTCGTCAGGTCCAGGCCCGAATCCAGTCGCGCCTTCATCTGAACGGCGCGGAGGCGCGCCTCGGCCACCTCGACTGCCTGCCGCTCCTCGAATTCCTCGACTGCGCTCCGCTCGCGTTCCACGATGGAACGGCCGTGCCAGCCTGCATATCCAACGACGACGGCCAGAACTCCGAAAACAATCCAGGTTGCCACGTCCGACCGCAGTATGCGCCATTCATGGCGGATAATCGTTCCAAGCATGAAACGCACCGATGTCGACTGAACGTTCGCTATGATGCCCTCACCCGCCCGAGAGCCGCCCACAGGAATCCGCTGACGACCATCAGCCAGGACAGGAGGATCGCGATCGAAACACGATGCCGGTCGACGGTCCAGCCCACCGTGGGCGGCCGATACGTGAACTCCGGGACCCGTTTCCATAGATCGCGGCCCGCGAGGTACAGGTCGCCACCAACGGCCTGCCGGGCATCGTACATTCGGCCGTTCCTGGCATCGTCTTCGTTCAGGATACGGACGAAGTCGCGGCGATACTGTTCAGCGGCCTCGGCGAAGTGCCGCTGGTGAGCAAAATCAGTACCGGCAAGACCCATGGAAAGGGACTGGACCGCGAGCAGAGGAGAGGTCAGGCCGAGCAATGAGAACAGACGATTCTGATCCTCGTACGTATCGTACAGCCGTGTGAAGTGCCTCTCGTGTATTCGCGTGTTGTCCGCCTCGTCTTCCATCAATGCCACGCCACTCGGCACAAGGGGCAGGTCGCGAGTCGACGACACGCCATAGTCCTCGAGCATCCGTTCTTCGACCTCGAAGATTCGTGTTACCAGCGAGGGCAGTTCCGCGCGATCTCGAGCAATGGCCGCCTGGAACTCGAAGCCGTTCGGAACCGGATACTTGGCGGTCGCGAAATCCATCGCCAGCGGCGGCGCCAGGATTCCGGTCATGAACCAGAAGGCCAGCAGGCAGGCCAGTGCCGTGCGGGATCGACCGGACAGCGCTGACACGGTTACTGCGACGAGAATCGTCAGAAGGAAGTACAGCAAATACACTGTGGCAAACAACGCTGTTCGAAGGGCGATGTCCGACGCCGGCAATGCGGCATCGGATCGGATGAGCACGGCGGCTCCGAGCACGGAAGCAGGAACAAGACATAGCAGCCAGGGCACGGCCGCACCCAGCACCTTTCCGATGGCGAGCCGCCGGGGGCTTACGGGCAGGCTCAGCAAGAGCCGCAGCGTCCCCTGCTCGCGCTCTGAAGTGAACGTCGAGAAAAGAGAAAGAACTATGAGCAGCGGAACCAGGATCTGCAGGGTCATAGCGACCGTCACGCGGCCGGCCCGCCCACCCGTTGTCGTCTCGGCGGCAGGCTTGTAGCGCGCGAGATTCTGAACGTGTGGCTCGACCAAGATCGAAATCCCCGAGTATGGTGAGATCCCCGGATCGACCGACTCGATCGGCAGCCGCGGCTTGAACAGGTACTGGCCGTAGTGCGCTGCCGAGTGGGGGTTCATCTCTCCCTTGTCCAGCCAGCGCTCGCGTTCCGCGGTCTGGACGATGGCCTCGTGCTGCGCGGCGGTTCTCAGGTAATCCCGGCCGGAGATGAAGGAGACGAGGATCAGCAGTAGGATGATGGATACGCTCCACCGGAAGCGCCCGTCCCGGACCGTTTCCCGCAGTTCCCGATGTGCAACGCGATAGATCATCGGCGAACTCGGTGTCAGAACAGAACCTTCAGCGCGAATTGCATCGATCGCGGCCCGCCGATCTGATACAGGCTATTCAGCCCTCCGAGGCTGCTGCCGAGCATTTGCGTCGAGACACCGAAGTTCGGGTTGTTCAGGGCTCCAACGGGATCGGCGAAGTTGGGGCGGTTGAAGAGGTTGAAGGCTTCCACTCGGACCTGAAGCTGCACTGTCTCGGCGATCTCGAAGCTGCGCCGCACAGCGGCGTCCAGTTGCCAGGCGGCGAACCCGCGGCCGATGTTCCGTCCGGCTGTCCCCTGACGTCCGGAAGGAGGAATCGCAAATGCGGCGGGATTGATCCGGCGGCCACCTGCGGCGGCGGGATCATCCAGATAGAGAAGGACGTCTGGAATGAGATCAGGGCGGGTGACGGACGTGTATCCGAAGCCGAACGGATCTGTTCCAGTCAGAATGTTCACGGGCGCGGCCGACCGGGCCCGGAGAATGGCGTCGATCGAGAAGCCTCCGAGTAATGCACGCGCCGCGCCGTCGGTTGGCGCCGGGAGGTCGTAGCTCGCTGCAGCGCTGAACGTGTGTCGAATATCGAATGACGATGGCCCGCGGTCGGCGTCCGGATCGAGAGAGTCGGCGGGAGCCTGGTAGTTCGCCACCGACTCGTCGGACACCGTGTCCAGCGACTTGCCCAACGTATACGACAAGGTCGTCTGGACCCCCAAAGACCGCCGGCGTTCGTAACGGAGCTGGAGCGAGTTGTAGTCGGACCGGGCGGCATTCCTCACGATTGAGACCCGAGTGAAATCCGGATTCGGATTCTGCAGGCGCTCGACCCGGCCCAGCCGTCGGCCCGCAGAGCCGACATAGCTTGCCGACACCAGGTTCTCTCCGAAATTGCGGTCGATCGACAGGCTGTACTGCCAGGAATACGGAAGTTTGTAGCCGGCTTCGTACGCGAAGAGCGCTCCATAGGGCGGAGCGATCGGTGCCGCTTCGACCGGGGCGTTGTATACTTCGGCCTCCAGTGGGACGCCGAAGTCCAGCACGAGCCTTCCGTATGGGTAGTTTGCAGTGCTCAGCGCCGCTCCCGTGAAGGTATAGCCAAGATCGTAGAAGATGCCGACGCCCCCGCGCAACACCATCGGCGCGTCCGGCAACAGCTGATAGGAGAAGCCGAGTCTGGGAGCGAAGTTTCCGTAACCTGTTTCGTAAAAACGCGTTCCCTCCGGTGCAAGCGACATCGTTGACGGATCGCTCACTCCGGTAACGGTGAGGGGGAGGTTTCCGTTTCGCTCGGAAGGGGCGGGATTCACCTCGTAACGCACACCATAAGTCAAGGTGAGGCGCCGCGACGCGCGCCAGGTA
>VXMN01000072.1 GCA_009841055.1 Acidobacteriota bacterium
TCGCGCCTCGTGGACTTGAACTGATATTCGATATCGCCCCGATTCTTGCCTGTGATTAGGCCTATTTTCTCCCATTGCTGGATCAGAGGAACAAGTCTGGTTTGGTTCATTTGTCCGTATAACTTCCCATCGGCAAAATGGCCGAAGTACCTGTCCGTTGGCCAATCGGTATCAGTCCAAATTAGGTGCTTGTTCATGAAGGAGAAGTGGAGATTGGGTTCAACCTGCCATTTGTTCAAATCCACGAGAGCCGTCCTGTCCACATTTTGGTAGAACCGACGCGCCTGACGGACGGTGTCAGCCGGCCAGAGACCCAAAATGAGTGTTCGTTTTTCGGCTTCGACCCAAATCGCAACTCTCTCGGCAATCTTACCGGGGCGGAACAGGTAGTCATCCCGCCGCTCCAACCCTACTCTCCTCGCCAATGCATCCAGCAGCCGTATTGTCCGTCTTCGAAGCGCCTCCGGCTTGTCACCACAGAGTCTGAAAGTACGGTAGGGAGTCAGATCAGGATGAAACTCTTCCACGAATGACAGCAAATCAAGGCAAATTTCACGGCTGCTGAAAGACGCGATTTTGGAATTGGCGTGCCTCAATACCCCTTCCAAAACTTCCGACCACTCAAGACACATCGCCGATCCATGTAAGGTGCACTGGTCAATGTTTCCGGGAAATGAGCTCCGGCTCGGCGACAATTGTTTCGCATCGACATTGTCGCGCGAGGGTTTGTTCTCGACGATCAATGTAAGACCGTCTGGAAATTCGATTACGCCGTCGTATATAGCGCCACGATCTGACCACTCGACCTGCAACCCTTGAATGGCTTCATCGGTCAGGAGGACGGAGACAAGGTGGTTAGTCGAAGAGTCAATCCACTTCGTCTGCGTTGAAACGCGCGCGGGTTCCCAGGGTTCCCAGAAATTGCCGTGCTCTCGGACTTTCGGCGACAGTTTTGATTCCACTAGTTCACGCAGAAAGCTCTGCAGGAGCGGATCATATTTGAGAGTCATAAGGAATGCCCACGTCAAGCGGTTTTCGTGTTCAGGAGGCAGTGAACTAAAAGGGTTAAACAGATTGGTGTGGTCCATCAGTTCTCCTTTGCCCGCCGATGTCGATGTAGTTTCTTTTCATCACGTTGAAATCTGCCTATATCTTTACAACTACGACCCTTTCGTGCTCCTTCAGGGCAGTGTTTAGCGACTGAAACAGAACCAACCGAGAAGACAGAGCCTTGAAGAAGGAGGCGGGCAAAAGGAAGGTGGGAATGCCGTGCGACCAGAAGGGCAATAATGGCGGAGAGGGCGGGATTCGAACCCGCGTGGGAGCGACTAACCCCCTAACCGCTTTCGAGGCGGCCCCGTTATGACCACTTCGGTACCTCTCCGCGTGATGGGCCTGTGCTCGGACAGCCGAGAACCCGGCTAGCGCCGAAGCCGGAAGAACTCCTGAAGCAGCTTCACCGCCTGGGCTTCGCCGACCCCCGACACCACCTCTACCCTGTGGTTGACCGATTCCGATTCAAACAGCCGGAGGTGGGAGTCGACCGCCCCGGCCTTGGGGTCTTTGGCGCCGTAGACCAGGCGCTTGACGCGGGCCCAGACCAGGCTGCCGGCACACATGGCACACGGTTCCAAGGTGCAATAAATCGTTGCCGAAGTCAAACGGTAATTCCCTACCCTCCTGGCTGCTTGTCGCAGGGCTATAACCTCGGCGTGGGCCGTGGGGTCGGATCGGGTGAGGCTCTGGTTGTAGCCGCGGCCCACCACTTTGCCGTCCACCACCACCACCGCTCCCACCGGGACCTCCTCCATCGAGAAGGCCTTTCGGGCCAGACGCAAGGCCATCTCCATAAAGTGATCGTCTGTGGTCAGGTCCTGGTGGCTCACCGCAATTCCATGAGTAGGACTTGGCATGGATTGTATCATCGGGAGTCCGGACTATCTTGCGCTGTCGACGCCCTTACCGCGAGGTCCGACCAGGGGAAGCAATTCAGGTCTAATCATCCTTCTCCAGGATGAGGGAGGCCAATCCCAGTAAAGCGCCTATCGTTGCGGCTATCCAGGCGGAGTTATCAAAGCCCGTGATGAAGAGCAGAACGACGATCGTTCCCAACAAAAAAGCAACAACCATCGTCAACCTCCGGGCGACCGGAAAACTGTTTCGGACCGGTCCGGCTTCACTCGCAGGGCAACTGGTAGGCCAACCTGCGTGTCTTGCGGGTCTTGAGGTCTGGCATGGACTCGCAGACGAGGAACTCGGAAGGCGGGATATCGGGGCTCCTGGGGCATTCGATCTTGCGTCCCTCGGAGATGAGGCCGGGGCGGGTGGCGGCCCTGAGACTTCCGTCCGTTCCGATCACCAGGTAGGCCTTCACGTCCAGGCTTTGGCCGGAACAGAGGGGCTGCGGGTCCCAGCTCACCCAGATCGAATCTTCCTGGACCGCACCAACCGGCGCGTTCAGGGGGATATCCCAGCGGGAGATGACCTTGCCCTTCCGGTTGAACTCCAGCACCCAGTCGGGCAACAGCCACTGGGAAAGTCCATGGCTTCCAAGATCCTTGACAAATGCCTGGACGGCCGTTCCGCAGGGATGGGACTCAAGGCTTCCCGCCGTTCCCGACCGCCTCAGTTGATCCGGGACGCGTGATTGGAGGGCCTCGCTACTTTCCTCAGCCAGCATTAACCGGAGCGGGATTCCCTGCTCCTCCCGATACCTTTCCAACTGTTGGCCGGCGATCCGGCGGACCAGGTACCCCAGCAGGAAGCGGTCCCAAAGCAGGGCCTTTTGCCTCATGGGGCCGAAGACGGTTGTCCCCTCGGTTTCGGAAGCGTCGAAACAACCCGCCTGGCTCGGTGCCGGCGGAAGCGGGGACGGAAACGCAGCTCCGGCCAGCAGCAGTACGGCCACAACAGCGCCGGACATCATGGCAGACAGAGGATTCGGAGGGAGTAACGGCAGATTACTAACCCATCTCTTCCCTGACCACTCGGGCCAGATAGATCGAGGCGGGAGGCATCTTGCCCGGCCACAGTCCACCGCCGATGTACTGATGGGCGTCAGTTGTGATCGAGTGGGAATAGTAGACCACCAGCAAGTCACCATTAGCTTCCTCGATCATGCCCGGGTAGGAACAGTCTCCCCAACTGGGCAGGGTTACCGCCTGGGTCAGGGCGCCGGTCCGATCCTCCAGGGTCCACATGCGCGTCCCGTAGCGCTGTGCCTTGTGAGGATAGTCAGCGCGCTGCGGGTGAGCCTGCTCGCTATCCCCGTCGATATAGCGGCCGGCGATCATCCATCGATCCCTGGCCCAGCGCACCGCCGGGGCCTGGATCATGCGATCCAGGGGCAGCCGTCGCCAGCTTCGATAGGGCGGATGGCTGACGTAGGCGAGGGCGTGGCGACTCCCCGGCCTGGCTCCCGGATGAAGCTTGGAGGAAGCGCCCTTGCGGCTCACCGCCAGGATGCGGCCATCCGGGGCGAAGTCGAAATCGGACTCGTCGTTGTCCTCGGCGGCAATATCGCTGACTTTGCTCCAGCTCAAGCCGTCCGCAGAGCTGAACAGGGAGGCGCTCTCGAACATCTCGAAGGTGTGGGCCTCCGGAATCATGCTCTCCAACTCCGGTGAAAAGGACCACTCCTGCCCGTGGCAACGGTATCCGATGATGTAGTGGCGCCCCTTGAAGGTCTGGGGCCGCCAGACCCGCCAGCTCGGATCCAGCAAGGGCTCAGGATCCTCAAAGCTGCGGCCGTCCTCGGTGTAGCTGACCCCGGTGCGGAAGGACGTATTGTGGTGTTGGACCCACCGTTCGAAGCTTTCTTCCGATCCCTTCAGACTCAGCCAGCGGCGCTTGAGATCGGCCTTGCGCTGCGGGCTGACGTCCATGTGTCCTTCGGTATAGAAGTAGAAGACCAGAATCAGCCGATCCTTGAGAGGGAGGAACTTGGGGCAGACGGTGGTGCGGGTGGTGTTCTCCAGCACTCCCCACTCCCCTGGAGACTTGTGAAGCACCGTCTCCCAGTTGAGGCCGTCGGCCGAAGAGAGCACCAGCAGGCCGTGGCCTCCGCCGTGGTTCTTGCCGCCCGAGTTGAAAGCCACGTAGTAGCGCCCCCGCCAGCGACAGATGTCGGGCCAGGCGTTGTGGGTGCCGTCTCCATGGATTTCCCGGACGCTGACCCAGCGGTATCGAACCTTTGCTGGGGATTCACTGGCCCACGATCGGCCAGGGAAGGCCAAGGGTCCGATCTGACCCGCCAAGCCCAAGCCCAGCCCGGCCCCGACATTTCTCAGGAAGCTTCGCCGATCCGAAAGGTTCCGTTCATTCATGGATTCCATCCTCCGTTTACATCCCCCTGTCGCCGTCAGACAGCATTCTGTTATCCCAGGGGTCGATGGGAAAGAGCACGCACTGAAGGCCAAGGCGGAGACTGCCACCGGCGCCGTGGGAACGGCCGCTCCGACAGCCGAAGCAAGCCGTCTACAATTGAACGAGAGATGGGAAAGTGGTACGCCCGGCAAGATTCGAACTTGCGACCTTTGGTTTCGTAGACCAACGCTCTATCCAACTGAGCTACGGGCGCTCCGCGTGAGGGGCGGCGAGGGGAGTGTCCTGTCTTTCGTCAAGCGACCCCATCTTGTAACATATCTGCCCCGGCCGGATCAAATGGCGTCCGGTGGCGGGCTGCGCGGCATGATTCCGATCCCAGGGACTTTTGGCCTGCGCTTCATTCAAGGCGCCGGGAATATCACCGCGTACCTCACAGGTTAAGGAACAAGGATGCGGGCGGGACGCCCGCGCTCCCGGGGGGGCGCCTTACGGATGCGCCGCGAAGCGTTCCCGGGTGGGCGACTTCTTTTAGATCCGTCTTCAGCACACTTTCCATAGCGGAGGCAACCATGCCTGACAAATTCACGCTGGCCGGGGTGCAGATGGACCCCACCTTGATGGACAAGGAGGCCAACCTCGCCGGGATGATCGATTCGGTGGAGCAAGCCGTTGCCAGGCAGGCTCGCTTGGTGGTTTTTCCTGAGTGCGCCCTGACGGGGTACTGTTTCGACAGCCTGCAGGAAGCCCTTCCCTACGCTGAATCCATTCCCGGGCCTTCCACCCAACTCCTGGCAGGTCTCTGCCGCAGGACCCAGGCCTACCTGGTTGTAGGGATGCTGGAAAGAGACGGTGACCGCTGCTTCAATGCGGCGGTCCTGATCGGGCCGGAAGGAGTGGTGGGCAAGTACCGCAAGGTGCATCTGCCCTACCTGGGAGTGGACCGCTTCGTGGATCCCGGAGACCTCGGTTTCGGGGTGCACCAGACCCGCCTGGGACGCATCGGGCTCAACATCTGCTACGACGGATCCTTTCCGGAGAGCGCGCGCACCATGGCGCTCCAGGGAGCCGACATGATTCTGCTGCCCACAAACTGGCCCACGGGCGCGGAGGAATTCGCCGAGTTTCTGGTCAACGCCAGGGGGCTGGAAAACAAGGTGTATTCGGTAGCGGTCAATCGGGTCGGCCGGGAGAGAGGGTTTCGCTTCATCGGCACAAGTCGTATCGCCGATCCCTCGGGCCGGACCTTGGCCCTGGCCGGGCCAGAGGAGGAAGACATCATCTTCGCCGAGATCGATCCCTCGCAAGCTCGCAACAAGCACATTACCCGTGTTCCCGGCAAACACGAAATCAACCGCTTCAAGGACCGCCGGCCCCAGTACTATGGCAAGATCGTGGAAGCGTCCGACTCCGATTGAGAATCCGACTCGGACTGAGGCGGTGGCTCGGGTTGAATTTCCGGCTCGGGCTCAGGGGCCGGTCCGGGTTGCCAGGGAACGGCGCCGGCCTTCTGGATTCTAAGTCGCAGCGCACGGGAGAGCCTGGAGACCGTTCCCGGGTCCTGTTCCGCCAGGTCATGTTCCTCCCGCGGATCTTCCCTCAGGTTGAACAGCTTGAAGGACTCGAAGGGCGAGTTCTGCAGCAGCTTCCAGTGACCCTGGCGGACCGCATAGTAGTCTTGTCCCTGGTGAAGTCGCCCTCCCTCCCGGCGAACCCAGTGGAGGGTACGTTCCATCGGCGGCGCCATTTGACCCACCAGGGTTCTGAACAGGGACACCCCGTCGATCTCCGACTCCACCGTCAGGCCCGCTGCCGTACAGATTGTCGGGAACAGGTCCATGGTCAGCGCCAGCCGGTTGGACGAGGTGCCGGGACGGATTTTTTCCGGCCAGACGGCCACCAGGGGCACCCGAATCCCGCCTTCGTACATCTCCCGCTTTCCACCCCGCAGGTCCCCGCAGTCGGCTTCCGCCCGCGGGTCCCCGCCGTTGTCGCTGGTGAACAGCACCAGGGTTTCGCTGTCCTGCCCGTTTTCCCCAAGAGCCTCCATCACCTTTCCGATTCCCTCGTCCAGGTGCTCGATGAGGGCCACCAACCGGGCCCGCTTTTCGCTAAGCGCGCCCCCCCGCTGCACCACTCGCTCCAGGAAAGAAGGCGGCGGTTGGGCCGGCACGTGAGGGGCATTGTAGGCAAGTAGGAGAAAAAACGGCTGGTCGTCTTCCGCCCGTTCCGTCAGAAAGTCGATAGCCCACTGGGTGAAGAGGTCGGTGGCGTGTCCTGCCGGCTCGACGGTCTCTGCATTGAAGCGCATGTGGTTCACGCCGCGCCGAGTGTGACGGAAATAGTCGTCCATACGGTCCGCCAGGAACCCCCGGAACAGGTGGAATCCGCGCTCGTTGGGGAGATTGGGCGATTCCAGGCCCAGATGCCATTTGCCGATCAAGGCGGTGTGGTAGCCGGCCTGTTGCAGCAGATCGGGAAGCAGCGTCGCCTCCGGAGTCAGGTAGCCCCAGTTGATCTCAGGCTCCGGCCGAATGGTTCCGGGGACCCCTACGAGGTCAGGATACCTTCCGGTCAAGAGTGACGCCCGGGTGGGAGCGCCTACCGTCGAGTTCGCGTAAAATTGATTGAAGCGCATCCCCGCCTCGACCAGTGCGTCGATGTGGGGGGTCTGCAAGTCCTCGGCGCCCGAACTGGACAGGTCTCCGTAGCCAAGATCGTCCACCAGGATCAAGAGGACGTTGGGGGGGCGGGGCGGCTCCTCGTCTTCCCCTTCTTCGCCATCTTCGCCTTCCCCCCTGTCGTCCCTTTCCTGAGATTCGTCGTCCTCCTGAGGGCCTTCAGCTTCTTCGGCCACTCCGGCGCCTTCGGCATCCTCGGCGCCTGGAGTCTCTCGAGTCTCCTCCAGCGGCCCTTCAGGCTGAGAGGCATGGCATTCCAAACCCCAATGAAGGGTCCACAGGGCAAGCGCCAATGCAAGCATGATCTTCATGAAGTCCCAATCCGCCACACGCCGCCTGACCGCGTCACGGCCCAATCCGGATAGCGTGCGGCCTGCCCCCGCCTCCCGGCTGATTCGGAATGGCATTGCCGCCAAAACCCGCTACAATAGCCCCACGCCGCCAACACACCTCCCCGAGAGGTGATTTCATGAATTACCGCTATCGATACGCTACCAGCTCCATCTCCTTCGGGGGGCCCCTGACACCCACGGTTAAGTGGATCATCATCGCCTGCGTGGTGGTGTTCGTAATGCAGGTCCTTTCTGGAGGTCTGAGCGGACCGATCACGGCCCTTTTCAGCCTCACCCCTGCAATGGTGCTCGGCAGTCTTTACCTCTGGCAGTTGTTTACCTACATCTTCCTGCACGGCGGCGTCTTTCACCTGCTGATCAATATGCTGATCCTGTTCATGTTCGGTTGCGAACTGGAGCGTTACTGGGGAAGCCGGCAATTTTGGCGCTACTTCCTGGTGACCGGAATCGGCGCCGGCATCTGCATTACGCTGGTCAACTTCTTTTCCTATCAGGGATCGACGTTGGGGGCTTCGGGAGCCATCTACGGTGTCCTGCTGGCTTACGGGATGACCTTCCCCGACCGCATCATCTACGTGATGCTGTTTTTCCCGCTTCCGGCCAGAATCGCCGTGATGGTCTTCGGGGGCATTGCCTTCCTGTCAAGCCTGTCCGGAAGCGACTCCGGAATATCCCATGCGGCTCACCTGGGCGGCATGCTGGTGGGCTACCTCTACCTGAAGAGAGGCCCCCATCGCGGCCGTCCGGGAGCAAGCTGGTATCAACCCATCAAGGATGCCTACCTGGAGTACCGTTTTCGGCGAGCCCGGCAAAAGTTCGAAGTCTACCTCAACCGGAAAGAGCGCGAACGCCGCGATAACGACACCATCCATTGAACGGCCCCGGCGGTTCAGAACCCGGCCCGGTCCGTCTCCGGAACGAAATAGGTGGTGCGGGTCCTCACCCGAAGGCTGGGGTCTGTCACCTCTACCCGGACTCGCCGCATCCCACCCTGGTCGCCGGGGCTGTTGGAATAGTAGGCCAGACTGAAGGTGTGCCTCAATTCATGGGCAACCTTGGAATACTCTCCTTTCAGGTCCGACAGGTCGGCCACCAGGAACATTTTTCCGCCGGTTTCGCTGGAGAGCTGGCTCAATCGCTCGGTTTGAATCTGATAGACCTCCTCCAGCACCGAGAGGCTTAGCCGGGCGTTTTCCACGTAAGGATCTTCCTCCTTCTCCTCGCTCTCCTGGATATAGCGTTCCAGGATCTCCTTCTGCCGATCCTTGTTCAGGATGGTGATGGGATAGAAGACCGCATCGTCCTGGGCCAGCCTCCTGCGGAGTTCATCGAAGGATACCCGGCTTGAGTTCTCCATTCCGTCGCTCAGCACCACGATGGCCTTGCGGCCGCTGCGAGTCCGTTGCAGGCTCTTGAGGGCCATGGCCACCCCGTCGTAGACTCGGGAGCCGCCGTAGGGGTAGGTGGACAACTGCTTGATGGCTTTTCGAAGCAGTTTGCGCCTGTTGGTGAACTTCTGAACCTCCTGGGTGAAAAAGTGGGTTTCGGTGACCGAAATCTGGTCGTCGGGACGCAGTTCCTTGGTGAAGTTGCGGGCGGCATCCTTGATCAGCCTGAGGTTGTTCCGGGTGCTGATGCTGGTGTCGACCAGCAGCACCAGCTTGAAGGGAGCTTCCACCGGGAAAAAGGTCGAGATGTCCTGCCGGATTCCGTTCTCGAAGACCGCAAAATCCTCCCGGGTCAGGTCGGTGACATTGTCTCCGTTTTCGTTCACCACGGTGACGTTCAACACCACCAGGTCCACGTCCACTTCCAGACGGAAAGACCCGTCCTCGTCCTGTGGACTTCCGGCTGGAGGAGTGTGTCCCGCTAACGGAAATGGCGAAACCGGCGCCAACCCGAACAGGATCAGCATGGCGGTCCAAGCGCAACGGGTGTGCATGGCACTGGATTTTAACACGGGTGTCTTACCGGTAGCCGCCACTTGCACGGTTTGCCGGAGGCTACGGCTGGCGCCGGCACTTGTTTAGCCTGGATATCTCTTGCCCTTCCAACCGTTGGCACATCCCCTTTAAGCCTTCTCCAACCCCTTGGTTGCCCTTCGTGAGTCTTCAAAGACCGATAGACATCCTTTGCTGCGACGACGTCACGGGATGAAGCCCCCCGGGAGCGCGGGCGCCCCGCCCGCGAGCGCCAGGCTAACTGGTGAAGCGTAGCCGGTGAAAGTCCGGCGG
>VXMN01000217.1 GCA_009841055.1 Acidobacteriota bacterium
GGGGGGGGTCGCGGTCCGCGCGGGGTGTGGTTGGGGGGGGTGGCTTCGCGTGGTGGGGGGGGGGGCCGCCCCCCCGTTCCAGGGTGGGCATCCGCTTGTTGCGTACCGGCTTCTCGTCCTGTTCATGAGTCCCTTTGGGTCCCTCGTTTCACTCTCGAATGATCCGCCCGGCAGGGCGGGGGCGGTGCTCACCTGAAACGCCCCTGTTTCGCCAAGCACATTCCTGCTATTGGAACTGACCACCGGCCACTGACCCTACCGCACCGGGACATCAGCAAAAGGCTCCTATTCTATACACAAGCCCCGTCAGACGGAAAGTGGAGTTGGACGTTGGGGGCGCCCAAAAGGGAACCCATGCCATTTCCGGAACCATCCCGCGCCAGCCCCCCTCCAATGTAGGGGCAGCCCCTGCGGCTGACCGGAAAACCCGGGGAGCGGTTTCCGCCGGTCCAGGCCCGGGATTGTAATGTAGAATGCGGCTTGCCGGTCTAGACGGATACCGTACACGGTGAAAACGGTGCAAGAAGAAATCCTGTATCGATCGCTGAGGTTGCCTCACAGGCCCCAGGGAAAGCTCGTCCTGCTGGTCCTGGACGGCGTCGGAGACATTGCAACCGCTGAGACTCGCTACCGGACCCCGCTGGAGGCCGCCTCCACCCCCAACCTGGACAAATTGGCGCAGAATTCGGCCATGGGCCGGATGACCCCGCTCCTGCCGGGAATCACGCCGGGAAGCGGTCCCGGTCACCTGGGGCTGTTCGGCTACGATCCCGCGGTATTCCGAGTCGATCGAGGCGTGATCGAGGCTCTGGGACTTGACCTGGACCTGAGGACCGAGGACGTGGCCGCGCGCGCCAACTTCTGTACCGTCAGTGCCGCGGGAATCGTCACCGACCGCAGAGCCGGCCGCATAGACAGCGGGTTGAACCGGGTCCTCTGCGAAAAACTGGGCGCCATCGGAAGGATCGGCGAAACGGAGGTCATCGTCCGCCACGGGAGATCTCACCGCTTTGTGCTGGTTTTCCGGGGCGGAGGGATCGCCGGGCCGCTGCCGGACTCCGATCCTCACAGGACAGGTCTTCCCATACGACCGATCGTAGCCGATACCCGGGACGGCAGGGTCAGGAGGGCGGCCGAAGTGATTGCCGGATTCTACCGGCAGGCCATGCCTCTGCTGGCGGACGATTTTCCCGCCAACGGCTTCCTCCTGAGAGGCATCGGCAGCCTGCCCCGGATCCCCGGCTTTGAGGAGCGGTTTCAACTCAAGGCCGCGGCGATCGCCCGTTACCCCATGTACCGGGGTCTGGCCCAACTGATCGGGATGCGGACTCTGAAAGTGGCAAGGGACATCGGGGAGCAGTTTCGACAGTACCTCGACGAGTTCGATGGGTTCGACTACTTCTTCATCCACGTCAAGGGTACGGACATGGCCGGGGAGGACGGAGATTTCGAGGGGAAGGTGGCCGTCATCGAAGCCGTCGATCGAGCTCTGCCCATCCTAATGCAGAAGCGCCCCCAGGTACTGGCCGTCACCGGGGACCATTCCACCCCGGTGGCGCTGAAATCTCACAGTTGGCACCCCCAGCCGGTTCTGTTGAACAGCCCGGTTTCCGGGAGCGACGGACTGAGCCGCTTCACTGAAACCTGCGCCAACCGGGGCTCGCTAGGGGTATTTCAGAGCAAATACCTGATTCGATTGATGATGGCCAACGCGGGCCTCTACGGCAAGTTCGGCGCCTGACGACCTGCTCCCCCCTGCCGTGCGGTTCCTACGAGGAAAAACGGCTGATCATCCAGTCAAGACGAACCACGAATGGACACGAATAGACACAAATGCTGATGAACTGACTCAAGGACAAGCGCCGCCCAAGTGCTTCTGTAACTTTGTGACTCCGGTATGACTTCGTTTCCTTCCTGATTAACCCCTCGATATCGGTTGTCAGCCCCCCCATCAACACCTCATCAATCAGCTTATTGGTGTTCATTCGTGTCCATTCGTGGTTCGTCGTTTTCCTTTGTGCAACTCTATTCCCCCTTCCCGACCCTTGGCGGATCCCTCCTGAGTTTCCTCCAACCCCTTAGTGGCCCTTCGTCTTTCTTAGTGGCCCTTCGCGGATAACTCCTTTTTCTTTTGTTTCAAATAGAGCGGAAAACCGCATTGGGATTGGTTCAAGTTGAGTTTGAATGGTCGAGCATGTAAAATCCCGACCGAATCGGCCACAGCGTGCGACGGGCTCGTAAGTCCTTCAAGTGCCTGCGCGGGAGGTTTCCATGTCATTTCCGGCTTCGGTACAGAGAGCCCTGGCTGTCAAGGGCAACCGCAAGACAGACTATGAGCGTCTCAAGGCGGCCCTGAACCACCAGGAGCCCGACTACGTTCCCCTTTTCGAAATGGGCATCGAGCCGGAGATCAAGGAACTGTTCATGGGCAAGCCGGTCCAGGGACACGCCGACGAGATCGAATTCTTTCGGGCCGCCGGATTCGACGCCTATCCCGTCTCGCTGAGCGTAATCAATGTCCACCTGAAGCCGGTTGAAGGCGAGGACAGCCAAACCGAGAAAGGCGCCGGCGGCGTCCAGGTGAGCAGCCACACCGTCAGCACCTACAAGGCCGAACTGGAAGCCTATACCGAACGGCACTGGGCGGAAATGCACAAGGGCGTCATTTCCAACAAGGACGAGTTTGCCGCCTATCCCTGGCCCGATCCCGACGATCTGGACTTCTCAGTGTTGGACGAAGTCGGTGCCATGCTGCCGCCCGGGATGAAAATCGGCGTCGTCATCGGCAAGGTGTTTACCGGTGTCTGGTTCATGATGGGGATGGAGACCTTCATGCTGTCCTACATCGACGACCCGGAACTCATCGACATGATGTACGGCAAGATCATCCCCCTGCAGCAGCGTGTGATGGAGGTCGCCATGGAACACCCCGCCGTCGGCCTGAGCTTTCATGCCGACGACCTCTCGGGGAAGAACGGACCCCTGGTGCACCCCGACCACTATCGCAAATACGCCTTCCCCTGCTACAAGACCATGTGCGACATGGCCAGGGCCGCAGACAAGCCCTTCGTCTACCACACCGACGGCGACATCTCCATGGTCATCGATGAACTGATCGACCTCGGCATCCACGGCTGGCATCCGGTGGAAGCACAGGC
The DNA here is from genome assembly GCA_009841055.1 of Acidobacteriota bacterium. Taxonomy (GTDB): domain Bacteria; phylum Acidobacteriota; class Terriglobia; order Versatilivoradales; family Versatilivoraceae; genus Versatilivorator. The sequence continues at coordinate 3,159 of VXMN01000217.1, forward strand.
CCACGACATCAATGAAGTCAAGGCGCAATATGGGGACCGGCTCGCCCTGCTGGGCAACATCGACCTCCAGTACACCTTGACCCTGGGGACACCCGAGGAAGTCGAGGACGAGGTCCGCACTCGAATCAGGGATTTGGCTCCCGGGGGCGGCTACTGTGTTTCATCCGGCAACTCCATCCCCGAGTACGTGCCCATAGACAACTACGCCGCCATGCTGGAGGCCACTTTCAGATACGGCAAATACCCTATTGCCCTCGGTTGAGCGCCAGCCTTCAGACGGCGGCACGCCAGTTCGACGCCGGCCGTCACCGCAGGTTCCGGTCCGATGTCGCCACGCCAATCCACTTGAACAAGGAAGGGACTCTCAATGCCGATTGTCAACGATGGCCTGGAGGAAGAACTGCAGTGGGTCACCATTCCTGAAGAGAGCAGTCGAATTCGGGGAATCCTGGAGAAGGCCGATCCCTTGATGCAGGATATCGCCTTTTATGTCATCGTCGGCGAGCACCACCAGACCGACCGCTTGACCAAGGAGGCTCTGGACAGGGAGTTCGATCCCAACGTCATTCTGGACGACGGATTGATCGCCGGCATGGCGGTGGTGGGGGTCAAGTTCCGCGACAACGTCATCTTCGTGCCCGAGGTCCTGGTGGCCGCCAGGGCCATGAAGGCCGGAATGAAGCACCTGGATCCGATCCTGTCGGCCTCGGGCATCGAACCCGTCGGCACAGTGATCATGGGCACCGTCCAGGGCGATCTTCACGACATCGGCAAGAACCTGTGCGGAATGATGCTTGCGGGCGCCGGATTCTCGGTTCACGACCTGGGAGTGGACACCAAGCCTCAGGAATTCGTGGACGCGGTGGTCGAACACAAGGCCGAGCTGGTCGGCATGTCGGCGCTGCTCACCACCACCATGAGAAACATCGAAACAACCAATCGGGCCTTCGAACAGGCGGGCTTGCGCCAGAAGGTCCGGACCATGGCGGGAGGAGCCGCGCTGAGCCGGGAACTGGCGCACAAGATGAAGTGCGACGGCTATGGAAAGGATGCCCTGGCCTGTGTCGAAAAAGCCAAGGAACTTCTGGAGCAGGTAAAGCTTTCCACTTCCGCTGCGACCTGAGACGGAAGATCAGGCAACCCGGTACTTCTCAACGCCCTCCGGGTCGAGGTCGATTCCCAGCCCGGGCTCCTCTGGAATGGCCAGGGTCCCATCCCGGGCCGTGATGCGCTGCAGAGTGATCTCATCCCGCAACCGCGTCCCCTCCTCAACGACGAATTCAGTGATGAAGGAGTTGGGGATGGAGTTCAAGAAGTGGAGAGCGGCGGCGACGTTGATGTAGGTGGTGAACCCGTGGTTGACGCAGCGCAGGCCACGGTCGGCCGCCAGGCTGGCGATTTTGACTGCCTCGGTAAATCCGCCGCACCGGGTCAGATCCACCTGGACCACGTCGATCCTGCCTCTGTCCATCAGCTCGATGAATGAGCGGCGTTCGCTTTCCTCCTCGCCGGCCGCGATCGGAATGTCGGTGGCCGAGGCCAGGCGTGCGTACCCCCGGTAGTCATCCGGCAGCAGGGGCTCCTCCAGCCAGAAGATATCGAACTCGCTGAAGGCCCTGGCGCGCTGAATAGCCGTCTTGGCGTCCCAGGCCAGCCCGGCGTCGATCAGCAGGTCGGCGGCGTCCCCCAACCCCGCCCGCGCCTCCCGAACCAGGGCCACGTCCGTGGCCGCATCCTCCCCCATGGGCGCCCATCCGAATTTGACCGCGTCGAAGCCCTGATCGCGGAAGCGACGGGCTCGCTCACCCGTTTCGGCAGGCGTGGCCCCGAACAGGGAGCTGGCATAGGCGCGTATCCTCTGGTGGAAGCCGCCTCCCAACAACTTCCAGATGGGCAACCCCAGTACCTTGCCCTTGATGTCCCAGAGCGCCATGTCGATTCCGCTCATGGCATGAATGGCGATTCCCCGCCGGCCGGCATAAATGTTCTCCCGATACATCTTGTGCCAGAGGTACTCGGTCTGCAGGGGGTCTTCGCCGATCAGCAGTTCCCCCAGTCCACTGTTGAGAGGATGGCAATAGGGACCCTCGATCATCCCCTTGACAGCCATGGGGGCGGAGTCCACTTCCCCGATGCCATGCACTCCCGCATCGGTCTCGACCCGGACGACAAGAGCATCCTGGCCGCTGTCGGCCTGTTCCTTGACTTCGGGAAGACGCAGGTAGAGAGTTTCGACTCGAGTAATTTTCACGGTGGCTCCAGAACGTCGACGGCCGGGCGAAACAGCCACAGATCCGACCTGCCGTCATCTCAGGCGAAGGCCTGGTTAATGGGTTTGATGATGAGCTCGGGCACGTGAGCCCGCGGGGGAAGCGTGGCCACGAACAGAACCGCCGCCGCCACATCTTCGGGCCGCAGGATCTGCGCCCGATGCTCGTCGCTGACCGCCACCGGGCGGACCTCGAGCAAGGGCGTGTCCACCTCTCCGGGTGCAACCACGGTGGCGCGGATGCCCCGGTGGCCTTCCTCCAGGCTCACCACCTTGGTAAAGGCGTCCATGGCGTGCTTGGAAGCGCTGTAGGCCGCTCCTCCCAGGTCGCTGGCCCGACAGCCGGCCGTCGAGGTGACGTTGACGATGAGGCCGTCCCCGCGACCTCTCATGTGGGGAAGCACCTCTGCAGCCACATTGAAAGCCCCGGTGGCGTTCACGGCCATGATGTAGTCCCAGCTATCGGGCTCGATCCGCTCCATGGTCCTTTCGACCACGTTCACCCCGGCGTTGTTGACCAGGATGTCGATCTTCCCGAAGCGGTCGATGGCCTTGCCCACCAGTTCGCCGACCCTGGTGCGATCGGTGACGTCCAGCGGCCAGGGGTGCACGGCTCCCGCCCCACCGATGCTCAGGGCTGCCGCCTCGAGTCTTTCCCGATTGCGGCCGCAGATCACCACCGTGGCCCCCTCCGCGGCAAACTGCCGGGCCACGGCCAAACCGATTCCGGTGGCTCCTCCGGTTACCAGGGCCACCTTGTCCTTGAGTTGCATGGGTTCTCCCTCAACTACCGCTGAACGCCTGCTGCGGCCTCCGGCAGGCCGAAACAGTAGAGGTGCCCAGCGGTCCGCAAATAGATGCGCCCCCCGGAAATGGCAGGAGTGGCGTAGGCTTCCTCCTGAAAATCGGCTTGGGACAACTGCCGCCATTGAGGCTCGGCGCTGATCACGCTCAGCTCGCCCCTCTCGCTGAGCAGGTAGATCTTGCCGTCTCCCGCAACCGGAGAACTGAAATACCGGGATTGACCGGCAACACGACCCACCTTCAGGGTCTTTCCCGTTTCCGGATCGAGGCTGGCCACGATGCCTCCCCGCTTCACCCAGAAAAGATAACCCCTGTAGTGTATGGGAGAGGGAACATAGGGCAGGTAGCGGTTCTGCCTCCACAGCACATGGGACTTTGTGACGTCGCCGGTCCCGCCGGGGCGGATAGCCAGAGCCACATTTTCCACCGTCTCGAAAATGCGCTTCATTCCCTCGTACTCGGCTCGGGTGAGCTGGTCGTCCTTGTCCCGGTCGAACTGGTTGAAGCGCGCCTTGAGCGATCCCTCCGGCAACTCCTCGAGCTCCAGGCGACCGTTCCGGTTGCCGTCGAATTGACCGGCAACCTCCGGGAAGGATTGGAGTTTTTCGCGTTCTCCCGGTTCGGCTCCCGGAGACCAGGTGGCGCTGAAGACGACTCCTTCCTCGCCGACGATCGGCGTGGTGTTGACGATGCGCGAGAGACCCCGAACGGTCCAGAGCTCTTTCCCCGTATCGGGATTGTAGGCCGCGATCCGCAGGGTTCCGGAAACCACGATCTGTATCTTCCCGTTCACCTCCAGACTCACCGGGGTCGAAAAACCCCGGGGAAACTCCGGCCGTCCCGTCTTCCAGAGCGTCTTGCCGCTTCCTTTGTCCAGCGCCATGAGAAAAGAGTCGACGTCATGATCCTGGTTCAAAACCACGCGGTCGCCCACGATGATGGGCGAACTGGCGGCGCCGAATCCATTCTTGAAGGGACCCATCGGGCGCCGCCACAACAACTGGCCATTCCTGTCGTAGCAAAAGAGGCCACCCGACCCAAAGAAGCTCACGACCCGCTGCCCGTCGGTGGCCGGGCTGGACTGGGCATGGCTTCCGTCACGGTGGATTTCCTCCAGCTTCCCGTACTCCGCTTCGGCCCTCCACAGCACCTCCCCGGTGTCCCGGTGCAATCCCAGGGTAAGGAGCGACTCGTCCTCGACAGCCGTGACAAAGACGCGATCGCCGTGGACCACCGGGGAAGAGTGTCCCGGCGGCAGGGGAACCTTCCAGAGGAGGTTTCTATCGGGGCCGATTGAGGCGGGCAGCTTTTGGGATCCCGAGGCCACGCCCGATGCATTGGGACCGCGAAACTGGGGCCACGAATCCGACTGAGCCGATTCAACCGAGCAGCAGAGCAGGACAACCGACAAGCGCAAGAGGATCTTCACGTTGGACCTCCATGGCCGGCACCGGAAACGGGCCGCCTCAAACAGTGAACCGGTATTGGCGTCAACCTTCCCCGCCCGGCCCAAGCGAAAGGATGATTATATTCGTTTCGAGAAGGCCATCAAGCCCGATGAGAAATGCGTGCCCGTCTCGGTATAATGGATGAACCTCGCTCTATCAGAGGACATTCCAGCGGAAATCGAGGACAGCGCCGATGAGCGACATCAGCTATAGCACAGTAGGGTTTAGAGACCGGGATGTGGAGGCTGCCCTGGACGGGGTCGCCGCCGCGGGGTTCACCCAAACCGAAATCGTGGGGCAAGAGCCTCACCTGGCAGTCCCTCCCACGGGCAAGGCCCTGGCGGACTTTCGAACCCGTCTGGCGGCCCGAGGGCTTCGGGCCAGAACGGTTCATGCTCCATTGACCCGTAACGTCCTGGGAGCCCCCGAGGAAAACTGGCGCCTGGAAGTGGTCGAGAAATTGGCCGGCTACCTTCGCCTGGCCGCCGCGCTGGAGGCCACCGAGGTCATTATTCATCCCGTTCCCAACCCCATTTTCGTTCCCGAGGGCGACGATCCCGAAGTGGCCGGACGCATCGCCGACGCGGTTCCGAGGTCCCTGGATCGACTCGTTCCGGTCGCCCAAAGCGAGGGCGTCCGCATGCTGTTGGAAAACCTGCCCTACTCCTGCGGCTATCCCTACCTCGGCATGAAGGAGCTGCGGCCGCTGGTGGAAGATTACCCCGAGGAGCACCTGGGGCTGGTGATCGATACCGGACACGCCTGGACGATGAAGCGGGATCCCTCCCGGGAGATCGAGATCGCCGGGTCCCGACTCCGGGGAACCCACCTGCAGGACGTCGACTACGACCAACCCAACGACAACCACTGGGTCCCGACCCATGGAGGACTGGACTGGCCGGCCATCCGCAAGGCGCTGGCCTCGGTCGGATATCCCGGTCCCTGGACCTTTGAAGTCGCCCGGGGGACCCGGGACGAGACCCCTGACCAGTTGGCGCATTTGACCCGCGAGGTGGCGCGCTCCTGGGGGCTCTAAGTGAAGATTACCGGCATCCGTGTCCATGGTGGCCGCCTTTCCAGCCTGACCTTCGTCGAGGTGGACACCGACGAAGGCTTGATCGGAATCGGCGTCACCGGCTCTCCCTCCTGGATCATGGAGCCCATTATCCTGGACCGCCAGGCAGGATTGATCCGCTTTCTGGCCGGCCGGGACCCTCTGCAACCCGGGCGCCTCTGGGTGCGCATGTTCCAGGACTGGCAGGCCCTCAGGGGTCGGGGCGGCGAGGGCGGCATGGCGGTCAACGCCATGGGAGCCGTCGATATGGCTCTTTGGGATCTGGCCGGAAAAGCCCTGAACCGGCCGCTCTGCAAGCTGCTCGGAGGAGCGGTTCAGAACCGGGTCATGGCCTATGCCAGCGGCACGGCCTTCGATCCCGACTCCCTGGCGGGAACGGTCCCTCCACGGCTGAAGTCCCCAGAGCAGTTGGCAGCGGAAAGTCGAGCCTTGATCCAGCAGGGGTTCCGGGCCATCAAGTTCGGTTGGGGCAACCACTTCCGCACCGAGGACGAAGAAAGGCTGGCCGCCATCCGCCAGGCCATCGGGCCGGACACCCGCCTGATGCTCGACTTCGGCTGTCCGGCCTATTGGACCCCCGGCTGGAACCTCAAGGAAGCCCTTCGCGCCACCCGCTTTCTGGATGCCTTCGACCTCTATTTCCTGGAGGAGCCCATGCCCCCCTTCGACGTGGACGGCTACGCCGCGCTGACCCGGGCCGCCGAGGTCAGGATCGCTTCCGGGGAAAGTCTCAGCACCACCCGTGAGTTCCAACCCTTCATCGACCGCCGGGCCCTGGACG
>VXMN01000331.1 GCA_009841055.1 Acidobacteriota bacterium
GATCTGTGCGGGGGGTCCCCAGCAATGCGGATTCCTACCGCGATATGCACTGCCGTTGCGTGCCGCTCGGTTTCCCTGCGATGCCCCAACCGCCACTCTCACGGTGGGAACGGCATGGGCTCGGCCAATGCAGAGCCCATGCGCCATTGCCGGTCAATCCGGGTCGAGGTGATGGGCGAGGCTGCGGGAAGCTTTGTGCGGGCGGGACGCCCGCGCTCCCGGGTGGATTTCATTGAGACGGGGCGCTAGTGCTTGGGAGACAGGAAGGAATCGAACTGCTTGGTCAGGCCGAACACGATGCCCGACCGGGGGGAGTGGTGCGCCAGCCCGGCCACGGCGGCCACGTCCCAGCGCAAACCGCCGGCGTGGACCTGGAGACCCATGCGAAACTGGGAGAGGCTTTCGGTTCCCAGGGGAGCCTGGTGGCGGCTGTTGCGGTGGCCGAACACCTCACCGGCGAGATTGACCTTGGAGGTGAGGGGATAGATCCCGGCCAGCCCGTAGAGCATGACGTCATTCTGCGCTCCAGCCAGCACCGGATTGGCCAGGATCCCCAACCCCAGATTGCCGAAGACATGGAGTTCGCCGAAGTGCTTTCCCACCAGAATGCCGCCGCGATATTGGGTGGCGTTCAGTCCGAGGCCCTTGGCGGTAGATGCATTGGGCACCTGAACGGAAGTGAAAAAGCCGAGGGACGGCTTGAGGTCCGACTCGTGCAGCATGCGTATCTTGGTGGAAAGGAAAAGATCCCCGTAGTCGCTGGTTGCGGTCCCGCCGGAACTCAAATGGGGCCTCACAGGGGCGGGAGTCGATTCGGTGACCGAGAGCAGGTTGTGCGCCGTCCAGTCCATCTGCACTTCCGCCACCCCGGCCAGGCTGATATGCAGTCCCATGACTCCCAGGCCGGTCTGATCCCCTCGCAGTCCGGAGACCGGAAACTTGGCGTCCTGCAGGAAGTCGAAACCAAACTCCAGGGAGGCGCGACCCGCTTTCAGGATGGTGGGATCCTCGGTCTGCAAGGGACGTTGCTGCGCCGCCATCGGGAGGGCACATGCCACCAGAACCGGCAACAGGGGGTAAAGCCTTCTGATGCTGCGGCATATTCGGCGGACTGCCGGGCGGTAAGGCGAGAACGGATTCCAGCGTCTGGAGTGCGATGTCGGGGGGGCAAACAGCGGAACGTCCTTATTCATCAAGAGCGGATATTATTGCAAGCCCTATACGGAAGCAATCAATTTCCCGGAAACAGTTCGTGCCGCAAAAGGGCCGCCGCAACCGTGGCGGCAGTTTCGGTTCTCAGGGTGCTGTGCCCCAGTTGGACCGCTTGAAAACCGCTTTGCAGGAAGGTTTCGCATTCCTCGTCTGTCCAACCGCCTTCGGGACCAACGGCAAAGGCAACTGACGGCCAGGACCTGCCTCGGAGCAGTTGCTTGAGGGAAACGGCCCGGTGAGACTCCTGAAGGAGAAGTTTCAGATCCGATTCCACGGCTTCGCAAACTTCACGGCACTCCAGGGGTGGATAGAGTACAGGTATGGTCGAACGACGGCACTGCTTGGCCGCGTTGACCAGAATGGTTCTCCACCGTTCCAGCTTGGCACGCCTCCGGTCCTGGGAGACCCTGACCACCGAGCGGCGACCCTGAACCAGGTGGATCTCGGAAACCTCGAGTTCAGTCGCCTTTTGCAGAATCCAGGTCAACCGATCGGATTTGCACAGGGCCTGAACCAGCGTCATCCGGACTTCCGCCTCGGCTGCCTCAGAGAGTAGAGACACGCCCACCAAGCGGACCCGGCTTCCCGATAATTCCCCGACCCGGGCCGACCACAAACGCCCCTTTCCGTCGATGAGTTCCACGCTCGTGCCCGCCGCCGCCCGCAGAACATGAATCAGGTGGTGAGCTTCGCGCCCTTCCAGCATTGCGACAGTTCCGCTGGGAGGTTTGTCCAGAACAAATCTTCGCACCGCCATGGTGGACCCCAATTGGCAGGATTTTCCGGAACCGTGAAAACAACTTGAAAGTCAGTCTCCGGTGGTTGCGCGGTCAGAGAACCTCACGCGCCGGTTGATGCGTTTTCCTTGAAAACACCAGGCACCGCCACTCCCCCTTGGCGAGATCTTGCAACAGGGTCAGCGAAGGGCCTCGAACGATTTCCGACCGGCATATGCCCGCTGCATCCCGCTCCAGCAATCCCGAGAGAACGAGGCAGCCCTGAGGATTGAGGTGCTGGGGAAAGTCTTTCAGTTTCCGCCGAATCAGGTTGCCGTCCAGGTTGGCCAGGATAACGTCGAATCGGCTACCGGAGATAGCCTCGACTTCTCCCGTGAACAGGCGGATGCGCCGGTCGACGCGATTTCGACGGCAGTTGGTGCGGGCCACCTGAATGGCCACCGGATCGATATCGCAGGCCAGAACACGCTCAGCTCCCAATTTGGCGGAGGCGATTGCAAGAATCCCGGATCCGGTGCCGATGTCCAGCACGCTTCCGCCGGTCAAGGACAGTCGTTCCAGCACCTGCAGACAGAGCTGGGTCGATTCGTGGGTGCCGGTGCCAAAGGCCATCCGGGGCTCCAACCACATGGGAATGCGGTCCCGGACGGCAGTCCCGGAAACGCACCTCCCGGGTGTGATCCAGAAGCGGCTGCCGACAGGGAAAGGCTTCAAATCGCGGCGCCACTTCTCGAGCCAATCCCTTTCTTCCTCGCTTCCGGTCGCGCAGGCGGCAACCGGGACGGCTGACTCCCGGCACCGGGCCCGGAAATCGCAGTGCACCCGATCGATGTCCCTGGACGGATCGAAGTAAGCTCTCGCCAGTACCTCTCCCGACTTCAGCGGCTGTTCGTGGATGCCTCGGGTCCCCATTTCGGCAACGATGGCCGAGGCCGTTTCAAGGTGTCGGGGATGAAGGGAGAACTGGAGATAATTCCACTGTCGCATGGGAATCCTGGAGGGCGCGACGAAACCGGCGGCAAGTCTTGATGAACCGGCTCCCGTTGGGGGCCCGGGATGCAGGACCGGTCCGGACAGGGGAATGCGGCATGAGAGGGGCGGTCCCCGGGGGTCAACCCAGGATGTCCTTGACCCTGTCGAACAATCCCCGCTCCAGGGGCTTGTTCTCCACCGGCGTCAGCTCCGCCAGTTGCTCCAACAGGCGGCGTTGGTCCCGATTGAGCTTCCGCGGAGTCACCACGTTGACGGAGACGAATTCGTCTCCACGGCCGCGGCCGTTGACACCGGGGATGCCTTTGCCTCTCAATCGAAAGACCTTACCGCTTTGAGTGCCCGGCGGGATCGACAGGGTCTCCTCTCCTTCCAGGGTAGGGACCTTGAGGGTGGCGCCCAAGGCCGCCTGGGTGAAGCTGATGGGAATCATGCAGTGAATGTCGTTCTCCTGGCGCTCGAAGATCTCATGGTCTCCCACTCTCAAGACCACGTAGAGGTCTCCCGGCGGTCCTCCCTGGAGACCGCCCTCGCCCTCACCGGAGTACCTCACCCTGGAACCGGTGTCGACTCCGGCCGGAATCGTCACCTGGAGGAACCGCTCCCGGCGAAGGCGACCCTCTCCCCGGCAGTCGGCGCAACGATCCTTGACCAGTCGTCCCGTGCCCTGGCATTGGTGGCAGGGGCGGCTGATGCTGAAAAACCCCTGCTGGTAACGCATCTGGCCCTGCCCGTGGCAGGTGGCGCAGATTGTGGGCGCAGCCCCGGGTGCGACACCGGAACCCTGACAGCTCTCGCATGACTCCATGCGGGGCACCTTGATCCTGGTCTTCATTCCAAAGGCCGCGTCCATGAAGTCGATCTGCAGGTCGTAACGCAGGTCGGCTCCCCTGCGCGCGGAAGATTGGCGTTGGGAAGCCGAGCCGAACAGGTCGCCAAAACCGAAAAAGTCGCCAAAAATGTCTCCGAACTCCGAAAAGATGGTCGGGTCGAAGCCGGAGCCCCCGCTGCCACTGACCGAGCTGTGGCCGAAACGGTCATATTGGGCCCGCTTTTGGGGATCGCCCAAGACACTGTAGGCCTCGGCAGCTTCCTTGAATTTTTCCTCGGCGGATCGGTCTCCGGGGTTCTTGTCGGGGTGGTACTTGACGGCTTGCTTGCGGTAGGCGCGCTTGACCTCCTGGTCCGAGGCCGATTTGGGAACACCGAGCACTTCGTAGTAATCGCGCTTGCTCAAAGCGACAATCTCCCTACACCGTTCTAACTGCTTTGCGTTTCAGTCGTTGTCTTGTCCGGAGTTGCAGCCACTCTTACCAGAGAGGGACGAAGCAGACGTCCCTTGAAAGTATAGCCCGGCTGCAGCTCATCGATAATCTGATTGTCGGCAAAAGCTTCCGTCTCCTCCCGCATCAGAGCTTGATGCCGGTTGGGGTCGAAGATTTGACCCGAAGTTTCAATGGGTTCCAGTCCTGCCTGGGCCAGCACGTCCGTGAATTGCTTCAGGACCAGTTGAAACCCCGCCTTGAAGTCTGCAACCGTCTCACCCTCCGCAACCTCCAGACCCCGTTCGAATGCATCCAGGACCGGCAGCAACTTGCGAACGAAGTCGGTCAGAGCATAATCGAAGAAATCCTGCTTTTCCCGTTCGGTCCTCTTGCGAAAGTTGTCGAATTCGGCCTGCAGTCGGAGCAGCCGCTGATAGAGCGCCTCGTTTTGAACCTTGAGGCGCTCGTGCCGGGGATCCTCAAGGGCTCCCACAGGCGCTTTGCCTGCCCGGGGATCGCCGGCAGGTTCCTCCGGGACTTCAGCCGGTGGCCGTGTTCCGGAAGCGTCCTGCCCTGCGGCGGGCTCCCGATCTCCCTTCAGCGACGCCGACGGGTTTTCGGCCTCCGTGGCAGCCGTCACCGGGGGAGTCTCCGTATTGTCTGAAGTTTGAGCCATGGAATTGGTCATGGGACGGGACAGCGCCGGTTCGGCGTGGCTGCGTGTCTCCTCAACATTGGTTTCGTCCGCAATGAGGCGGTTGGTCCGAGACCGCTATTCGACTTGAATGGGGGAATTCAATCAGAGGCGCGCCACTTGGCCGCTTCCGGAGTCGGCGCCGAGGATCTGGCCATAGAGCTTGGCGACATAGTCGACCGTGTTGATGGCTTTCGCATATTCCATCCGCGTCGGCCCCAGGATTCCCACCGAGCCCAGACTCCGATCATGGATCGTGAGAGGAGAGGAGATCAACGTGTATTCCCGCAACCCGGGCAACGAGTTTTCCGAGCCGATGATGATTCTTACCCCCTGTCCGGGTCGCGCTTGAAGACACTGATTGAGGATTTTCACCAGGCGATTCTTTTCTTCGAATGTCTTGAAGATGGACCGCATCCGTTCGGTGTCGGCAAACTCGGGTTGCCCCAGGAAATTGGAGGCGCCATCGAGATAGATATCGACATCGGGCTCGGCCACTTCGTCGATCAGACCTCGATCGCAGAGCAGGATCACGTTGTTGAGGAAACGGTCGTAGAGGGCTTTTTCCTCCTTCATCTTCGTGAGGATATCATCGCGAATGGAGAGCAGACTGTAGCCGGAGTAATTCTCGTTCAGAAACCTGGCCGTCTGGTCCAGCTCGCGTTGGGTGAACGATTCGTCGATTCGGATGATTCGATTTTGCACCAGACCCGACTTGGACACGGTGATCACCAGGATCTTGGAATCTCCAAGATGAATTAACTCCAAGTGTTTCAACAGGCTGTGGCCAAGCGAGGGAGATATGACGAAGCCGACGTTGTTGGTGGCGTGAGAGATGGCCTGGGAAATCCGCTCCATGACGTTATCCTGTGAATCCGGAGTGAAGATCCTGCCGTTGATCAACTCCTGGTCCGAGCTGTTCAGGCAGGACGATTCCAGCAGATTGTCCACGTAGAACCGGTATCCCATGTCGGTGGGGACCCTGCCCGCCGAGGTGTGAGGCTGTACCAGATAACCCGCTTCCTCCAGGTCGGCCATGATGTTGCGAATGGTGGCGGGACTGATTCGCTGATTGCGTTCCTTGGAGAGGATTCGGGAGCCTACCGGTTTGCCGCTGGCGATGAAGTGCTGGATCACAGACTTCAGGATGTCTCTTTCCCGCTCGTTCAGCTCGTGCCTGGTGTCCATCGGAACCGGTACCTGATTGAAGGTCACTGAACGGTTTATAGTATCTGAATTCTGGAGTGTCAAGGGCTTTCGGCTTGTCGCAATACCTCCCCCGGGGGGCTTGCCCTGGAGGCGGATTTTTCTTTCAGGCGGGGATCGCGTGGAGAATGCAGCACTCTCCGTCGATCCTCGCGAAAGCATTCATAATCGTGGTTCAGGACGAGCAATCCACCGGACTGACCAGGCGGGTTTTTCCTAACGCTTCCGCTTCCGAGCGAATGTCCGAATCCAAGGGTCGAGGCTCGATGCGCGCGTTCAGGATCTGGCGAAAGCCGTCCAGCAGGAAGGAAACCACGGCAGAGAACTCCGGCGCCTTTCCCAGGCAGGACCCGAGCGTCGCAACTTTCGAGGTCAGGTCCGGGAGCGTCTGTCCGCGCAGGGCCCCTTGCAGCAGAGGGGGATCGAAATCCAGGAGAATGGACCCGTGCTGCAGGAATCCCCGCAGCGTCCTTCGCTGGGCGCTGCCGACAAGCTTTTTGCCCGCGAACAGAATCTCGTGGTGGAAGGCGCTGGCAAAGCAGGCGTGGCTGCGATGGGAGCGGTGGCTGCGTCTTTGCCCGACTGCCGAGCCGGCAAGGGTGGTGTCGATCCCCAGCAGTGCCAGCCCCTGCTGCAGAGCTGCTGAGATTTTTCGGTAGGTGTCCTGTATGGACCAGGCGGGAAAGAGCGAACGGTCGTTGGAGATGAGGGAGTAGGTGACCTCCCGATGGTGCAGGACCGCCTTCCCGCCGGTCGCCCGGCGGGCGACCGCAATGCCGCGTCGCCGGCAATACCCGAAATCCACCACCCTGGAAGCTTGCTGGGCCATTCCCAGAGACAGGGTCGGCACCGGCCATGAGTAGAAGCGCGGGAAGGTCTCGACGGCCGCCGAATCTGCCGATACCCGCCGCAACAACAATTCGTCCAGCGCCAGGTTGGAGGCTCCGTCACCCAGTTGCTCCAGCAGCAGCGTGCAGAATGGATCAGCCTGGCCGGAGACGGGGTCGGTGCAGTGTTCAGTGGAGAGGGCTGGCGCCATGGAAGGGCCCTCGTCCCCGACGACGGGGCGGCTTACGAGGGGTTAGACCGGGGTGTTTCAGACACGGGATTGCGGGTTTGGGTAGGCGCCCGGTATCAGCCACTCACGGGGCGAGCGACGCCACCCTACCTCGTGGAAGTGACCGTCAATGGGCGATCCAGGCGGATGACCATGAGAGTTCCTGCCGGGATCTCTATTTCCTTGCCGCCCCGCCTCAGGACGTCGACCAGTCCTATGAGTCCGCCGGCGCCCGCACCGATGGCCGCCCCTTTTCGGCCCCCGGCGATGGCTCCGATACCGGCGCCGATGGCTGCCCCGGCTCCAATCTCGGCCGCCTTGCTCTTGCGGTTGGATTCTCCCAGTATGGTTCCTTCGCGGCGGTCCATTTCCTCTTTTTGAGTGTCGTCCAACTCAGCCTGAGAGGCGATGATGGTCTCGGATACGCCGTTGGGGAAAATCAATCGCTCATAGGACAGGTGGACCTGGGCCCGGCCCTTGATGCGCCCAGGCCCGCGGACTTCGGCAACGCGGCCCTCCACGGTGCTGCCCATCGGTATGACCTCTTTGCCCCGAACCTGCACACTTTCAACCACTTTGACGGTGAAGCGGTCTCCCTGCCGGTTGGTCTTGGAGTTGAGGGTCGATTCCAGGCGCACCTGTATGCGTGTTCCCTCCGGCACCAGGTAGGACCGGGTGGCCTGAGCCTGCAAGTTGATTTGGGAAAGGAGGCCGGCGCAAAGGAAGACGGCCAACTTCGCTGAAAAGGGTTTCATGACGTGCCTTCTTTCAACTCCGATCCGACGGCGGCGCGAAATACTCCGAAGCTCGCAGAGCAGCGAGACAGGACATTACGGTACCGACCCCGTCAGGAAGAGCGTGATGATCTCCCCGGCTCCGCGGTCCCAGCGCTTCACCAGGAACAAGAGGTTCATGCCGGAATTCAGTTCGGAAGTGAGTTCCCGCAAGTCGCCCACGGTACGGGTCGGCTTCTTGTTGATCTCCATGATCAGGTCGTGGGCTTCGATCCCGGCCTCATCGGCAATGCTGTCGGGTTCGACTCTCATGACGTAGACACCGCCTTCTTCTTCCGATAGTTCGAACTGCTTGGCCAGTCTGGGAGTGAGGTTCTGGGGGGAAATGCCCAGGCGAATCGATTCGGAAGGCTCTTCCCCTTCCGTGGCGCCTCCGCGGGCAATCGAAGGAAGATCCTCTCGATCCATGGCCGTCAGTTGGGTGGTCCTGAGCTGGCCGTCCCGGATGTACTTGATAGTGATCCTGGTTCCCGGCGCCACGGTGGAGAGGACTCGATGCATATCGTAGGTGTCATTGATCTTGTTCCCATCTACCTCCACGATCACATCTCCCTGCTCCAGTCCGGCCTTGCCGGCGGGGCCGTCGGGCGGATCGGATTTCTCGACAATCACTCCCTTGCCGTCGGCTGCTCCCAAAGCCTTGAGCGTTCGAGCAGTGACCTGGGCCTGCATCCTGATTCCGATGGCTCCCCGCCTCACCTTTCCGTGTTCAATGAGCTGGTTGTAGACGTTGGTGGCCAGGTTGGAGGGAAGCGCGAATCCGATACCGAGATTCCCCCCGATTCCTCCAAAGGTGGGTTGGGTCAGAATGGCGGTATTGACCCCGATCACCTCACCCGCCATGTTGACCAGAGGGCCTCCGCTGTTGCCCCGGTTGATGGCCGCGTCGGTCTGAAGGAAGTGTTGCCAGGGTGTGGCATCGCCCATGTTTTTTCGCCCGGTGGCGCTGATGATGCCGGCGGTTACCGTCTGCTCCAGGCCGAACGGGCTGCCGACCGCCAGCACCCAGTCCCCCTGACGCATCCCATCCGAGTCTCCCAACCGGGCAGCGGTGAGCGTCTCTTCGGCTTCGACCCGGATTACCGCCAGATCGGTGTTGGCATCCTTTCCCACCACCTTGGCCTCGTACTCGTCGCCGGAATAAAGCTTGACCGTAATGGTGTCGGCATTCTCGACCACGTGGGCGTTGGTGAGAATGTAGCCCTTGGCATCCACCACGAAGCCGGACCCGAGAGATTGCGCTCTGCGCCTCCCGCGGGGAGCGTCGGGGCCGAAAAAACGTTCGAAGAAGTCCTGGAAAGGGTCGTTGCGGAATTGCCGGCGGGAAGGAGATTGCCTCCTGACGATGGTTTCGGTGCTGATATTGACGACGGCCTTCTCGACCTTCTGAGCCACGGTTGAAAAGTGCGACGACAGCTTGGTGGGGGAG
>VXMN01000349.1 GCA_009841055.1 Acidobacteriota bacterium
TCAGTGCGCCGTCCGACAGCACGCCCACGCTGTGGATCACGCCCCCGAGCGGCGGCAGGGACTCATCCATCCTCGCCAGCATCTCATCGACCGCGGCGGCATCGGTCACATCCGCCACTTCCACCACGACCGTCGCGCCACGCTCCCGAAGCCCGCCGATCGTCTCCTCGGCCTCGGCATCGGGTGGGCGGCGCCCGTTCAGCACAATCGCCCCGGCTCCGTGGTCGGCCAGCCAACCGGCTATGGCCAGTCCGATCCCTCCCAGGCCGCCGGTGACCAGATAGGCGCGGTCCTGCCGCAACCGTCCCTTCACCAGGGGCGGCAGCGTCACCACGATCTTCCCGAGATGGCGCGCCGATCGCATGAAGCTCAAGGCGGCCCCGGCTTCGGCGAGCGGCCACCGGCTGTGGATGATCGGTTTCAGCTCTCCCGACGAAAGACGCTCCATCACCTCCCGCAGGACCCTTCCCACCCAGGCCGGCTCGGTTTTCTTCAGCACGTCCAGTTCCAGGATGGAGTAGGCCACATCCGGCCGGACTGCCGCCATCTCCTCCTCGCTCAGGATGTCTCGCCTGGCCATCTCCACGAACCGGCCGCCCTGCCTGAGGCAGGACAGACTGGCTTCGATGAAGCCCTCTCCCGTCAGGCTGTTCAGCACCACGTCCACGCCCGCGCCATTCGTAGCCTCGAGAATCTCCTTCCCGAAGGCTGTCGTGCGGCTGTCGAAGATGTGTTCCACGCCCAGTGACCGGAGATAGGCCTGCTTCGGGGCGCTGGCGGTGGCGAAGACCTCCGCTCCCGCGGCCTGCACCCACTGGATGGCCGCCAGCCCGACGCCGCCGGCCCCGGCGTGAATCAGCACCCGCTCGCCGGACGACAGTCCCGAATACTCGAAGGAGAGGGCAGCGGACACGAAGGCGCTCGGCACCGTGGCCAGCCCTGACACCGAGAATCCGGATGGCCTGGGCGCAACCAGCTCCTCCCGAGTGACCATTTGCGGCGCGAACGCACCGAACCCCAATCCGACCACGGAGTCGCCGACCGAGACGGTCGACACTTCGGAGCCTACCTCGAGGATTCGGCCGCACATCTCTCTGCCCAGCAGCCCCTCCTCGATGAAACCGAGCGACCGGAATACGTCCCAGAAGTTGAGCCCCGCCGCCTCGACCGCGACGCGAACCTCCCTGGGTTGCAGAGAACCCGCCGGCAGCGGCTGGACATGGGGTCTGTCGAACACGCCGGCCGAGTCCGGAGCCAGGACCCAGTCCGGCTCCTCCGGCAAGGTCAGACGCTCCGGACCGGCGCTCGCCCGAACCAGGCGGGCCACCTGGCGGCGCCCCGACCGATAGGCGATGTGGTTCTCGGAATCGGGATAGAGGAGTTCATTGACAAGGTCGGATGCGGGCGCCGCCTGGCCGGGATCCAGATCGATCATCCTCGGCTGGAGATGAGCCGCTTCACGGGCCGTGGCCTTGCCGAAACCCCACAGCGTTGCGCCGGCAAGTTCCCCGCCGCGCTCCCGCTCCAGCACCTGTGCGCCGCGCGTGATCAACCAGATGCCATTGGCGGGGATCGCATCGGAGTCGGCGACGCCCTGCACCAGCGCCAGCGCACTCGCTCCGGCTCGTTTCACGTCCTCTGCCATTTCCTCGGTGGTGGCCTGTGCCCCGTGACCGTCCAGTCCAACCAGGTGGACGACGCCGCTGAGCGGCAGGTCGTCGGGCAGACCGGTCACAAGCGCCCGCCAGGACTCCCGCCGGTCCATTTCCACGGCGGACCTGAAGACACCGGGACCGACCGTTGCCGGTTCCTCTTCTTCCGGGGCTTCACTACTCGCCAGCACCACCGCCTGGTTCCGCGCCGCCAGATCTTCCGCCAGCTTCGCCCCCACACCGCCGTTGTCCGCCGCCAGAATCCACAGGCCGGAAGACTCTTTCACCTGGGCCGGGCCCTGGGCCACAATGACGCCCTTGTCCGGTGTCCGCGAGGGGTCCGACTCGTCCGGTCCGATAACCTCCGCGGCCTGGAAGCCCACCCGGCCGAGGGCTTGGCGCCACACCGCCGGGCTCGCCAGGGCGTGGTGGGGGCGGAAGTCATCGGCAAAGCGCCACCATCCGTCCAACTGGCCGAAGGTCAGGTCCATCCAGCCCAGACCGCTGAGATTCTCCAGCGCGATCAACTGTCCCGACGGCGCCAGAAGATCCAGGCAGTGGCCCAGCGTATCCTCCAGGTACCGCGTGGCGTGCAGCACGTTGGACGCGATCAGCAGGTCGTAGCCGTGCGGGTCGAAACCCTGGTCGATCGGGTCCTTCTCGATATCCAGCGGACGGTACTGGATGCACCCGCCGCCATCGCCGAACCGAGCCTCCGCCTCGGCGAAGAAGCCCGCGGAGATATCGGTATAGGTGTAGTCGAACCGTCCCTCGGGAAGCTCCGGGAGCACCGAGGCGGTCGCAGACCCGGTGCCGGCCCCGACCTCGATCACCCGGAGGCGCCGTCCTTCGGGCAATGCGGCCACCAGCTTCCGGACCGCCTCCGACAGCATCCGGTTGGCCGCCCGCGCCACGGGTGCCTTCAGGTACAGGTCGGCCGCCGTGGGCTCTCCGCTGCTGAACAGCAGTGTCAGCGGATCCTGGCGACCGCGAAGCACCTCGGCCAGAGCCTGGCCGGAACGCCGAAACAGCCCGATCTCGGTCAGACCGTGGGGATGGAGGTCGGTCAGCCGGGAGGAGAACTCCTCGAGATCGGCGGGCATTTCCGCAGGCAGCGGATCCTCAGGCCCCACCACCACTGTAAAGCCATCGCCAGCCTCCTCCAGCACGCCCGACTTGGCCAGCATTTCAAGCATCCGGCGAAACAGGCGTTTGTGCTCCGGGAGGACGTTCAGCCGGCTCCGCAACGCCTCCGGCTCCACGGCCTCGCCCGCCCTGCGCTTCCATCCCAGTTCTTCCAGGGTCGCCAGCGCGCGGGACCGGGACCATCGCTCGAGGTTCGCAAGCAGGGCGTCCCGGTCATCGGGATCGACCCCGGCATCCCTCAGATAGCCCGCCAACAACTGCGCGCCCGCCGCCACGGCCTCGGGTTTCGGGAAGAAGTCCGCGGGCGTGATCCCGCTCGGGAGGTCATGCCGTCGCCACACCACCTCGTACAGAAGGTCCTTGACTCCCTCGATCGCCGAGAGCAGCGCCGCCCGCGTGGCCCGCTTGACGGTGTACCCGCTCAGGCGGCCTAGCAGCGCCCCGTTCGGATCGTAGATGCGCAACTCGCCGCTCAAAACCTCGGCGGGCTCGCCCGCGCCGGTCTCCGCCTCGCGGGAGGCATCGCTCAGGCGCGCGTGGCAGACGACCCGATCGGGCAGAGGCCCCGCCAGCCACAGCCGTTCCCAGCCGAACGGCAGATAGGCGGCCCCGCCCTCGCTTCCCTCCAGGTTGCGGGCCGCGCCCAAGACCTGAAAGCAACCGTCCAGGACAAGCGGATGGACATCAAGACCATGCCCGCTCAGAGATTCCGGTAGAGAAACCTCGCCCAGGGCCTCGCCGGGGCGCGACCAGACCCTTCCGAGCGTGCGAAAAAGGGACCGGAGATCGACCCCGGTACTGGCCCTGTGGCGGTAGTAGCCTGCCACGTCCACCGGCGTCAGGCCGGCCTTCAGACCTTCCAGGTCGACCCGCTCGGCGGCATCCGGGTCGGGGGCGCCCGACAACAGGCGACCCTCTACGTGGACCGTCCACTCCCCCTCACTTCCCTTGCTGAAGATCTGGACTCCGCGCGGTGACGCCGGCTCGAAAGCATCGAGCACCACCTGGATCTTCCGGCCCGCCTCATCAGCACTGTTTTCGTTCTCCTCGAAGACGAGCGGGTTGTGAAGCTGCATGTCCTCCACCACCACCGGCCCGCTGCCTTCAAGACGCGACGCCGTGGCCGCCATGGCGCCGTAGAGCGCGCCGGGCGCCACCACCCGGTTGAACACCCGATGATCGCTCAGCCAGACCGGATCCGAGGGGAATACTTCCGTCTCGAATGTGATCTCGCCGCGGGCGGACTCGCGCCGGGCGCCCAGCAGCGGGTGGCCGGCGCCTCCGGGCCGGCGTCTCGGCAACTCGATCCAGTGCCGCTCGCGCTGGAACGGATAGCTGGGCAACGAGATCCGTCGCCGCGTCTCCCCTGAGAAGAGCCCCTCGAAGCGAATCGGGACCCCCGCCTGGTACGCCCTGGAGACCCCCTCCACGAAACCGTCGATTCTCCCGGTCTCCCCTGTGCTGTCGGACGGCGGGGAGAGACTCGACAGAACCACTGGTGGCGGCGCCTGCGGCGTCTCCGGCCAGGACGAGGCCGCCATCGGAGCCAGCACCGATCGCGGGCCGATCTCCAGCACCGCGTCCACCCCCAGATCCGCCATCGTCGTCACCCCCTGGGCGAATGCCACCGCCTCCCGGGCATGCCGCCTCCAGTAGGCTCCGTCCTGCACCTGTCCCGGTTCCACCGCCCGGCCCGTCAGGTTGCTGACCACGGTAAGAGCGGGCGTCCGGATCTCCAGGCCATGCAGGAACGCTTCCAGTTCGTCCAGAACGGGCTCGACCAGGGCGCTGTGGAACGCACGGGTCGTATTCAACCGCCTGACCCGCACTCCCTCCAGTTCGAATCGCTTCGAGATCGCCTCAATTCCCGCAATCGGGCCGCTGACCACCTGGTGAGTGCCGTTGTACCCCGAGATGCTCAGTCCGACATGGGACGAGGCCGCGTTCACCGCCTCCACCGCCGGCGCCACCTGCTGCGGCGGCGCGAAGACCGCCGCCATGCCGCCCTCTTCCATCTGCGACATCAGCGCGCCCCGCTTGGCGGCGAACCGCATCCCGTCCTCGAGACTGAACACCCCTGCGGCCTGGGCGGCCGCCAGTTCCCCTATGCTGTGTCCGACGACCACGCCAGGGTGCACGCCGACACTCGACCAAAGCGCGGTCAAGGCGCACTGCAGCGCGTAGAGGGCGGGCTGCTCCCAGGCCGTGTCACCCAGTTCTCCCTTGCTTCCGGCCCGGCCGAACATGACGTCCAGCAGGGAGACTCCTCGCTCCCCAAGCAGGACCGCCTCGCAGCGGTCCAGCACCGCCCGCGCCACCGGCTCACTCTCGTAAAGCCCCTTTCCCATGCCGACCCATTGACTCCCCTGCCCGGTGTAGGCAAACGCGACCCGGGTCGGGGTCCGCGACGACGCACCCCCGTCTTCTTCAGCCAGTCCACGGAGTCGTTCGCGCAGCGATTCCACGTCGTGGAAGACGACGCCCGCCCGGTGCCCGAAGTGGCTCCGGCCCACGCCGGCCGTCCATGCCATGTCCGACAGGAAGTGCCCGTAGGCGTCGCCATTGCCCGAGAGCTGATCCGCGCGTTCGTCGAGCCATGACAGATACCGCGCGGCCAGGTCATGGAGTGCGCCCTCCGACTTGCCCGACAGCGGAAGGAGACGGGTCGGGCGTGGCCGAACTTCCTGCTCCGGCAGCGGCAGATCCCCCGCCGTCACCGGCAGCGAAACCGTCACCGACTTCCCGGAGCCGACGGCCCACGGCCCCCCATTGGAAGAACCGTCCGGGGCGCGGTATTCCTCCATCACAATGTGGGCGTTGGTCCCGGATATCCCAAAGGAGTTCACTCCTGCGAAACGCGGACGCCCGGCCCGGGGCGGCAAATCCATCATCGACGATGTCACCTGAAGAGGCAGACGGTCCCAGTCGAGACTCGGATTGGGATTGCGGAAGTGGAGGTGCTTCGGGATCACGCCCCGCTCCAGCACCAGCGCCGCCTTGATCACTCCGGCCACGCCCGCGGCCGACTCCAGGTGGCCGACATTGGTCTTTACCGAACCGACGAGAAGCGGTCGGCTGTCAGGCCTGCCCTTCCCATAGACCGCGGCCACGGCATCGATCTCGATCGGATCCCCCACCGCGGTGCCGGTCCCGTGGGCCTCCAGGTAATCCACCTCCAACGGCGAGATCCCCGCGTCGGACAGCGCTGTTTTCATCACTTCTTCCAGCGCGGGTGTATTGGGCACCGTCAACCCGACGCTGGCTCCGCCATGGTTCACGGCGGCGCCGCGGATCACCGCCCGGATCCGATCGCCGTCCGCCTCGGCATCGCTCAGCCGCTTGAGGACCAGGACCCCGCAGCCCTCGCCCCGCACGTAGCCGTTCGCCGACGCGTCGAACGCCTTGCACTGACCATCGGGAGACAGCATCATCGAATCGGCGCGCAGCTCGTAGATGCGGCCGTTGAGGATTGCCTGCACGCCGCCGGCGATGGCCAGGTCCGCCTTGCCCTGTTGCAGGTCCGCCACCGCGTCGTGGACCGATACCATGGATGACGCGCAGGCGGCGTCCACCGCCTTCGCCGGCCCTCTGAGACCCAGCACGAAGGAGACCCGTCCGCTGGCCCCGTTCAGGTTGGTGCCGCTGAGAGCGTAGAGGCACCCGGCAGCCTCGGGAGGCTTGCTCGAGTCCACGACCAGCATTCGGTACTCGTCGTTGCTGATCCCGGTGTAGACGCCGGTGAGGCTCTCTCTCAGGATCTCCGGATCGATTCCCGCGTCCTCGAGCGCCTCCCAACTCGTCTCCAGCATCATGCGCTGCTGCGGGTCCAGCAGTTCCGCCTCCACCGGCGAAATCCGGAAGAAGGCGTCGTCGAACAGGTCAATGTCGTCGACGAATGCGCCGTAACGGCAACCGTCGCTCCGAACTCCATCGTCGGGGAAGAGCTGGCCCCAGCGCCCCGTTCCGGAACCCGGGACCCCTTCGCTGACAGCGTTCCCACCGGCTTCGAGGAGGCGCCAGAAAGTGGAGATGTCCGGTGCACCCGGGAACCGGCACGCCATACCCACGATGGCTATGGGTTGTCCGGACCGGCCCGGCGCCGCCGTCCGCTCCCGACTCTCAGTCGCGTTCGAGGATTGGTTGCTCGCCATCGTAGACTCCTCCAGCCCAGGTTGTACGCCGTCTACTCCAATGCGGTAGCTGAACCGCATTATATATTGTGAGGGCCGGTAATTCTACCCGCAATTGACCGCCGATTGCAGGAGTTCGTTTTGCTACTCCACTTCCTTGTAGAGCAGCACCGACCCCGAAGCGGCCCGCTGGAGCTGCAGCCGGATGCGCGCCGCGTAGTCGTCCAGCACCGCCCGGGTCAGGAAGCAGGCGCCTGCGCCGACGATCAGCGTCACCAGGACAACCGCAGCCGCAGAGCGGAACAGCAGGTACTGGATGCCGACGGCGACCCCCGCGGCCATGAAGAAAACCACCATCAGCATCAAGTCCGCCGCGCCCCGGGTCGGCGCCGCCTGTTTGCCGAACGGCACACCGTCGATCAGCCTGAGACCCATTCCCAGGTAAAGCGAAGCCACCGCCGTGCTGAAGGCGACGAAGAGGAGGGCGTCCCACATCGGCCAGAACCAGGCCAGCACCGGCAGCGAGAGGAGGTTGGGAACGGCGGCCAGCAGGAGCCAGAGCGCCGCATGGATTCCTGCCGAAAAGGGGCGGAAGGAAGAATCGGGAGCAGTGAAAAACCAGGCGATGCCCTTGAAGTCGTTGCCGTAGGCCAGAATCCGGCAGGCCAGGATCGTCACAAGTCCGAGGAGGTGGGGCAGAAAGTGGATGAGGGCAAATTCCGGCCCGAAGGGAGAGGCCACCCCGGCGCTGGCCAACACGTAGCAGAAAGAAAGGATCAGCACAAGAAGGACGGGAGCCGCGTTTTTGAGGAACTGCCAGTCCCGGAACATCAGGCAACGCAGATACTCAAAGCCCGCGCGGCCGGCCTGGCCGCCGGCAATCCGGGCAACCCAGGGACCCACTCCCGACCCCTTGCGCTTGAGCCTTCGGGTCCTGCTGCCGGAGTGCATCAAGCCCGAAACACGGATCAGGTGGTCCACAGAGAGAGCCCGCAGTCCCTGGAGGATCACGACCAACCCGACGGCGCCGCCTGCCACCCCCAGCAACACCGGGAATCCGTCCGGCAGGGCGCCGGCCGCAGCCGGCCACCGCTGGAACAGCTCGATCGATCCTGCCCAGTCCGCAAGGTCTCTCCACAGCCGCAGCATAAGCTGGAATCCGAACACGAAGACCATGGGGACTACCTGCGCCAGGCCGGCAGCCGCCTTGAGCCGCCGCACCGGAACGAAGCGAATCAGCCAGCCGAACAGGCTGCAGCAGAGCAGGCCGACCACCATCCCTACTCCCAGGGCGATCAGAAGGTGGGCCAGGGGATAGACCAGCCGACTTGTCTCGTTTCCGTGGGGGAGAAAAAGACCGACCAGCGACGGTACGCCGTTGACTCCCGCCACCACGTAGACCACCGCCTTGACCAGGTGGGTCAGCTTGGCGGCCGACCAGGTGGCTCCGTTCACCGGCTGATGGGCCAGAATCAAGCCCCCAACGGGGTTGACCAGGATTTCGGCCGCCTCGGGGATCAGGAGTATGCTGAGCTGGAAAACGGTGATACCGAGGAATATGAGGAGGTACCATTGCGGATCAGTGCCGGTGTAGGCCATTCCCACGCTGATAATGCCACCCAGGAAGAACCAGACGATCACCAGGGATCGCAGGGAGTAGTCCTGGTTGCCCATCTGGGCTACTTCTCCACGCTCGCCCAGCTTCTGGAACAGATCGACCAGGAGCCAATAGCGGCGGGACTCGATGCCGCAGCCCTCCAGCAGCCGGGTAAAGCCCCTGCCTCGAAGATAACGCTTGGCGATCGCACCCAGGACCCTCATGACCGGAGACCCTCGATGATTTCCGAGACGCCGCTCGCGGTTCCCTCGGCCTGGGTCAGTTGCCGGAAGACGTCCTCCAGGCTCCCCCTCTCGGTGGAAGCCTTCAGCGATTCCAGCGACCCGTCCGCGATGAGCCGTCCTTCATGGATGATCAGGGCTCGGTCGCAGACGCGCTCCACCACGTCCAGGACATGGGAGCTGTAGAGAACGGTCTTCCCCTCCGCGGCCAGGGCGGCCACCAGGTCCCGCACCATCAGCCCGGTGTTAACGTCCAGCCCCGAAAGCGGCTCGTCCAGCATCACCAGCTCGGGATTGTGCAGCAGGGCCGCGCTCAACAGCACCTTCTGCCGCATGCCCTTCGAATAGCCGTCCAGACGGCGCCTGCGCTCGTCGGCCAGGTCGAAGTGCTTGAGGAACAGGTCGATTCGGGCCTGAAGCGTCGGCTCGGGGACTTCCTGAAGGCGGCCCATCAGCTCCAGGAACTCCTGCGCCGTCAGGCTCTCGAAGAGCGCGGCCGCCTCCGGCACATATCCGATGCGCTTCTTGGCCTCCACCGCCCCGCCCGGCAAGGAAAAACCGGCCACCCGAACCGATCCTCCACCCGGCGGCAGGATGCCCGTCAG
>VXMN01000288.1 GCA_009841055.1 Acidobacteriota bacterium
GCCTTCAAGTCCGGCGTTTTTGTCTATGACAATCAAGGAAAATTTCAACGGTCTGTGTTGCTGGGTAAGCCTGTTGTGGCTCGGCGAATCCTTGTTGACGGCAGCGGTGATCTGATTGTGGCGGGTCTGAGCAGCGACCGATATTTTGGTCGGTCCGATAAGTTGTTTTTGCTGCACAAGTACCGTGCAGACGGCACCCATGTCCGCTCGTTTCTACAGTTGGATACAAACTTGTATGATCCGTCTGGAAGTATGCAGAACGTCTATAGGACTCTGTATCCGTTGGTCGATCTCGCCGCAGTCGGAATCTGCCCGAGGGGTATTTTCGCGGTGGTGCCCGGGACTCGCAACGTCAATTTCTACCACCCCAGCACACTGGCATTGACAGAAGTAGTTGAGTTGCAAGCACCGTCAGGATCATGGTTGAACGTGTCTCAAAGCATGACTGACGAGCACGGACAACTGAACGAAACATCGCTAGTTATCCGGAAGCTCCAGGTCACAGCTACTGGGATTGAAGCCGAGTTTCTGCAATCCCAGTTCTACGGCAGCCACGCCCGACGCAACACCGCAGTTGCTTGCCGGTACAATCAATACGGTAACCTCCTAAGCGAATACCCGGTAAAGTACCGAGAGTCGGGAACCTTGATCCGAACGACCGGAACCACCGCCTATACCAGTGTCGTAAAACTACGCACTCGAGACGGCAATTCAGCATTGATTCGCAGTGACTAATGGGGGACTAACGGGGGCAGGCCTTTCCAGAGCCTTCCCGCAGGGATCACTGTGGAGAGAGCGACCCGACGGGGAGGGGAGATGGTGGATTTTGGCGTGCACCATCCCCCCTGCCCGGTGGCGCGCCGGCGCCGTAAAACAGGGTCGCTCTCACCACCGGCACCCGTCTCGTGCGACGCGCCGGGCGAGGCGGGGACAGGCGAGGCCCCGACCACAGCAGCGAGGGCGCGCTCTATGAACGAGAGGCTGACTCGGGCGGTGATCCCCTGGAGATTTGCGTATGTCCAGGACTACAAGCCTGCCGTCTTCGGAAAAAATCCTGTGCATCCATGTTTGTAAACCATCTACCCATACGTGACTCCATTGTCACCTCCCCCCAACAACAACGCATCCATTCGTTAATTGGTGTCCATTCGTGATTCGTCGTTCTCCTTCGTGGATAACGCTCGGTTGCGGCGGGCAAGCCGGCTTCGCCTTGATGCCGGGGAATCGGTTCGACTACAATGAGCGGGTTCATACAGACCCGGTTCTGTCTTGCCCTTTGGACTGGAATCCCGGACATCCTCGGCAGTCGGCGACAGCACCGCGGCATTGAAACCCACCCGTCCTCAAGCGAGGAGGCGCCAGCCAACCGTGAGCTGCCTGAGACCCACAAGCCAGTTGTTTCTCGGAAGCGCCGCCGGGATCCTCATTTGCCTCGTGGCGGCTTTTTTCGTCGCCCCCCTGCAGGCGGCCGGACCCGGGGAGACCCCTCCTCTCGACTTCAACCGCGACATTCGGCCCATCCTTGCCGACAACTGCTACGCCTGCCATGGACCCGATCAGAACCAGCGCATGGCCGGTTTGCGCCTTGATTCCCAAGATTCCGCCCTGGGCCGGCTGGACTCGGGCAATCTGGCCATCGTTCCCGGAAACCCGGAAGAGAGCCAGCTCATCCGGCGAGTCACCGCCGAGGACGAAGCTCTCAGGATGCCTCCGGCCTATTCGGGCAAGGAACTGAACCGCCGGCAAATCGACCTGCTGACCCGCTGGATTCGCCAGGGGGCACCCTGGAGCAAACACTGGGCCTACATCCGCCCGGAAAGGCCGGCGCTCCCGAAAGTCGCCGACAAGAGCTGGCCCGCCAACGCCATCGACCATTTCATTCTGGCCCGGCTGGAACAGGAAGGCATCGGCCCCTCGCCGGAGGCCGACCGCAGGACCCTGATACGGCGCCTGACCTTCGACCTGACAGGACTTCCGCCCACGGTCCGGGAAGTCGAGGACTTTCTTTCCGATGGGAGCCCGAAAGCCTATGAAAGGCTGGTGGACCGGCTGCTGGCTTCGCCCCACTTCGGCGAACGCATGGCCATGCACTGGCTCGACCTGGCTCGCTATGCCGACTCCGACGGCTACCATGTCGACTTTCCCCGATCGATGTGGAAGTACCGCGATTGGGTGATCGCGGCATTCAATGCCAACAAGCCCTTCGACCGGTTTACGGTGGAGCAGTTGGCGGGGGACCTGCTTCCCGACCCCACCCTGGATCAGAGAATCGCCACCGCGTTCAATCGTAACGGGATGACCAGCACCGAAGGCGGAGCCGACGCCAAGGAGTACCTCTCCAAGTACGTGATCGACCGCGTCAACACCACCACCACGGTCTGGCTGGGCTCGACCGTCGCTTGCGCCGAGTGCCACGACCACAAGTTCGACCCCTTCACCCAACAGGAGTATTACCGGCTGTACGATTTCTTCCACCAGATCCCCGAGAAGGGCCTGGACCGCGACCCTGCCCCTCCCTACCTGTGGCTGCCGTCCCCCGCCCAGCGCTCCCGTCGGAGCCGACTGTAACGAACCCACCGGACCCTGCAATCGAGCCGCCAGGCCCGGCTCGACATGACCCACGACGGGCTGGACGAGGCCCAGGCCGAATGGGAGGGAGAGCTGGCCAGAATCCATCGGACCCGCCGGGAACTGGAACTGAAGGAGTGGTCGATGATCGGACCCTTCATCGCCCAGTCCGCCGAAGAAGCCTTCACGCAATCCTTTCCGCCGGAATCGGAGCTGGACTTCTCCAAGAGCTACCAGGACGGCAAGTTGTCCTGGAACGCTCGCCCGGAATGGAAGGACGGGAAAGCTCAACCGCTTTTGGGAAACAAGGCCGCCACCTACCTGCACCGCCGGATCCTTGCCGAATCCGCCCGCAAGCTGAAATTCTTCGTGGCCACCAACGCCCCCTATGCCGACGGCCTCAAGGTCTGGTTGAACGGACGGCTCGTTCTCGCCAAAGCGGTCGAGGGCTGCGAGCCGGCCAAATCGATCGAGGTGCAGGTGGACCTCCGCTCCGGAGCCAATGACCTGCTCCTGAAGGCCGTCAACTATGGCGGCGGCTATGGATTCTACTTTTCCCTGGACGCACCCCTGGAGGACAAGGCGCTCATGCAGGTGATGGCGGCGGCGGCCAAGCCGCTTCTGGAGAGAGACGGTGCGGAAAAGACGGCCTTGAGGCACTGGTTTCGCCAGAAAAACTCACCGCGCCTGCAGGCCCTAGGCCGGCAACTGTCCCAGCTTCGCAAGGAAAAGGAGGAACTGGAGCAGGACATCCCCACCGTGCGGGTGATGGAGGACATGGAGTACCGCAGGCCCACCCACGTCCTGGTACGGGGAGACTACCGGAGCAAGGGCGAGCGGGTGTCGGCAGGCGTCCCCGAATTCCTGCCCTCCCTGCCCCCCGGAGAAAAGGTCGATCGCCTGGCCCTGGCCCGCTGGCTGGTCGACCCCGGCCATCCCCTGGTGGGCCGAGTCGCCGTCAACCGCTTCTGGCAGCTATTCTTCGGCACCGGAATCGTGCAAACCGCCAATGAATTCGGCACTCAGGGCGAACCGCCCTCTCACCCCGGGCTGCTGGACTGGCTGGCCCGGGAGTTCGTGGACGGGGGTTGGGACGTCCAGTCCATGCTGAAGACCATTGCGATGTCGGCCACCTACCGGCAGTCTTCCCGGTTCCGCCCGGATCTTCTGTCCAGGGATCCAGCCAACCGATTGCTGGCCAAGGGTCCCCGGCTGCGGCTGCCCGCCGAGGCCATCCGGGACAACGTGCTGGCCATCAGCGGCCTGCTGGACCGGGACCGCCCCCCCGGAGGGCCGAGCGTCTATCCCTATCAGCCCCCCGGACTCTGGGAGAACAAGGCCTTCTACTGCCGCACCAAGTACGAGCAGAGCGAGGGAGAGGACCTCTATCGGCGCAGCCTGTACACGTTCTGGAAGCGCTCGGTGCCCAATCCCATCCTGCAAACCTTTGACGCACCTGACCGCGAGGTCTGCACCGTCAGCCGGGAGCGCACCGTGACTCCCTTGCAGGCGCTGATCACCTTGAACGAAACCACCTACGTGGAGGCCGCTCGGATCTTTGCCCAGCGGATTCTCAAGGAAGCCGGACCATCGGTGAGGGAGCGCATTCGTTTCGCTTATAGGACCGCCCTGGCCCGTCCGCCCGGACCGGAGGAGGAGAAGATCACCGAGCGCACCTTCCACAGGATTTTCGACACTTACCGGGGAGAGGCGGCCAAGGCCCAGCAGTTGGCGAGCATCGGGGAGTCCCCGGCCGACGCCGATCTCGAGGTCACCCAACTGGCAGCCTGGACCGGAGTGGCGAAGCTGATCCTGAACCTGGATGAGACCATGACCAAGGAGTAGATCCATGAGACTCGAACAAGAGCTGGCCCTTCAGATGACGAGACGGCGCTTCTTCGGTCGAGGGGCCAAGGGCATCGGGTCGCTGGCTCTGGCATCGCTTCTGAGAGAAGACCTCTATGGCGACGCTGCCGGAAGATCCTACGGCGCGTTGAACCGGCTCCACTTCGCACCCACGGCCAAGCGCGTCATCTACCTCTTCATGTCGGGAGCTCCATCCCAACTGGATCTGTTCGACTCCAAGCCGAAACTGGTTGAAATGACCGGGCAGCCCATGCCCGAAAGCGTCACCAGGGGCCAGCGGATCGCTCAGCTTGCCGGACGCAAGCTGGTATGCGTCGGGTCCAGATTCCAATTCGGGAAACACGGGCGGTCCGGCGCCGAGATATCCGAGCTGTTGCCCCACACGGCCGGCATCGCCGACGACCTGGCCATCATTCGCTCGATGCATACCGACGCCATCAACCACGACCCGGCCGTGACCCTGATCCAGACGGGGGGACAACAGCCGGGACGTCCTACCATGGGCGCCTGGTTCTCTTACGGCCTGGGCAGCGAAAACCATCAATTGCCGTCGTTCGTGGTCCTGACTTCCGGGGGCGGTCAAGGCCAACCCCTGTTGTCCCGCTACTGGGGGAGCGGCTTTTTGCCCAGCAGCCACCAGGGAGTCGAGTTTCGTTCCCGGGGAGAGCCCATCCTCTTTGTCTCCAATCCCAGGGGCGTCACCACCCGTTCACGGCGCCATCTGCTGGACGGACTGCGGGATCTCAACCGCCTCAAAATGGATGCGGTGGGCGACCCCGATATCGCCGCCCGGATCAAGTCCTTCGAGATGGCCTACCGGATGCAAACCAGTGTTCCCGACCTGATGGACACGGGCCAGGAGCCCCCGAAGGTGCTGGAGCAGTACGGCGCCCAGCCCGGAGTTCCCTCCTTTGCCAACAATTGCCTGCTGGCCCGTCGCCTGGTCGAGCGAGGGGTGCGATTCATCCAGCTCTACCACCGCGGCTGGGACCACCACAACAGCCTGCCCTCGAATATCGCCCTGCAGTGCCGCCAGACCGACCAGGCCGCGGCGGCGCTGATTCGGGACTTGAAGCAGCGGGGCTTGTTCGAGGACACCCTGGTGATCTGGGGCGGGGAGTTCGGGCGAACCCCCATGAACCAGGGAGACATGACCCGGGGGAACTACGGCAGGGACCACCACATGAAAGCCTACACCATCTGGATGGCGGGTGGAGGCATCAAGCCCGGGGTCACCGTCGGAGCCACCGACGACCTCGGTTACAACCCGGTGGAAGATCCGGTGCACATCAACGACTTCCAGGCAACCGTCCTGCACTGCATGGGGATCGACCACGAGAAGTTCACCTACCGATTCCAGGGCCGAGACTTCCGCCTGACCGACGTGGGCGGAAAAGTCATTGAAAAAGCAGTGGTTAGTGGATAGTGGTTAGTTGGGGATAGAAAATCCTATCCCCCGGCAGTAACGCAGCCTACGGGAGAGCTGCGAAGCTGCGGTTGACGTGGGTAGGCCAAGAAAACGCTGCCTACAAGCCATCCTTATAGAGCAGCGTAGCTGCGGCTCAGGGTCGCCTGCTGGGAAAGCTAAGAGAAATCCAAGAGAAGTCCCGTTTGGCAGCAACGGCAGCCTCTTCTAGCTGACGGGGGTGGAAGCCCGGGGTCGTGTGGAGCCGGCAATCCCGCAGCCGCGTAGCGGCGAATCAGGTGCATCCTCTTGGAACCCACTGTCCGTCCATAGTTTGCCAACCCCCCCAGGCTCAACCCACCTTGCAGGTGATCCCGCCGTCTACCACCAACTCGATCCCGGTGATGTACTTGGCCTCGTCCGAGGCCAGGAACAGCGCCGCATAGGCCACATCCCAGGCTTCTCCCATCTTGCCCATGGGAACCACGGCGTCCCGTTTCCGGACCATCTCCTCCACGCCTCCCGGCCCATAGGTGTTTTTCAGCGGCTCCACGATCAGGGGAGTGTTCATGAAACCCGGCAGAATGCAATTGGCCCGGATGTTCTTGGGAGCATACTGGAGAGCGACGCTCTGAGTGAGCTGATTGACGGCCCCCTTGGAGGCATGATAGGCAATCGCCGGGTAGCCCGTGTAGCGAATCGCGGCCAATGAGGAAATGTTGACGATGGCGCCCTTGCCCTGGCGTTCCATGACCGGAAGGACGTATTTGCAGCTCAGGAACATGCCCTTGACGTTGACTGCGAACAGGTGGTCCCACTGCTCCTCGGAAGTTTCTTCCGGCCCGCCCACCTCCAGTATCCCCACGTTATTGTGGAGGATATCGATCCTTCCGTAGACCTCCAGGCAACGATCCACCATGGCCTTGACCTGTTCCGCCCGGGAAACATCCGTCCGGTGGACGGCGCACTCTCCTCCCTCCTCCAGAATGATGCGGCGAGTCTCCTCGGCTGCATCGGGATTTATATCCACGGCCAGCACCTTGGCGCCCTCCCGGGCAAAGAGCACGGCGACAGCCTTGCCGTTGCCCCAACCGGGCCCGACCGAGCCGGCTCCGGTGACGATGGCCACCCTGTCCTTGAGACGGTCTCCCATGGGATTCTCCTCCTGCCGATGATTGGATAGAGTCTCCGCCGCCCCCACGTCATCCGGACTTGTGGAACTCGACGAAGGCCTGGCCCAGGGAACGGATCACCGCTGCCAGGTAGGCTTTTCCCCGCTCCGCGTCGCCCCTGTCGGGGCTGTCGGTATACCCGTCAAGGTCCTCCAGAAACCGGTGTTTTTCCGACCGATAGGGACCGTAGAAACTGCGCGGGTCGGAGCCCTGGTCTCCCTCGCGATGGGGCAGCGGCTCCACCACCAGGTCCGGGCGCAGGGCCATGATCTGGGACGTCTCATAGAAGCCGGCATGCCCGGGGAGATTTCCGTTCAGGTGAGCTCCCTCTTCCACCAGGGCATCCCAGGCCACGGTCCAATAGGACATGGCGGCAAACCTGATATCGTGCTTGATGGCCAGATCGCGGGCAACGAGCTGGATCAACTCGTGGTTGCCCCCATGACCGTTGATCAGCACCAGGCTGCGAAATCCGGAGATCACCATGGATTCCCCCAGGTCGAAAAGAGCGCGGTAATAGGTTTCCGTGCTGAGAGACAAGGTACCTCCAAAGGACAGGTGGTGATGGGAGGAACCAAAGGGCAAGGTGGGGGCGACCAGGACGGAAATTTGTTCCCTGGCCTGTTCCGCCGCTCCCCGAGCCACATGCTCGACGGTGAGGAAGTCGGTGCCGACCGGCAGGTGCGGGCCGTGTTGCTCGACGGCGCCGACCGGAAGCACCAGTAGCGTTTGGGGCGCCAGTTCCCGTGCTTTCTCGCGAGTGATCTCATGAAGCAGAATAGGGGTGTTCATCAATAGGATTCTCCTTTTGGACCGAGGCAACGGCAGTCTCTCGAACCTGCGACCTCCGAGTTTTGGAAGACCCTGAAAATACCAGATTTTCGGCAGCTCAGGGTTTAAACTATCGGCACATATCCCGTCTGATGAGTGATAGGCTTGCCCGCATAGACCATCCTGAGCCTGCCGGCAGGAGGATGCCGTGAAAAACAACGATCCAATTAACCACTCCATCCGGGAATCTCCAGGACCATCGGCACTCATGACCGATCGTCGGGGCTTCCTGGCTACCGGCTGTGGAGGGTGGCTGGCGGCCACAACATTGTCCGGTGGCTGGAAACCGTTGCGGGCAGAGGAATCTCCATCGGACCCGGCTCCCCAAAAGACCCGGATAGCGGTCACTGTCGACGGGAAGAGAGTTCGAACCGTTCCGGCTCAATTCGTGGTGGTCCCGTGGGGCCGGGGGGCTCCCATGGGCAGGACCCGGGACGGCGTCCTCTACGCCGGATTCTCCACGGAGGGTCCGGGGCTCGAAAGCATCCTGCTGGCCTCCGGCGACGAGGGACGGACCTGGCGCCAAAGACGCCTGGATTGGTGGCAGTTCTTCGACCAAACCCTGGCGAGGGACTCGTCGCGCTGGCTCTTTTTCGACAATCGGTGGGCACTGCGAAGCGACGCATTCGGGACCCTGAGAGACGGCACCCTCCTCTGGGCGTTCCGCCAGGCAGAAGATGGCTGCGGGGTCGCGGGACTCGAAGCGGAGTGCTATGTGATTCGAAGCCAAGACGGCGGCGGGAGTTGGCAAGGACCGTTCAGGGTCGAGAAGGCGCCTTTCCCTTCGATTGGAAACGCCTCGAACCGAATGAC
This sequence comes from Acidobacteriota bacterium, assembly GCA_009841055.1. GTDB lineage: Bacteria > Acidobacteriota > Terriglobia > Versatilivoradales > Versatilivoraceae > Versatilivorator. The sequence goes on from VXMN01000288.1 coordinate 8,656, forward strand.
CGAATTGCCGGACGGAACCGTGCTCTGGCCCCAGCGCCTGGGCGCGAACTCGACCCGTGCGAAAGAGATCAGACAGGCGGCTGAAAGGTCCTTGCAGCCTTGGACGGAGACTCCCTTTACCGCCAGCTACGTTCTTCGGTCCACCGACGGCGGCCGAAGTTGGGGGGAGCGAACCCCGTTGCCGGACTGGTCTTTCGAGACGACTCTCTTGCGGTTGCACTCCGGACGGTTGATCGCCGCAATCCGTTACCAGCCTTCCTTCTGGTCGGCCGAGATGATGGAGGAGCAGCTCCACGCCCGTCCTTCCCGGCACGAGG
>VXMN01000287.1 GCA_009841055.1 Acidobacteriota bacterium
CTGCGGGGGCGGCGGGCTCTGAAGGAGCGGCCTCCTGGCGCTTGCCCCGCAAGCGGCCCCGCCTGGCCCGCCGGGGGCGCATGCGACGGTCCGGGTAGCGGGAGCCGCCGGAGTCTTCTCCGCCGGGGGTGGGTTGCCTGGCGGTTTCGGGACCAGTGTCCTTGTCGGGCTTGGCGTCCTGCTCGTCGGCCGTGCCTGAAATCAGGTCATATTCGTCGGTGTCTTCGAAAAAATCGGAGACATAGAGGAAGGCATCCCGTTCCAGGCCGACATTGACGAAAGCCGACTGCATTCCCGGAAGCACCTTGGTCACTCGACCCTTGCAGATGCTTCCTACGATTCCCTGGTCTCCTTCGCGCTCGATGTGGATTTCAACGACTTCGCCGCCCTCCAGGATGGCGGCCTTGGTTTCTTGTGACGAAGCGGAAACAATAAGCTCCTTCGACATTGGGGACTCCTCCTTGATGAAACACTGAGGAGCTGTTCGGTGGGGCAGAGGGTGGGTTGTAGAGAGTCGAATGCCCGGGTTGGTGAGGCATACTCATCCCTGAATCGAGCGAGAGTCCTGTCGATCCCATCATGGATCTAATCCTGTGGCCATGCCAATGCCTAGCTTCCTCTGACGAGCATGTCGGGCTCGCCGGGAACAATACCGTTCAAGCTCTTGGGTGTTTCTCAATAACCCCGATCCGATCGACAATCCCTGTCGAAGCGGGAACGGGTCGCGATATTTGGAAAAAACGTTTGTAAATCTCAGGGCCGGCTCGGAGCTTCAACCCCGGCTGCCCCGGTTAGCGTCAATAGACCGGACGTCCGGTCGGAATCAGTACACGAACCGTCTCATTCCGACGTTGATGATCAATCCCAGCAATATGAATGTGGTGAGCATCGAAGATCCCCCGTAGCTCAGCAATGGAAGGGGAATGCCCGTGATGGGCGCCAGGCCCACCACCATGCCGACGTTCACCAGGATATGGAAAAAGAGCACACTCACCGACCCCAGCACGAGAAACACTCCGAGCTTGTCTCGCGCGGTCTGTGCGATGCGTATCGAACGCATGATGATCAGAAAGTAGAAAGCCAGAATAATGAACGATCCGGCGAATCCAAGCTCTTCGCCCACCACCGAAAATATGAAGTCGGTGTGGCGTTCGGGAAGAAAACCCAGCGCCGTCTGGCTTCCCCGGGTCACTCCCTTTCCCAGAAGCCCGCCGGAACCCATGGCGATTTGGGACTGGATTGCCTGGTATCCATGGCCGCGAGGGTCCCGTTCCGGCTCCAGGAACGTGTAGACACGCTCCTTCTGATACGGCTTGAGACTATACCATCCGGCGGCGGTAATCAAGGTCGCCAGGACAACGCCGGCGAGGATCCACCTGCGGCGGAGTCCTCCAAGCACCAGGCCGACGGCAAGCGGCGGAGCCAGGGTAATGGCCGAACCCAGGTCGGGTTGCAGCAGAATCAGTCCCAGGGGCAGTCCCGCCAGAAGACAGGCCTTGATGATTTCGCTGGAGTTGAGATAGTGGGTGCGGATCTCGCTCAGGAAGCGGGCGAGGGTCAGCACGAGGGCCACCTTGGCGAATTCCGCGGGCTGGATCTTGAAGGCTCCCAGCGGAATCCATCCACGCGTTCCGTGTATGGCCGGGGCAACGAACAGGACCAGGAGCAGCGAGAGCACTGCAACCAGGTAGATATAGGGCACCTGCTGGGACAGGAGTCGATAGTCCAGGCTGACGACCAGGGCCAGCATCACCAATCCCAGGATGATGTAGTAGATCTGTTTGACGTAAAAGGATTCCGACAGCTCGTATTGGGTGGCGCTGTAGATCTCGGCCACGCCCACGGCGGCGATGGCCAGGGCCAGGGAAAGCAGCACCCAGTCACACTGCTTGAGATAGGGCAGGATCTGTTTGGGCAAGTTAGGTCGGTTCTCTGTCTCGGAACACCACGCTCCCGTCTCGGAACACTAGTTCACCCGTTCGGAAGGCAGGGAAAAGGTGATTTGCTCCGAGCCGGCTCCGTCTTGAGGTTGCTTTTTCTTGTGCTTGTCGAAATAGACCTGGAACATGGCCTGAAGGACGGGGGCCGCGCTGGCGCCGCCGCTTCCTCCCTGTTCCACGAAAACGGCGGCCGCAATTTCCGGCAGGTCTCTGGGGGCGAAGCCGACGAACCAGGCGTTGTCCTGGAAGGGCTCGCCTTCGGATTTCAGGCGCAGCCGCCCTTCCCGGCTGATGACCTGGGCCGTCCCCGTTTTGCCGCAGACATCGAATCCCTTCACGGCGGCCCGCCTGCCGGTGCCGTACTCGTTGACCACACCCCACAGACCCTGACTGACGAGGCGCACTGTCCGGGGTTCGAGAGGGGGATCCGGCTTGAATGCGGCGGGCAACCGCTTGCCCGCGCGATTGCGTTCCTCGGACGGGACCACGTGCGGCACGCTGTAGACACCTCCCAGACCCAGCCCCCCCAACGCCCGGGCGAGTTGAATGGGTGTCAGGGAAACCGCGCCCTGGCCGACGGCCACCGAAATGGTTTCTCCGGGATACCAGTTGGCATTGTAGATGCGCCGCTTCCACTCGGGGGAGGGGATGATCCCCGGATCTTCGCCCAACAGGTCGATACCGGTCTTGTATCCCAATCCCATGGCCTTGGCGTGGACCGCAATCTTGTCAATCCCCAGTTTTCGACCCAGGCGATAGAAAAACACGTTGCAGGAAGACACGATGGCGCTGTGCAGATTGACCTCTCCGTGTCCTTCCTTCTTCCAACAGGCGAAGCGACGGCCGTAGATCCGCGTGCCCCCCGTACAGTACTCGGTATGGGTCGGGGTCAGCACCCCTTCCTGCAGGCCGGCGACGGCCAGGAAAATCTTGAACACCGAGCCCGGGGGAAAGCGGCTCTGAATCGCCCGGTTCTGCATGGGTTTTTGGGGATCCAGCAGCAGTTGGTCCCACTTTTGCCGACTGATTCGGGTGGCGAAGCTGTTGGGATCGAAAGCGGGGCGGCTCAGCAGGCAGAGCACCTCCCCGGTCTTGGGATCGACGGCGACGGCTGCTCCCGCCTTGTCTCCGAAGGCTTTCTCGGCAGCCCGCTGAATATCGATATCGATGGTCAGACGCAGGTTGTCTCCGGCGTGGGGCGGAACCATCTCGATGGTTTCGATCTCGCGACCGCGACTGTCGACCCGGACCGTCTTTTTTCCGTCCACTCCCCTGAGGATATGGTCGTAGACCCGTTCCACCCCCTTTTGGCCAACGATGTCTCCGGGTTTGGCCGTGTCTCCGAATATCCCCGATTCCAGTTGATTCTCCGAAATCTCGGTCACGTAACCCAGCAGGTGAGCCGCCACCTCGTCTTCGGGGTAATTTCTGATGGGATGGGGAACCACCTGAATGGCCGGAAGCTCCTGGCGGTGCGCCTCGATGAAGGAAATATCGCCGATTCCGGCATCCTCCTTGAGGACCAGGGGCAGGTACCTGGGCCGGCGTCGCTGCTTCTCGATCTGGGATTTCAGGAAGCCGGGCTCGAACTGGAGACCCTCTGTCAGGAGTTCAAGAGAGGATTCGAGCTCCGCGAGGTCCTTTCTGGTCACGCTGAGAGTATAGGAACGGCGGCTGTTGGCCAGCGGCCGCCCATAGCGATCCAGGATCTTGCCGCGAGGGGCCACCCAGCGGATGGATCGGATCTGATTCTGCTCGGCCATGGCGGAATAGTAGTTGTGCCGCAGGATCTGCACCTTCCACAGTCCGGCCAGCAGCAGCAGGAATCCCACGATGATCGACACCTGAAGAATCGGGATTCGAGCCTGAGTCGTCTCCTTGTCTTTGTAGAAGTCTCGGAGTTGCATGGTTCAGCGTGCTCGCTCTTTCAGGACTCGATCGAAAAGAGTGAAGATCGGCAGCCCAAGGCCGGCGCAAACCAGGCCGCCCATCAGCAACTGGTCGAACATGAGGCTCTCGTACCGGTCCAGGAAAGCAACCCTCAGGACCCAGGAGAGGAATCCGGAGACCAGAAAGGACAGTCCGAGAATGCTTGTGCGCATGATCCAGCCATCCATCGCAATCATGGTGCTGCCCAGGTACACCAGGATGCATACCGAAAGGTTACAGAATCCGCTGAGTCCCAGAAGGTGGACGCCCTGACTGTCCTGCAGCAGGCCGACCAGTGCTCCCAGGAACAGAATCCAGGGCAGGTCGGCCTGGGTCAGCGTCATGTAGAGCAGGACGATCAGCGGCAGGTTCAACAAGGCGGCGGCGTTGGGGAAGAAGTGGGCGGACACGCCTTCAATGACCACCATCCCCGTCAGCAGCAGTACATCCACCAGGGACTGGACGAGGGATTGCATCATCCTGCCGACTCTTTCTTGAGAATCAGGACCTCTTCAAGCTTTTTCATGCGGGCGGCGATGGCAACCTTGACCTGCTGCAAACCGGTCTGAACCGAGGTCGCCGACAGCACGCTTCCGACCAGCAGCCCCTTGGGGTAGATCCGATCCAGTCCCGAGGTGATCACGCGCTCTCCCGGGGAAGCCTTTTCGGTGAGAGGGACATAGTGAATGGTGGCCGTTTGTTGACCGGCGCCCCTCAAAACGCCGGTAGCGCGGCTGGTTTCCAGCAGAATGCCCACGCCGCTGTCCAGGTCCGAGATCAACTGGACCACCGCGCTGTTCCTGGAAACGTGCACGACCCGACCCACCACGCCCTCGGAGTTGATCACCGGGCAATCCCAACTGACACCCGAGCTGGATCCCTTGTCCACGACTCTGGAGCTGTAGCCCATGCGATCGTCTCCGCCGATCACGCTGGCGGCGACGCTGGGTCGGTTCAGGGCGGCCTTGACCAGGTCCAGAACCTCCAACCGTTTGAGTCTGCGGACCTCTTCCTCGTAGACCAGGAGGGTTTGCTGGTATTCCTGCACCTCGCTCTTGAGGCGCTCATGTTCTTCCTTGTCGACCCGCAAGCGGACGTAGTTCTCCCAAAGCCCGCTCAGGCTGCTGACGCCGCCGACAGCTCCCCTCAGGAAGGGCATCACGAACTCCATGGCCCAGGTGCGCAACAGGGGAGTGGAATTGACCTTCGGGATCTGGGTCGAGAGCAGCGCCAGGTGAGCCGCCAGGGTAACAATGACGATCACCGCTTCTTTTCGCGACTGGAATAGCGGCTTCATGGTTGCCACGCCTCCGGAGGGCCTTGAGCCCGGCGCCAGTCCTTGGCCTGGGTTCCGGTCGTGACGTCGTCAGTAGGAGTCGACAGAGATTTTCTTGAGGAGATCGAAATCTCCCAGCATTTGTCCTGTGCCCCGGACCACGCAGGACAGGGGATCTTCCGCCACGGTGACCGGCAGCCCGGTTTCCTCCCGGATGCACTTGTCGAGGTTCCGAAGCAGGGCGCCCCCTCCCGTCAGGATGAGGCCTTTGTCCACGATGTCGGCCGAGAGTTCCGGAGGGGTTTTTTCCAGCACCGCCCGGATGGCATTGACGATGGCACCCACGCCCTCCGCCAGCGCTTCACGAATTTCGCTGTCGGTAATGACCACGGTTTTCGGAATTCCCTCGACCAGGTTGCGACCCTTGATCTCCATCGTGACCGGTTCGTCCAGAGGATAGGCCGAACCGACTTCGATCTTTATCTGTTCCGCGGTGCGTTCGCCGATCAGCAGGTTGTGCTTGGCCCGGATGTATCGAATGATGGAGTCGTCCAGTTCGTGGCCGGCCAGCCTGACCGAACGGCCGTAGACAATTCCCGACAGGGAGATGACGGCGATGTCGGTAGTCCCGCCTCCGATGTCCACCACCAGGTTCCCTGAAGGTTCGGAGACCGGCAGTCCCGCCCCCAGTGCCGCCACCATGGCCTGCTCCACCAGGTAGACCTCGCTGGCCTTGGATCTGTAGGCCGAGTCTATGACGGCTCGCTTCTCGACCTGAGTGATTTCCGAGGGCACTCCAATGACAATCCTGGGGTGGACCAGCAACTTGCGGCCATGGGCCTTGCGGATGAAGTAGGTCAGCATCCTTTCGGTGATCTTGAAGTCGGCAATGACGCCGTCCTTCAACGGCCGGATGGCGACGATGTTGGCCGGGGTGCGTCCCAGCATGTACTTGGCTTCCCGGCCCACGGCTTCCACAGCGCCGTTGGATTCGTTGACGGCCACGATGGAGGGCTCGTCCACCACGATTCCCTTGCCCTTGGCGTAAACCAGGGAGTTGGCCGTGCCCAGGTCAATGGCGAGGTCGCTGGAAAAGAGGTGGAAAGCGGTTCGAAAACTCATTCAGTCCGTAGCTGTGACGGATCCAGGTTGCGTTGGGAGACGTCGTGCCTGGACCCCGGTCGAAGCGGGCGGCAACTCTGTTGCGATCTGCTCCAGCATAGCAAAGTTCCCCTTAATTTACAAACACTTAACCGGCACTTGTTCGGGGGATTGCTGTCCGGCGTTTCCGGCTCTGGTATAATGGCGTTCTTGAAGTTTGCCCGTTGTTGGCCTACGGCTGTCGCACCATTGACGGCTGCTCGAACAGGAGAGTGTGAAGACCAATGATCCTGGATCTCATGCGTCGGCGAAAGCGGTTGTTCGCCTGGTTGTTTCTTCCGCTGCTGGTGGTAGGGCTGGTGGCTTACCTGATCCCGGGAGCCGGCATGCGATGGGGGCAAGAGATCGGCGCGCCCTTTGTCGCCCAGGTGGGGAGCGCCGAGATCTCGCCTGCGGAGTTGAGGGATGCCCTGTTCCGGTTCCTGCGCAGCAGCCGCGTGCCCTACGATCGCAAGTTATTGCGTCAGTTGAGGATTGAGCAGCAGATCCTCAATCAGCTCATCAGCCGGGAGATTGTCTTTCAACAAGGACGCCGGCTGGGAGTGGATGCCACCTCGGAGGAAATTCAGGAGAAGATCCTGACCGTTCCGGCCTTTCTCGAAGAGGGGAACTTTTTCCTCCAACGATACAAGGCGATCCTGCGCCAAAACGGACTCACCGTGGAGCAGTTCGAGGAATCGATTCGTTACGAGATCATGCAGGAAAAATTGCGTGGCCTGGTCACCGAATATGTGAATGTCTCCGACTGGGAGGCAGAGGAAGACTTTCGGCTTCGGAACGAGAAGGCCCGAATCCGCTACGCGGTCGTCGATCCGGCTTCGTTCGAGGGAAAGGAGTTCATAGGCCTGGATGAAATCAAGGCCCACTACGAGGAGAACAAGTCAAGCTACCGTCTTCCGGAGCAGCGTAAGATCGAGTATCTCCTGGCGGACACGGGCCGGCTCAGGGCCACCTTCAAACCCACTGCCGAGGAGATGCAGGACTATTACCGCGGGAACCGGTCCGAATTTCAGGTTCAGGAACAGGTTCAGGCTTCTCACATTCTTTTCAAGACCGCCGGCGAGTCCCCCGAGTCGGTGCAGAAGATTCGACAGAAGGCCGAGGAGGTTCTTGAAGAAGCCAGGGCGGGCAAGGACTTTGCCCAATTGGCGCGGCAGCACTCCGAGGACGGTTCGGCTGCAAACGGCGGAGACCTGGGATTCTTTGGCCGAGGCAGGATGGTGCCTGAATTCGAACGGGCGGCATTCGGCCTGGCCAAGGGTGAGATCAGCGATCTGGTCACCACCCAGTTTGGATTTCACATCGTCAAGGTGCTTGAAAAGCAGGCCGCTCGCACCCAGGCTTTCGAGGAGGTGAAGGGCCTCATCGAGTCTTCGCTGACCAGCGAAAAGGCCGAGGCGACGGCAAGAGACCTGGCCGACAAGGCCTTCCGGCAAACCAGGAATGAGCGCTCCTTTGAAGACATTGCCAAGGAGTTGAACCTGGTGACTGAAACCTCGCCCTTTTTCTCTCCGGGAGCCGCGATCCCGGGGATCGGAAACGCGCCGGATCTGTCGACCAGGGTGTTTTCCATGACGGAGGGGGGCGTCAGCGCGCCCCAGCGGGTCCCCAACGGGTTCGTTCTGGCCCGTCTGGTCCAGGTAAAGCCCTCGGAAGTTCCTGAATACGAAGAGGTTCGCCGCAGGGTGGAACAGGATCTGCTGACCAGGAAGAGCAATGATGCGGCTCGATCCAAGGCTGAGGACCTGGTCAAGAAAGTGAGGGGCGGTCGCAAGTTGTCATCCGCGGCGCGGCGGGACCGTATCGAGGTCAAGCTCAGCGATCCCTTCAGCCGCAATGGTTCCATTCCCGATCTTGGCGCAAGCACTGCGCTGGACGAGTTTGCCTTTTCGGCCAGGGAAGGAGAGGTCAGCGAGCCCATCCAGGTGGGCAGGCGGCTGGTGGTGGCCGTTCTCACCGAGAGGCAGGATATCGATCCGGAAGAGTTCGCCGCGGAAAAAGAGGAAATACGCAACCGATTGTTGACCCGCAAGCGGCAGACTGTTTTCGACGCCTTCCTGGAAGGGACCAGGACCCGGATGCAGGAAGAGGGGAAAATCCTGGTGAACCAATCCCGCCTGGACGAGATTTCCGCTCAACTCTGAACCTTGCCTGGAACACCATTGTTTCATCCTGTATCAGCCGCCCCGTCGGATGGGACGGCGGCGCGGCCAAGTGGATAGTGGTTAGCGGCCCCCCGCCCCGCAGTGCGGATCATACGAGAGTGAAACAGGTTTGTTTCAGTTGCTTAACGAGTCGATAAAATAACTATCGACTAATCACTGAGCTTTTTGCAAAATCCGCGGAGGTCCTGCCTTTTTCGATATCGGGTTCGACTTGGTGAAAAAGACTGTCTAACCACAAAAGGCACAAAAGGCACAAAAGCCATAATTTGTGTTTTTTGTGCCTTTTGTGGCCAATTCCGGCAAACGCCCCACTGCTCAATTTTGCAAAAGGCTCCACGATCCACTATTCACTTTTCACTTGATTGCGCAGCCGTTCCATACGACGAAACGGCTCATAGGGGGCGAAACAGGGGCGTTTCAGGTAAGCCCCGCCCCCGCCCTGCCGGACAGATCATTCGAGGAAGAAACTACCGATCTCTTTTAAAGACGAA
>VXMN01000023.1 GCA_009841055.1 Acidobacteriota bacterium
ACCCTCAGCAACTTCTGGTCAGGTGGTTGACCGAGGTGCTCTACCTCTACGACGGTTTGAAATTCGCCCCGCGAGAATTCAGGATCGGACGGCTATCGTCCCATCTCCTGGAGGCTCAGGTTCGAGGAGAACCGTTCGATCGACTTCGCCATGCCGTTCGGCTGGACGTCAAGGCGATCACCTACCACCAGCTCGAGATCCGCAAGCGCGGGTCGGGCCATTGGTTGCAGGTGTTCCTGGACATTTAAGCGGCAAGGAACTTCAGTCCCCGCCTGAATACAAACGCTTGCGCCCGATGGCCGGAAACCTGTTCAAAGTCGTGCACGAGAAGATTATTGATTCACATCGATGCACAGGATGCACAGGATTTTTCTGGAGACGGAGGACTTGCAGTCCTGATTATCCTAGGTCGAGAGGCTGGAATGACAAAACCCTCACTTGGTGTTATAGAATACGAACAGTGACGGGTGTTCGCGGGGTCATACTTGCAGACGTTCAAAACCAAGGCGTTCGCCCGGTTCGCCACTCGGGAAGGAATCAGCGATGCCGCATTGTGCGAGGCTGTCCTGCGCGCACTCAGGGGTTTGGTCGATGCCGATCTCGGCGGTGGCGTCATCAAGCAGCGCATTGCCCGCAAGGGTGGCGGCCGGTCCGGCGGGTTCCGCACCATCGTGCTGTTTCGGCGGGGCAAGCTGGCGTTCTTCGTGTACGGATTTGCGAAGAGCGGCCGAGAGAATCTGCGCCGGGACGAGCTGGAGACGTTCCGGCTGCTGGCCGACGAGTATCTGGCGCTGGACCGGACAGGCATCTCTGCGGCGCAGGCGGTTGGAGCGATAGTCGAGGTGAAATGCGATGACCAAGCAATACAAGAGTGAAGCGCTGGCGGCAGCTCATGAGGCGGCGCTCGGACTCGCCGAAGCCGGCTTGATGTCCAAGCGGACCATGCGGACGTTCGACGAGATGTGCCTCACGCCTGTCGAGGAGATGGCGCCGAAGGATATCCGCGCGCTACGGCTTCGCGAGAACGCGAGTCAGGCGGTGTTCGCGCGCCATCTCAACGTGACGACCGGGCTGGTAAGCCAGTGGGAGCGCGGTGAGAAGCGGCCGCGCGGCGCATCATTGAAACTCCTGACGCTAGTAGCGAAGAACGGCCTGGGCGCAGTGGCGTGACAGCGTCCATCATCACTCCACTCCCTCGTGCCGCCTCGTACCGGAACGCCGCTGAGTGCGGATCCAGCCTGGTGTTCCCTCCATTACGGTCGCCTGGATGAGCCTCGACCTCGCGGGAAAGCCGAGTGCGCATGTCATCCATGAGCGGATCTACATGGATTAAACGGAACTTCACCCAAAAAAAGACGATCCATTAACAGTTAAGTGATTGTATTTATGAGACATATCGCTCTGATGGGGTCGTTTCAGTCGGTATTGTTGTTGCCATGTATATCCCCACAAAATGATGGATGCATGGGTACAATGCGAATTGCTATGGGAAAGGGGCGGGTGCTTAAATATCGGTATAACTGGCTATTATAGAGACACTTATGCACATTACTGGACTTGGTTGGACGACTGGATCGCTTCGAGTAAGCATTCCCTGTGGGAAGACTTTCTAGGTGCTGTGGAAGGATGTTACTTCGATTTCGAGGATTCGATGCGCTCCTGGATCTTAGCCGACAGTTTTTCAGCCTCGGCTTCCTGCTAGGTGGTCATCTTGGTTCGCAACCAACTGTCTGTGGGTACTCTATGTCCAAAAACAGTTTTGTAGGAACTGGCCCCGTTGTCCAGGGCGACCTTGAGCCAAGCGTGGCTCAGAATATAGTCGGTCATGAAAGAATAATCAGCGTGGTACTTACGACGGTAGAGCTTCGACAGTTCCATTTGAGCCCCGTCGTGTCCCTGCTCAGCTGCTCGGGTAAACCAAGTCCGCGCCTCCAGCATCGCTTTGGCTTGTGCCTTCGGAAGAGCCTTGAAATTCGGGAGATCGTTTGAGGGAACCCTTTTATACCACTCGTTGATATTGTCCCGAATCATCCTTCCGAGCTGGAACTGAGATTCAGGGTCTCCCCGACGGGCGTCCTCGATGACGGTCTTGATGCGTTCCACGGAGGCCTCGGCTTCCTGCACAATCCGTTCAGCGACCGTGCCCGTCTCCGGGTCGGTGCCACCGAATGCCATCAGCGGTCCGGCGAGGACCAACACAATCATCAATCTCGTTTCCATGCTACCCTCCTCGGTTCGTGGTTTGGATTGGAAAAGAATTTTCCCCTATCCCTATAAACAGTCGAAACGGGAATTTATTACAATTTTTTTTCAGAGGGGGCGTTCAAGACTGCCTGGAAGCGTGTTGCGGCAACCATCGAGCACGCGCATCGATGCGGCGCTTGAGCAGAGTGATGGCGCGTTTCATGCGGACGGCGACACTCCCGCAAGGAACGTGAAGGCGTCGAGCGATCTGCTTGTTGGGAAACCCCAGGTACAGGCGCAGCTTGTCGACTTGGCGGTACGTTCCTGGCACGAGATCGATCATTTCCCTAGCAGAACATGGAGTTCTCATTCCTGGGCGAGAGCCTCAGGGTCCAGGCCGGGGGCTCTCTCGCCTTGGAGCGGATCCTCGCGGCGACGAACCCGTTGTCTTTGGTAATTCTTGGCCGTGGTGACGATTCGATGCACCCAGGGACAAGCCTTGGGGCCGACAAAGCAGGCATGATTGATGGATTGGAGGATCGTGATCCAACTGACCTGGAGGATTTCTTCAGCCAGACTGTCGTCGCCGGCGATCCACTTGGCGAGGGGTAAGAAGCGGCGTGAGCAGCAGGCAATCCAAGCTTCGCTGTTGCATTTGAGCAGAGGACAGTCCGTGGCGGCCCGTTTAAGCTATTGAGGTCCATCGGTCTTCGCGCCTATTCGTGTTCATTCGTGGTTCGTCTTCACCGACGGCCGGCCGTTTCGGCTCTGTTTGATCCGCATGGCCGAGCGGAGAAGACATTAGGGATCGACCATGCGCATTACCTTTCTTTGCCGGCGCTGCTATGCGGAATGCCAGGCTCGTCCCCAGCGGAAGGGCGTTCCCGTGGCCTGCGGTTCCTGCGGGACGAAGCAGCCCCTGCGGTTTACCCAGGCACACCTCACCGGGAACCGGGTCGACCGCTGCGCGGTATGCGGGCAGGGGGACTTCTACGTGCGCGAGGAACCACGGAAGTTGATGGGATTGGTGTATCTGCTGCTGGGACTGGGGCTGGCGTACTGGACTTATGGAATCAGCCTGGTTCCGGGTGTCCTTGGCTTTGACCGGTACTTTCGAAGGTTTCCCAAGCTGACCATCTGCTACCATTGCTATGCGAAGTACCGGGACTGCCACCCATCCCCCGAGCACAAGGAATACGATTTGGCATTTGCAGAACGGCTGGAACGGGAAATCCGCAACGATCGGACCCTGCGCGATTTTTCCTGAAAAGTGCGTCGGGCATTGGGGAACCGACCGTGACTGTGCTCCTGGAACTCATTCGAATCTGCTGGACCTTCCGAGACCGGCGCTGGTATCGCCGCTTTCCCTTTCTGCCGTTCCCGCCCAGAGACTACCTGCGATGGCGAATGGAGACCAATTACGGAGACAATGGCCTCAGCAATGCGAGGTGGAAGGACATCGCGGCCTACGCCCGCTGGCGCCGGGAGCTGCGGTTGCGCGGTCACGATTGAAGGCGTTATACTGGTTTTCCTGCGCAATGACAGTTCTCATTGCCTGCCCGGTATCCACCCGGCGACAGGTTGAAGTCCAATGACTGAAGATGCCTTGCAAACCTATGACCTCCTCCGGGAGAAGCTGCACGACGTCCTGCCCGATTTTGAAATCCGTGCCAAGGCCGAATTGGCTTGTCGTATCAACCAGTTGAAGAGCGATCTGGGCGCGGTGATCCTGGGGCACAACTACATGGAGCCGGGGCTGTACCATTCAGTGCCCGATTTCACCGGAGACTCCCTGGAGTTGAGTCGCCGGGCTGCCACCGCCGACGGCGATCCCATCGTTTTCTGCGGAGTCCGCTTCATGGCGGAAACCGCCAAGATCCTGAGTCCTGAGAAAACGGTGCTGATCCCCTCGCTGGAGGCGGGCTGTTCTCTGGCGGCCAGCATCACCGCCGAGGATGTCCGGGAACTGCGCGAGCGCTTCCCGGGCGTTCCGGTGGTGACCTACGTCAACACCTACGCCGACATCAAGGCCGAAAGCGATGTCTGCTGCACGTCCAGCAACGCCTTGGCGGTCATTGAATCGTTCAAGACAGACACGGTCATCTTTCTTCCCGACGAATACCTGGCCAGAAACGTGGCACGCGAAAGCGGAAAGCACATCATTTTCCCCACTGACAGGCCCATACCCAAGGGGAAGCAGGATCCTCACATGGACTACCAGCTCCTCGGCTGGCACGGCAAGTGCGAGGTTCACGAGAAGTTCAACGTGGAAGATATCGAGAACGTGCGCCGGCAGTTTCCCGACGTGGTGGTGCTGGCCCACCCCGAGTGCAGTCCGGAGGTTGTTGAGGCCTCCGATTTTTCGGGAAGCACCTCGGCCATGATTCGCTTTGTGGAACAGGCCCGGTCCCCCCGCTATCTTCTGCTGACCGAATGCAGCATGGCAGACAACGTCGCGGCCGAAAACCCCGACAAGGAGATGCTCCGCCTGTGCAGCGTCCGTTGCCCCCACATGAACCAGATCACCCTGCAGGATACCCTCGAATCACTCCTCCAGAACCGATATGTCGTGGATGTCCCGAAGGAAATCCGCCTGAAAGCCAAGCGGGCGGTGGACCGGATGTTGGAGATCCACTGAGTTCCCCTCCCGGACTCTCTCCCGAAACCTCCATTCCGCTCAGAGGTGCTTGGCAAACACCAGGCCTTCCATGAGCTTGGGGTGAAAGTGGGTGGTTTTCTGGGGTAGCAGGTCTCCGGCCTCCACAACGGCCTCGACCTGCTTCATGGGGGTGGGATTGAGCAGGATGACGCATTGGCAGGAGGGGTCCGCCGCCTTCTGCACCGCTTCGCCGGCCTCGCTGACATACTCCACAAAGTCTCCCTGAGCCAGTTCGCGCTCCCCGAGGTTGAGTATCCCGTCCAATATCGCCACCTGCAGGATGGACACATCCAGTCGGCGCCAGGTCTCGGACTTGTCTGCCGGCCAATCCAGGTTTTTCGCACTCTCGCCACGGAATGTCAGCAGGGCCAACCGCTTCAACCCGGGCAGATAGACTCCCATTGCCGCATGCCCCGCGGTCTGGCGTTTCCGCATTCGCTGCAGCAGCTCCTCCAGCCTTCCGGGCGGAACGCCGGCGGCGACCTCGGTCGCTTCAATCGAAAAGAACAGCTCGAGTTGCTGCAGAAAGCGGGACGGCTCAAACCCTTCCAGATGTCTCAGGATGCGATGGATAGGCAGGATGGCGATTGCCGGAGACTCCAGTCGAACAAAGCTGAAGAGCTTGAATCGATAGTGTTCCCAAGCGGGATTCTCGGAGCGGCGATCCATGGCCTCCCGGCTGAACTCCACCGCCACCTCGTAACGATGATGGCCGTCGGCGATGATTACGGGCTTGTCTTGCATGGCCCGCTGGATTCGAGCGATCACGGTTGGGTTCGATACCTGCCACAACCGATTCGACATCCGGTCCGGACCGGCTGCCGTCATGACAGGATGGGGGCCGGTCGCTTCATCCAGCAGACCTTCTATTTCTCCCTCCGGATCCGAGTAGAGGACAAAAATGATTCCCGAGTCGACCCCGGTGGCGCGCAGCAGCTCCAGGCGGTCCTGCTTGGGCTTGGCCATGGTGCGTTCGTGGGGCCGTACAATGCGTTGGGAGTAGTCGGAGACTTCACCCAGGGCGATAAATCCCTTGCGGGTCACGGTGGTCCCGCCGGAAAGGGGGAAGTCCTGATAGTAGGGATAAATGCCGGGATGATCGTCCTGCAGGAAGATCGCTTCCTCCATCCACTGATCCAACAAGGCCTTGGAACGGGTATACCGGTTCCAGGCCGGCGAATCCTCACTGGTCTCCGGGTTCATGATAAGATGAGCGATGTTATAGGGATGCCGCTGGTGAAACCGGTCGTCCCGGGAACCCTTGAACTGATCGTAGGGCAGGGAGATCACGTCGTCCAGGTTGGGAATACGGTCCCGATTGTAGCGGTAACCCCGAAACGGCAATATTCGCATCAGACTGCTCCTTGCGGCGTCAAGATCGCTTTCGATGGGCGTTCCCCGGAGACCATTGCGGGGCAACCCATTGTCGAGCAACGGATTCCGCTTTGTCAATGGACCGCGTGACCCGGCCGGCTCCCCGCGGGAACTGCCGTATTCCCCCATCTCCCGGGATCTGAACGAATGGATGGTCCGGGTCTGACTTACCGGAGACAGAACCACCATGCCGCCTGGTCAAGATTGCGTGGTTGCCTACCAGGGCGAGCCGGGGGCATACAGCGAGATCGCCTCCCGGAGTTTTTTCCCGCTTGCCGGCAGCCTTGTTCCCTGTGAGACCTTCGACCTGGTGTTTCAGAGAGTCCAGCGGGAAGAGGCGACATTCGGGGTCATTCCCATTGAAAACTCGCTGGCGGGCAGCATTCACCAAAACTACGATCTTCTCTTGCGCCACCGACTCACGATAATCGGAGAGTTGAAGCTGCGCATCCTGCACCACCTGATCGCCAACCCCGGGGTCGGCCTTTCTCAAGTCCGCCGGGTCTTTTCCCACCCCCAGGCGCTCATGCAGTGCCGCAGAAATATCGCGCGGCTGGGTAAGCTGGATGTCATCCCGACCTACGACACCGCCGGCAGCGTCAAGCAAATCAAGGAAGAGAAAATCCTCGACGGCGCCGCCATTGCGAGCGACCTGGCCGCCCGTTTATACGGCATGACCATCCTGCGAGAAAATCTTCAGGACAACTTCGCCAACTTCACCCGGTTCCTTCTGCTGGCCAAGGGCCGCCGCAAAGTGTCCAACGCCAACAAGACTTCCATTGTCTTTTCCATTCAGAATGTTCCCGGAGCCCTTTTTCGTTCGATGAGCGTTTTCGCGCTGCGGGACATCGACCTCTACAAGATCGAGTCCCGTCCCCTGCACGGCAAACCCTGGGAATACCTGTTCTACGTCGACTTCTCCGGCAGCCTGGAAGACCGGCACTGCAAGAGGGCCATGGCCCATCTGAGAGAATTGGCCGGGACCTTGAAGATTCTGGGCTCCTATCCCCGGGACGACTCCGGTCTCGATCCTCGGGAGCCTCCAGGGACGTGAAGACTCCCATGGACAAACGGGTCAGCGGCATCATCCTGGCTGCGGGCAGGTCACAGCGAATGGGACGGCCCAAGGCCTTGCTGCCGATCTTCGGCACCACCTTCCTGGAGCATATCGTCCACCAGGTTCGGGCCTCCAGGCTGGTCGAGGTGAAGATCGTGCTGGGTCACCGGCCCGAAGCCATTCTGGACCGCCTGCCGCACCTGGAGCCGGTAACCGTCATCAACTCCCGCTACCGGGAAGGACAGCTCTCCTCCCTGCAAACCGGCATCCGGGCACTCGATCCCGAGACTTGCGACGGTTTGATGATGTTCCTGGTCGACCATCCCTTGGTCGACAGCACCCTGATCGACGCGATGCTGGACTGCTTCAGCCAGGGAGGTCATCCGATCGTGATTCCCTCCTTTCAGAGAAGGCGGGGACATCCGGTCCTGTTCGCCCGGGAACTGTTTCCCGAGCTGCTGGCGGCCAGCCCCGAAGAGGGGGCCGTCGCCGTGGTCAGGCAGCATCGCCGGCGGATCTACCACCTGGAGTGGAATTCGGACGAGATCCTGATAGACGTAGACACCCCGGAAGCCTACCAGCGCTGGATCCAGCCGCGCACGGCTTCATCCTAGCCGACCGGGAGAAAAGGAGGACACCACGAAGTTTCGAGAACACAACCGAACCCTGTCTCGACTGCTGCTGCCCAGCCTCGTCCTGGGGCTCCTGCTACCCGGCACGCTCGAGCCGGTCTCCTTTGAGAAGATTTCCCACGGGTTGAAGTCAATCCGGCAGGAACGCATCCGGGCCAGACTCAAGTTTCTGGCTTCCTCCCATTTCAAGGGCCGGGCCACAGGCAGCCCCGAGGCCGAGCTCACCGCGGCCTACATCGCCAGCGTCTTCGAGGCCGCCGGACTGCTCCCGGCGCCCCATTTCACGGACTACATCCATTCCTTTGGGATCAGCCGTGCGCTTCCGCGATATTCCGGTCGGTTGGAGTTCAGGAACACCGACGGATCGGTGGTCTCCTTTGAGAGTGGCGACGACTACCTGCCGGCTTCCTGGGGACCGGACGCATCGGTCCAGGGCAAGAAAGCCGTCTTCGTGGGGTACGGACTGACGGCGCCCGCTCTTGACTATGACGATTTCCAGGGGATCGATCTCGGGGACAAGGTTGCGATCATGCTCAGCGGAGGCCCCCCCGACATTGCCTTTCGCCGGGTTGGATCGACCGACGTCTCCGACCCCGTGGAAAAATCGCTTCAGGCCGCGGCCCGGGGGGCATGTGGCGTGGTGCTCATCCAGTCGGCAGGGAAGGAGCTTCCTTCTCCGGGTTCCGACTTTGGCCACGCCAGGGCTCACCTGTCGGGCCGGTTGGATTCCGTCTCCGTTCCCGTGGTGAGAATGACTTTCGCGGCTGGAGAGAGCCTGCTACGTCACGCAGCCGCCCCCGAAACCCCCTCCAGGCCTCTTGAGACCTTGCAGGGCCGGATTGACAGGACAGCGCAGGCTCAGAGCTTCTCCCTCCAGGGACGGATTGACATGCAGGTCTCCTATCGCAGGAGGAAACTTCAGGGATACAACGTGATCGGGCATGTTCCGGGATCCGACTCCGTTCTCAAGGACGAGTTCATCATTCTGGGAGCCCATCACGATCACATGGGTGTGGATG
>VXMN01000167.1 GCA_009841055.1 Acidobacteriota bacterium
CGCCCGCCCCGCCCCCCCGCCCCCCCCCCCCCCCCCCCCCGCCTTTCCGGCAGCCACAGCCCCCGCCGCCGCCCCCGCCCCAGCTCCCCCGCCCCCCGCCCAACATCAGCGCGGCCACGATGGTGGCATCCGATTCGATCACGAACCGGGGGGTGTCCACTGCCAGCTTGCCCCAGGTGATCTTTTCGTTGGGGATAGCGCCCGAATAGGAGCCGAAGCTGGTGACCGAGTCGCTGATCTGGCAGAAATAGCTCCAGAGCGGGGTGTCGTCCAACTTCAGATCGAGCTTGAGCATGGGAACCACGCAGATGGCGAAGTCGCCGGCAATTCCCCCGCCAATCTGAAAGAAGCCAATGGGGCCCTGCCGTGAAGTTTCCCGATACCAGTCCGCCAGCGACACCATGTATTCAATGCCGCCGCGCACGGTATGAGGGTTCTTGATGGCGCCCTTGATGCAGTAGGAGGCAAAGACGTTCCCCAGTGTCGAATCCTCCCAGCCCGGCACGAACAGGGGCAAATCCTTTTCACAGGCCGCCACCACCCAACTGTCCCTGGGGGCGATCTGGCAGGAGTCGTCCAGAGTCCCGCTACGCAGCAGTTGATAGACATACTCGTGCGGGAGATAGCTCTTTCCCTCGGCTTCAGCCTGGTACCAGAGTTCCCGAATGGCATGATCGAGCTTCAGCATGGCGGCCTTTTCCGGAATGCAGGTGTCGGTCACTCGATTGAAGGAGCGGGTGAAGAGGTCCTGCTCGGCCTCCGGAGTCAGGTCTCGATAGTTGGGGATGCGGAGATACTCGTCGTGGGCCACCAGGTTGAAGAGGTCCTCTTCCAGGTTGGCTCCGGTGCAACTGATGGCGTGGATCTTCTCCTGCCGAATCATCTCCGCCAGGCTGACGCCGATCTCGGCGGTGCTCATGGCCCCGGCCAGGGTCATCAGCATGCGGCCCCCCGATGCGATGAGATCGCGGTATCCCTCAGCCGCGTCGGACAAGGCCGCCGCATTGAAGTGGCGGAAGTGACGTTCAACGAACTTGCCGATGGGATTGGATTTCATGGATCCTGAAAGGCGCCCGAGCGGGCCGTGGCGGCAGGGTCCGCACGCGGCCGTTCCCATGGGAAAAACGACCGGGGCAGGGTCGCGTTACTGTTTGTCGGCCTTCGGGGTGTTTGCGCTTGTGGGAACGATCAGGGTCTGGCCCGGATGGATCAGATGGCCGCGGATGGCGTTGGCAGTCCTGAGCTGGCGGACCGAGACTCCGAATTTCCGGGCAATGGAGTCCAGCGAGTCTCCGCGTCGCACCCGGTACCGGCCATTGGCGCCGCCGGAGGTCGTTCCGCCGCCGGCCCTCTGCCGATTTCCGTTTGCCGCTGCCCGGACGGGTATCTTCAGCTTCTGACCCGCCAGGATACGAGACCCCTTCAGCCGGTTGGCCCGCCGTATTTCGCCGACCGAAGTCCCGAAACGCCGGGCGATGATTGTCAGCGAGTCACCTCGCCTGACGCGATACAGCGTGGGCCGGGATGCCGGCGCCGGCGCGGAAGGGGCCGCTGCTTCGGCTTTGGCTTGGGAGGCCGGGGTCTGCTTCGAACCGCGCTGAGCTGTGGCCTTGGCCGAAGCCGTCCGGTCGGGACCGGCAGCCTGTTCTGGCGCCCGAGGCGACTGGGACAGCTTCAGCACCTGGCCCGGGTGAATGCGGGATCCCCTGAGGCCGTTCATTCGCCTGATGGCTGCTACGGAGGTGCCGAACCGTCGGGCAATCACGCTCAGAGAGTCTCCGCGCCGGACCCGGTAGCTTTCCGGAGCCGGTGAGGACGAATTGGCCGAAGCTGTCGCCGCCGCCCGCGACCGGGTTGAGCCGCCCTGGCCGGCCGAGTCTCGGCGCAAACCGGGAATCCTCAGAACCTGGCCGGCATAGATCCGGGTGCCCTCCAGGTCATTCAACCGTTGAATGGCCTTCACCGAGGTCCCGAAGCGTTGCGCAATGACCGTCAACGAGTCCCCCGATCGGATCCGATAGCCGTCCGGGGGCACCTTGGCGGGAGCGCCGCGCCAGCGGACGGCCGGGGCCTTGGCCAGGGCTACACGAGCTTCTTCCGCCTTGGCGGCAGGGATGCGGAGTTTGAAACCCGCCGGAAGGATCCGTGTACGGGTCCAGAGGCGGCGCTTGAACTGCGGGTTGTACTCCCGCAGGAGGTCTTGGGATAGCCCTTCAATGGCTGTGAAGGTCCTCACACGGACCGATTTTTCCAGGTAGATTTCCCGGTACCGGTGGGGTTCCAGCAGCTCCAGCGGACCGAAGTAGGAGCGATAATTCTCGGAGACCTCGACGGCAGCCAGAAACTCGGCGTAGAAGTTCTTGCTGGCATAGCGGAACGACCTGGACCGGTACTTGTCGATGATGTTGAGGAGGTTGGGCCCGTGACGGCGCTTGGCTCGAGCCATCCCGGCCTGGCCATGGTTATAGGAGGTTATGGCCAGGGGCCAGTTTCCCAGTTTCCGATAGGCGTCTTTCAGATAGCGGGCGGCGCCGTCGGTAGCGGTGATGGGGTCCAGGCGTTCATCGACGTTTCGGCCGACCCGCATCTTGTAGGCTCTGCCGGTCCTGGGCATGAACTGCCAGATGCCGGCGGCGCCCTTGCTGGAGCGGGACGCATAGTTGAAGGAGGATTCCACGTGAGGGAGGCGAACCAGCTCTTTGGGAAGACCATGTTTCTCAAAGATGGACTCCATGGTCTCCAGGTAGCGACCGGAGCGAATGATGCCGTTGCGAAACCGTTCCTTCACGCCTCTCTGGGCATGGATGTTGTGGCGCAGCTTTCTGAAAAGCGCGCGCGTGGGTTGCAGGCCCGCGGAGCGGATCACCTTCAGGATTCCCCGCTGCACCACGTCGGGGTTTTTGGGATCGGGGCCGTGGGTCCGCAAGCGGTTCATGGCAACCGACAGGCGGTGAATGCGGGCGCGCACTGTCCTCCGCTGGCGCCTGGAGGCGGCTCGGCTGCGGCCGAAGCCCTCCTTGAACTCGACCACTTCGTAGATCAGCCTCAAGTCGTCGGTGTCGTGGAGGATGATCCGGTTGGCGCCGTACTTGCTGAAGACATCCCGCCAGAAGGCCACCCGGGGTTCGAATCCCCTGGAGGGAAACCGGTCCGCGATCTGGTTGAGTGAGAAGGTCGGGGATTGGGCCTGGGCCGGGGAAGAAGGGATGACGAGCAGGAGCCCCGTCAGCACCCACAGCCAAGTCAATCGGTGCATAGCGCTAATAGAGTACAACTGAACGGGTTGGAATTCCAATGACTCTTTTCGGAATGGATGAATCTCTTGGGGAAAAGCCGTACGGGTTTCGGTCACCGGAGGCTTCACGCGTGAGAAGAGTGCAGGGAATGGCGCCAATGGCGCAACTCATTGGAACCGGACGGGTCGCCCCGAGGCGTTTTGTCCTTCAGATCGATCCTCCAGGTCTGTCATAATAGGCGCCGGTTTGGCTGCCTGCCTCTGTCACAACGCTCCCGAGGAACTCAAGGTATGGGAAAGGACCCACAGTCCAGCTCGCGCAGAACCTTCTATCAGCGGATGATCTATGGAGTGAGCAGCCTGATCGCGGCCTCGCTGACAGTTCCGGCCGTCGGCTACCTGTTTCCGTCTCGAAGGAAGGGAGGCGGCCAAAAAGGCTGGACCGACGCCGGCGACGTATCGGCTCTCCCCCTGAACCAACCCCGGGAACTCGCTTTCCAACGCAAACGGGTGGACGGTTGGAAGACCTCCACCGAAAGGGCTACCGCCTGGGTGGTCAGGACCGAGCAGGAACTGATCGCCTTTTCACCCCGATGCACCCACCTTGGGTGCGGCTATCACTGGGAAAGCGACAGTGATCGCTTTGTCTGTCCCTGCCACACTTCCGGCTTTTCCATCGAGGGAGAGGTGCTGGAAGGCCCCGCCCCTCGCCCCCTGGACCGCTTCGAAACTCGAACGGAAGGGAACCGCCTTTGGCTCGGTCAGGTTCGGACCGTCCCGGAGAATGACGGCCAATGAGGGACCTGATTCGCAGAATCCTGGATTGGGTGGACCATCGCACCGGGTTCGAGACGGCCGTCAAGAACTTCCTCTTCGACGACATCCCCGCTTCCAGTGGCTGGCACCAGGTCTTCGGCAGCGTTGCCCTCTTCCTCTTCTTCGTCCAGGCCTTTACCGGCGTTCTGCTGGCCTTCAACTCCGCTCCCCAGCCCGGGGATGCCTACCACACTCTCCAGTACATTGTGAACGAGATTACCGGCGGGCGCCTGATCCGGGGACTTCACCACTGGGGGTCCAGCCTCATGGTGGTGGTGGTGGGGCTGCACATGATCCAGGTGGCCTTGTGGGGAGCCTACAAGAAGCCGCGGGAGGCGACCTGGATTCTGGGAGTGCTGCTGCTGTTGCTGGTGCTGGCCTTCGGGCTGACCGGCTACCTGCTTCCCTGGGACAACCGGGCCTACTGGGCCACGGTGGTGACCATCCAGATTGCCGGCCTGGCGCCGCTGTTCGGGGAGTACATGCTGGAGTTTCTGGGCGGCACCGAAGGCGTGGGTGTTTCCACCTTCACTCGTTTTTACACCCTGCACGTGCTGATGCTGCCGGCCTTGACCGTGCTCCTGATGATGCTCCACATCCACCTGGTGCGAAAGCACGGCGTAACCCCTTCCCCTCGGGCGATCGGGCAACCCAAGAAGAAATTCTATCCCGGGCAGGCGTTCAAGGACCTGATGGCTTTCTTCGCCGTCTTCATCCTCCTTTTTGTTCTGGCAGCCACCGTGGATGTGCCCCTGGAGCGCCTGGCGGACCCCAGTGACAGCACCTATGTCCCCCGTCCGGAGTGGTACTTCCTCTTTCTCTTCCAGATGCTCAAGTTCTTCGAAGGCCGTTGGGAAGTGGTTGGAGCCGTGATCCTGCCCACCCTGGCCGTCCTCGCCTTGCTGGCCGTTCCTTTTCTGGATCGCGCCAGGGTCAAGCGCATCCAGCAGCGGACGCTGGCCTTCGCCGTCGTGGGCGTGGTATTGGCCGGTTGGCTGGCGCTGACGGTGGCGGCGGTCGTGACCACCCCCGAATCGGTGGAATCCGCTGGGAAGACGAGTCCGGCTGCCGCGGACTGGCGGCTCCTGACGCCTGTCGAGCTGGCCGGCCGGGCCTATTTCCAGCGCGAGAAATGCGCCGGTTGCCACAACCTTGCCGAGGGCGAGCCCAAGATGGGGCCCACGCTGGCCACGGTTTCCCAGCGAAAGCCCACTGAATGGCTCATGGGGCATTTCGGCAATCCATCCGAAGCCGTGCCGGGCAGTCCCATGCCGCCCAAGACCGTTTCCGACGAGGAAGCGAACGGCCTGGCCGCCTTCGTGTTGAAGCTGACACCGACAAACGCCGCCGCTCTTGACGCCGTGCCCCCCTATGCCCTGCGAGCGGCTGTGATCTACCAGGAAAGCCAATGCGGCGCCTGCCACGTGGTCAATGGAAGCGGGGAGGAGAGCGGTCCCCCTCTCAACGGCGTCGGCCAGCGCCGCACGGCAGAATGGCTCGAAGACCACTTCCGCGACCCCCAGAAGTTCGACCCCCAAAGCGTCATGCCGCCCTACGATTTCCCCCCCGAAGACATGAAGGCCATCGTGGCCTACATGGAGGCTCTGCCGCCGGACCCGAGGAACTAGAGGAGATGCGCAACTTGAGTGGGCAGAACGTCATCGCCGCCATCGGAGCTCAGATCACCGAGCTCCGGTCGGACGTGCAAACTCAGATCACAGAGCTCCGGTCCGAGGTGCAAGCTCCATGATTCGTGCCGAATGAGAGGCGTTTCTACGGAACGACATTGCGGATACGGCGACCATCGGCCCGCTGATTTCTTGTCTCAGGTCCGTCCTGCGGCTGGCTGGTCAGGAAGAAACCATCGCCACTGCGTTGTCCTGGAGCGGCGCCATCATTGATGACCCCGTAGGCGATGAAGGGGTTGTTGCCCGAAGTCTGCCTGACCTGGACGTAGCCCTGGCGGGTCCCCGGAACGTATTGGGCCAGAATCCTGTTCACCTGGCGCCAGCCGCGAGCCGGGACCGTGAGGTCACTGGCGGTGCCGACGAGCCGGCCGGTGTCGCCGTCATGGATGTCGATGCTGAAGACGCTGGGACTGCCATCGACTTCACCGGTGTTGACCAGGCCCAGGTTGCTGCGGTTCTCGGAGTTTTGCTGCAACCCGTGGATCCAAGCGCTGCTTACCGAGGCCGACCCGTAGGGAACGGCATGGTAGAAGACCCCATACTGTCCCCCACCTCCCGGCGATCCCGTCCGGACTCCAATCACGATGCCGCTCATGTCCCCGGTGTCCACGGTGGCGAACACCGCCCCGGCGATGACCGGACCCGGCGGACCGATGCCGGCGAGACCCTCCTGCCGCAACTGGTGGATGAGTTTGGGAATGATCCTCTGTTCCCCGGCATGCAGACTCAGGCTGAAGGGTGCAGTGCTGTTAGCGGCCCGGATGGCGTCGGCTACAAGACTGAAATTCACCGTCTTGGCCGAGGGCGAGACGTTGGTGACCGTCAGCTCGCTGTGGAAGAATGCGGTCTCGACGATCACCGGCAGGGTCTGGCCCGACTTGCCCGTCAGAGAATCCTCCGTGACCGGAAAGACCAAGGATCCGTCGGAGTTGGCCTGGTCGTTGATGACTCCGTAGGCATAGTAGGGGGAGGTCCCGCTCGTTTTTTCTACCCTGACATATCCCTGCCGGAAGCCGGCGGTGTTGAGGACGGCGTTGTACTGGTGAAACTTTCCCGGCCCCAGGGAGATCTCGGGTAAGACCCTGCTCCCCGGTGCTGCCGGGTCTCCGGAGAAGAGGGTCACTCGCAAGGCGATGGTTTCCTTGCCGGCATTCTGCAGGGCCAGGTTGGAGCGGTCGATCTCGTTCTGACGCAATCCGGTCACCCAGGCGGGGCCGTCAAGCAACTGGGTCGCATTCAATCCCGGATAGGCCAGGCCGGCTCGTCCGCCGGGGACGGGCGTACTGGTTCTGACGGTGACGGCGCCGTCGTCAGCCGATGAGAGGCCTGAGAAATCCACCTGTAGCGTGCCACCCGCTCTCCCGCTGCCAACGGGTATTCCCAAGGAGGTCAGATAGGCGATGGCGTCGGGAACGATGCGTTGCTCTCCGGGCCCCAGGGAGTCGACGGCCGCCCCCGATCCGGAGCCGATGGAAGCCGTGTAGCTGTTACCGATGGCGGCCGTCTGGCCGCCCCGGTTGGTAAGAGTGAGCTCGGAGGTGTAATACGAACCGGCCTGCCCTCCCAGCCTCAGCACGATGGGGACGAACAAGCGGCTGAGAAATCCAGCTTCGGTGACGGTGAAGTGGTCGCTGCTGACAGCCGTTCCCGCTGGAGTAACCACGCCGATGGGGCCGCTGGTGGCCTGCGCGGGTACGACGGCCCGGAGACGGGTCATCGACTGGACCTCGAACTCCCTGGAATTGACTCCGTTGAAGCTGACCTCGGTGGCTCCGAGAAAACCGGTTCCGGTGACTGTGACCCGAGTGCCGACTGGACCACCGTGGGGTGCGAAACTCGTTACGGAAGGAGGAAGCTGGGAAAGCGTAGTGGCCACGGTCTCGTTCGAGTAGTCGGATGCCCCGGCGCTGTTGAAAGCCTGCACACGGTAGTGATAGGTGGTGGATGGTTTCAATCCTGCATCCGCAAAGGTGGTGGCGTTGGCGGCCGTGGTTCCGGCTTCGATCCAATCGCTCGAACCATCCGGCCGGCGCTGCAGGCTGAACCCCGTTTCGTTCTCGCTGTTGTCCTTCCAAGTCAGATCGATTCTGGAGTTGGAGACAGTTGTTGCGGTCAGGCCGGTGGGTCCCGGCAGCGTGATGGGTGCCTTGGTTTGAGTTAAGATTCGAACGCGGCGGTTCAGGGAATCGGCGATGAAGAGGTTGCCGGCGCTGTCCACTGCGAGGCCTCCAGGAGAAGCTAGCCGTGCCTCAGCCGCGAGACCGCCGTCGCCTCCGAAGCCCGACTCTCCCGTGCCGGCTATCGTGGTTAGTGTCCCCGACGGATCGACCCGGCGAATACGGTTGTTCCGACGATCGGCGATAAAGAGGTTGCCGGCGCCATCCACTGCCACGCCTTCGGGCTGCCGCAACTTCATGGCGACGGCGGGCCCGTGGTCCCCGCTGAAGCCTGGATCCCCGGTGCCCGCGAAGGTGGTGATGGTTCCCGAGGGATTCACCCGTCGAATGCGGTGGTTCCGGGAATCGGCGATGAAGAGGTTGCCAGCGGAATCCGCCGCCACGCCTTGGGGGCGATTCAGGCGCCCCTGGACCGCGGGCCCGTGATCCCCGCTGAAGCCTGGCTTCCCGGTGCCCGCAAAGGTGGTGATGATTCCCGAGGGATCCACCCGTCGAATGCGGTGGTTCCCGGAATCGGCGATGAAAAGGCTGCCGGCGGCATCCACTGCCACGTCGGAGGGTAAGAACAAAAATGCATCCGCCGCGGGGCCGTCGTCCCCAATTTCGTCGGGCCCGAAGTCTATCCTTCCCGGACCTGCGAAGGTGGTGATGGTTCCCGAGGGATCCACCCGTCGAATGCGGTTGTTCCAAGCGTCGGCGATGAAGAGGTTGCCGGCGCCGTCCACTGCCACGCCGTAGGGTAAGTTTAACTGCGCATCCGCCGCGGGGCCGCCCTCCCCGCCGAAGCCCGGCTCTCCGGTGCCTGCGATGGTGGTGATGGTGCCGGAGGGATCCACCCGTCGAATGCGATGGTTGGTAGTATCGGCGATGAAGAGGTTGCCGGCGCCATCGACCGCTACTCCTTGAAGAACACTTAGCTGCGCTTCTACCGCTGGGCCGCCGTCCCCGCTGAA
>VXMN01000059.1 GCA_009841055.1 Acidobacteriota bacterium
CGGAAGCCGAGATCGCCAATCGCAGGGAGTTGTTGATTCGGGCCGAGTACTCACTGGCCCAAATGGAGGATCAAATGAAGAAGCTGATCTCCTCCCTGGGGGACCCCGGAAGGGTGGCGGTCAGGATCGTGCCGCTGGATTCCCTGGCGACCATGGACGATTTCAGGGACTTCGATCTGGTTCAGGCGGTGAGTTACGCCATTGAGCAGAGGCCGGAGATCAAGCAGCAGAGGAAGCGTATCGACAACGCGGGCATAGACCTGAAGTATTTTCGCAATCAGCTCCTTCCCGATGTTCGCTTCAATGTCAGCTATGGAACGGCGGCTCTGGAAGGGGTCAGCAGAGTATTCGAAGGGGGAGGCTTCGGTGGATTGCCGTTTTTCGGGGGAACGCCGGTGGTTGCCGGCACCACCGGGCTGGGAGATGCCTTCAACCGGCTGCTGGGTTCGGATTTTCCCACCTATGGAGCTTCGATTTCGGTTGAGATACCCTTGAGCAATCGCTCCCGGCGCGCGGATTACGCGCGAGCCAGCGTGGCTCGGCGGCAATCGGAAAAGCGGCTTCGCGCCCTGGAGCAGCAGATTGCCCTGGAGGTGCGCAATGCCCATACTCAACTGGAAATGAACCGCGCCCGAATCGAAGCCACCCAAAAGGCTCGTGAATTGGCAGAGCGCAACCTCGAAGCAGAACAAAAGAAATTCCAACTCGGCACTTCCCAGATCCGATTCGTGCTGGAGGAACAGGTGCGGCTCGCCGAAGCCCAGACCAACGAAGTCAACGCCCAGGTGAGCTTTACCAAGGCCAAGCGAGACCTGGACAGGGCCATGGGCAAGACGCTCGAACTGCAGAACATCAAGATCGGAGATGCGATCGCCGGAAAGGTGACTCGAACGGGAGCGGCGAAAGACAGTGGATAGTGGTAAAAAGACAGTGGATAGTGGCTAGTGATTAGTGGATAGTTTTTTGATCGACACGCAAGGCATCTTGCCGGTCCCGGCGTAGCGGTACGAGTGCTGCAAACAGGTCATCAGGTGCTGGGCTGTTCCCGAAACCCTCGTCCGACCACTCTCCGCTAGAAACCAGCCATTCATCATTCATCATTCATCACTCATCATTCCCTTGCGCATCTCGGTCACCGTCATCACGCTCAACGAGGAAGAGCATCTCGGCCGCTGCCTGGAATCTGTTCGCGGCGTCGCCGACGAATCGATCGTGGTGGATGCCGGCAGCCGGGACCGGACCTGCGTGGTTGCCGCTCGATGGGGCGCCCGGGTCTACAAGCGCAACTGGACCAACTATTCCGACCAGAAGAACTTTGCGGCCGCCCAGGCATCCCACGAGTGGATCCTCAGCCTGGACGCCGATGAATGTCTCAGCCCGACTCTGAGACGGCAGTTGCTGGAGGTGAAAGCCCATCCGGCGCCGGCCAACGCCTATGAGTTTCCACGAAGAGCCTTCTATCTCGGGCGCTGGATTCGCCACTGCGGCTGGTATCCCGACCGCAAGCCCCGTTTGTACCGGCGCTGCCGGGGGCAGTGGGTCGGAGACTTCGTCCACGAGCATCTTGCCTGCGAGGGCCCCGTAGGTCGCCTGGAGGGCGATCTTCTCCACTACACCTGCGACTCCGTTTCCGACCATGCCCGTCGGGTCGGGAAATACACCACCCTTGCGGCTCGGGATTTGCAAGCCAGGGGGATCCGGAGCAGTCCCCTCAAGATCCTGGGTTCGCCGGTTGTGGCCTTCGTGAGCAGCTATTGCTTCAAGGCCGGCTTCATGGACGGTCTGCAGGGTTTTTTGATTTCCGCCTTTGCCGCCTACTACAATTTCCTCAAGTATTCCAAACTCTGGGATCTGCAACGGTCCCGGCCGCCCGGCCAGGCGTCCGGGGCAAAAACCGGGGATGACCGGGGCAGCCTCCCGTGAAACCTGCCGAAACTGAACAGCCGTGGATTGCAGCTCCCGGTCTTCGGGGAGAATGAAGGGACCGGTTCATTCACCATGAGGATCCTTCACCTGGATTCCGGACCCGGCTGGCGGGGCGGTCAGCAGCAATTGCACACTCTGATCGGAGGGCTGAAACGAGAGGGGATTCAGCAGGTTCTGGTCGCACGCAAGGGGAGTCCTCTGGCAGCCCGTGCCGCCGAACTGGAGGTGCCGGTTCGTGCACTCTCCCTGTCCTCCGAATGGGATCTCGTCTCGTTGGCGGGCATGGCCAGGGTGGTTGGAAGTTTCCGACCTCACCTCATTCACGCTCACGATTCACGGACGCTGGGTCTGGCCGTTTGGCTGAAGAGCTTCGGTTGGGGCGGTGGAGTCGTGGCTGCCCGCAGAGTCGCCTTCAGCATCCGCGGCAACCCCTGGTGGAATTTCAAATATGCCCGCCAGACCAGCCGCGTGATCGCCGTTTCCCACTACGTCCGCGATCTGCTCATCGGGGAGGGTCTGGAGCCGGGTCAGGTCGAGGTCGTCTACGATGGCGTCGATACCGGGGCGGCGCCGCTCCCGGAGCAACGCTCAGGCGCACGGCGGCGCCTGGGGGTGGCCGACGGCGAGTTCCTTATCGGATGCGTCGGCCACTTCACCCCGGAGAAGGGGCAGGCGTTGCTGATCCGGGGGTTTCCCGAGATCCTGAAGACCCATCCCGACTCCCGGCTTGCCGTTGTGGGAGAGGGATCGCTCCGAGAGGAGCTGGAGCGGTTGATCCGGGAGCTGGGCCTCCAGGGTCGGGCCGTCATGACTGGCTTTGTCTCTGACCTGGATAGCGTCCTGCCGGGATTCGATCTTTTGGTGCATCCTTCTCTGGCCGAGGGCCTGGGATCGGTCATCCTTCAGGCCATGTCCCGCCAGGTTCCCATTTGCGCCAGCCGCACGGGCGGGATTCCCGAAGCGGTGATCGATGGAGAGACCGGGTTTCTGTTTCCGCCGGGCAGTCCGGAGGCTTTGGTGCAGTCCGTGTTGCGCGCCAGATGCAATCCCGGCCTGGCCCGCCGGCAGGCGGAGCGGGCGGCCGCCAGGGTCCGGTCGGCTTTTTCCGTGGCGCGGATGGTGTCGGAAACCCGCCGGATTTACTCCGATATACTAAACCGATAGATTCCCTTGGACCTGCCATGTCATTGATGGAATGGGTTTTCATATCCCTGGGATTGAAGATCGGCAGCTTTCTGAACGTTTGTATTGTCAGAATCCCTCGCCGGCAATCCATCGTATCGCCCAGGTCTTCCTGTACACACTGCGGCCGGGCCCTGAAGCCCTATGACAACATCCCCCTGATCAGTTACCTGGTGCTGGGCGGGAAATGCCGGTTCTGCCAAGGAACCATCTCCTGGCAGTATCCGGTGGTGGAGGCTCTGACGACGGCCATCTTCTGGGGCACCCTTGCCGGTTATGGGCTCCAGTGGAAGACGGCAGTACTATTGGTCTTTTTTTCGGCGTTGATCGTGCTGGTTTTCATCGACCTGAACCATCGCCTTCTGCCGGACGTCATCACTCTGCCCGGGATCGCACTCGGAATCGTCCTGAGCCTGATCGTCGGGATCGAGGACGAGGCTGGAACCGCTCTCGTCCAACTGGCCGGACTACCGGATTCCGGCGGCCGCTGGGGCTGGCTGGTGAGTTCATTATTGGGAGCCTTCGTCTGCGGCGGATTTCTCTGGCTGGTTGGAGCCGTCTACTTCAAGCTGAAAAACGTGGAAGGGTTGGGAGGCGGCGATCTGAAGCTGATGGCCATGGTGGGGGCCTTCCTGGGGGTCAAGCTGGGCCTGCTGACCATTATGCTGGGTTCCGTGCTGGGGGTCCTGATCGGTTTGGCCTATATCAAGATGGCCGGCAAAGACTTCCGCTACCCGCTTCCCTTCGGATCCTTTCTCGGAATCGCAGCCATCGGCGTTGCCCTATGGGGAGAGCGACTGGTGTCCTGGTACCTCGGGGTCACTGGCAGGATGTGAGATTCGACCTCATTCAAGACTGGTGAGTGGGCGGTAGGAGAGCACGGAATACCGGAGAGACTGATACTGGGCTGCCACGATCCGAGAGTAGTAACGGATCCGGATGTTCTCTCCCTCGAATACTGAGGGCGCACCCCCTTTTTCGGGATGGGAGATGATTGCTCCCCGAATGGCTATCCCGGTGCCCGAGCCCACCGAATAACCCTTGAACCTCAACCGGCCGTTGGCAATGATCACCCCCTCGTAACGGAACGAGCCCCGGACCGTCAGGTCGCCGTTGACGATCAGGAGCCCCTGTCCTTCGGAATTCCCTGAAATCGACAGATCCCCGTCCGCGAATGTCGGGGCCCGGCGGTCCGTTCCGGGTCGGCCGAGTCGCAGGTGGGTTCCCGCGTAGCCGCCCGAGGAGACGCTTACAGCCGGGCTCACTCTTTGAACAGGGATCGACACCGGAGGCTCAAACATCTCTATCAGGGCAGCGATATTGTGGCTCGAAGATGAGGACGAGAGGATGGCGGGCGCACCCCTGACCGCGCTGGTGTCCCCGGAGACTCCGTCGGGAGTGTCGATTCCAGTCAGATCACGCCTGCCGTCCCCGTCGTACCCGATGATTTTGGCAGCATCCCGCAGTTGCAGTCCGGTCTTGTTGTAGAGCGCTGCTGAAAAGGGGGGCATTGGAGGCCGGGCCAGCTCGGTGCGAACCATCTGCCTGGAGCCGAAGGGGTCGGCAGCCATTCCCGTCAACAGGTAGACCGGCGAACCGTAGTGACCGGCCGGCGAGCCCACGAATTGAAAAGCCTTTAACTCCCGGGCATTGTTGTCATACCCGTAGCCGACGACTTCGGCATTGTTGGTTGAATCACCGTCGAGTTCATAGCCTGCGCGCTCTTCGGTCTTCCGGCAAATCCGCACCCAGGCAAACCCCACCCCGGACAGCTTGGAATCGATGAATCGGGCCGACGTCATTCCGTGGGTGCCGTAGGCCGGGTCAAAGTAGGGGTTGGTGCCGATGCTGCCGGCGGTGGGATCGACGGCGCCGTCCCGGCGGAGATAGACGGCTTCATGCTCGGCGACCGTATGGATTGTCGAGAGCCTGGAGCGGCCTTCCTCGACCGCTGACTCGGCGAGATAGTGGTTGGTCAGGCGCGAGCCGAGATTGTGGTTGATCAGGGTTTCGGTGGTGGTGATAAAGGTCGCGGTCAACCCGACAAGAGTCAGGATGGAAAGGGCCATCAGGGCGGCCAACAGCACCATGCCTCCCTCCCGCTGGGCAAAGGGTCCTGGCTGAATCGGTTTTCCGTCAATCATCGGGGTCGCAGGTTGTACGGCGTTACGCGAACCGACCGGCTCAAGGTCCGATGGTGGCCGGAGGATAAGTCGGGAACCCGACTGCGAAGGGTTAGGTCAATACGCACACTCGCCGCCTCGGCCGCCCTCGAGGTAGCTACCCCGGAGGCGTCGAAGTAGGAGAAGCGGCAAATTACCACCCGGCGAGAGAGCGTTTGGGGAGGACCGCCGGGCAGGGTGCCGGCATCGCCAATGGGTCCGGCCCGGCGAGTCAGCGTCAACGGGGGAGTCGCACCCGACACCGCGTACACGACGTAGTCCACTCGATTGTCGGCGTTGATGTCTCCGGTGAAGGTCAGCCTGGTGGAATGGCTTTCGGGCAGGATTCCCCTGGATACCAGGTTCAACTTGCCGGAAGACCGCAGATAGTGCCCATCGTAGGCGTTGAGAGGCGGCAAGCCGGCCCGACGCAACTCTTTCGCCATGAGTGTCAGGATGTCCCGTAGTTGCTGGCGCATCTCGGATTCCTGTCGTCCGAGCATGGAAACTCTGTCCCCCTCCATTAGAGTCGAGAGGACCACTCCCAGGATGGCGCTGACCAGTCCCAGGACAATAATCAGTTCGAGCAGGGAAAATCCCTGAGCTTTGGCAGGATTCCGGGTCATGAGTTGCCGGCTAGATCCCCAATGAGGGAGCGGTGTAAAGCCTTACGATTCGCATGTTGACCGGGCGGAAGGGGGAGTGGCCGCCGGTCTTGCGGGTGGCGCCGGTAATCACCATTCGACCGTCGATGGTCCGAACGTGCCAGCGGGTTTCAAGCTCGATTCGAGTCGAGTTGAACGATTGAAGCGTCACCATGGTGGTCTTGAAATGGGAGGGAGAAGGGGGCCCCGAGAAGTCAATTTCGTGGTCCGGCGTCAACGATTCGGTTGATTCGGTCAGTCCGGCATGGTTCAGCGGCAAGGATTTCAATTCTTCCAGTGCGGACTGGGTCATCCTGAGGGCCGCCGCCTCGAGTTTGGAGTTAAAATGGCTGGACAGGGCCAGTAGCAGCAGGGAGGCTATCGACAGCAAGCCGATGGTCAGGACTGCCGAGGCAATCAGCAGTTCCAGCAGGGTGAAGCCACCAGGGCAGACCCAACCGGTACCCCTCCGGAGGCGGAGCGGTTCCAATAGTGCCAGTCCTGTTTTGGGGTGAGCTGA
The DNA here is from genome assembly GCA_009841055.1 of Acidobacteriota bacterium. Taxonomy (GTDB): domain Bacteria; phylum Acidobacteriota; class Terriglobia; order Versatilivoradales; family Versatilivoraceae; genus Versatilivorator. The sequence continues at coordinate 6,435 of VXMN01000059.1, forward strand.
GTCCTGAGTCCCGTTCATGGAGGTCTTGGAGTCTGGTGATTGCCGAACCCATGATAAGGCAACCATGGGGGTTGTCAACATCTCCGCAAGCATTGGCTCGGCTTCAGGCCAAACAATGATTCATCATACTGATAAAAAAGGATTTAGTATTTTGGAAACTGTGGTGGTGGCAGGCTTGATTTTGATCCTACTGGGATTTGCGATTCCCGGTTTCAGCCGTTATTGGGAGGTCTACCGGTTGAATTCGGCGGTTCAGACGATGCTTTCCAATCTGGACCGGGGACGATATCGGGCCATTGCCGGGAACCGGGAGGTGGTGGTTCAGTTCCAACGGAAAAAGCGGTCCTACCGCCTGTTCGAGGATCTGGACGGCAATGGCCTGCGGGGGCCGTCGGAACCGCTGGTGGGAGCCTATTCGCTGCCGGGTCGGATAGACTTCAGCAGCACGGGGTTGAGCGGCCCGCCCGCTGCCGCTACTCCCCGGCCGGTAGAGGATCCCATCACCTTCAGCGGGGATCGATTCACCTTCAACCCCGAGGGTTATTGCAACAAGTTGGGCACCATCTACCTGCAGAACGCCTCCGGCGACGCCGCTGCCATTTCCTGCTCAATGCCCGGAGTCGGGCGCCTGCGCCGTTATGGGTGGCATCACGCCAAGGGAGTCTGGGAATAAGGGTTCGGTTAGGCCGGTCTTGGTGGAATAGGGCAGGGAGGACTACCCCACCAGCTTGGTGATGACCTTGCCGCCGACGTCGGTCAATCGGGCATCCCGCCCGCGGAACTTGAAGGTCAGCCTGGTGTGATCGATCCCCAGCAGGTGCAGGATGGTGGCCTGAACGTCGTGCACGTGAACGGCGTCCTCGACCGGCGAGAAGCCGATCTCGTCGGTCTTGCCGATGGTCCGGCCGGGTTTGGTCCCGCCGCCGGCGAACCACATGGTGAAGGCATCGATGTGGTGGTTGCGGCCAATGGTGTCGCGTACTTCTCCCATCGGAGTCCGGCCGAACTCGCCACCCCACACGACCAACGTCTCGTTCAACAGGCCTCGCCGCTTCAGATCGCGGATCAGCGCGGCGATGGGCCGGTCAACCTCCAGGCACACTTTGTCGAGGCCCTTGTCCAGGTCGGCGCCCGCTCCCCCGTGATGATCCCAGTCCGTGTGGTAGAGCTGGACGAAACGCACGCCCCGCTCCACCAGGCGGCGAGCCAGAATGCAATTGTTGGCGAACGACTTGGCGCCGGGTGTGGCCCCATACATTTTGAGCGTGGCTTCCGGCTCGGTGGAGAAGTCAATCAGCTCGGGACCGCTGGCCTGCATGCGGTGAGCCATCTCGTAAGCCGAGATCCGGGTGGAAATCTCCGGGTCTCCGACCTGCCGCAATCGCATTCGGTTCAGATCGAGGATGGCATCGATGGTCGCTTGTTGTTGCGCCGGCCGGAATCCCGAAGGGGACGACATGTTCAGGATCGGGTCACCCCCGCTGCGGAAGGGAACGCCCTGATGGGCCGTGGGCAGGAACCCGCTGGACCAGTTCAGCGCGCCCCCGCGCGGCCCTCGCCGGCCGGACTGCAACACCACGAATCCCGGCAGGTCCTTGGACTCGCTGCCGATGCCGTAGCTGATCCAGGAACCCATGCTGGGATGACCGAAGATCGGAGTGCCGGTATTCATCATCACCTTGGCCGGCGCGTGGTTGAAGTTGTCGGTGTGGACCGATTGGACGAAGGAGAGGTCGTCCACGACACCGGCGGTATGCGGCAGGCAGTCCGACACCCATGCGCCCGACTGGCCGTTGCGCTTGAAGGTCCGGTTGACGCCCAGCAGATTGGGCGGATCCTTGGCGAAGCTTTCCATGAAGGCGAAGCGCTTGCCCTGCATCCAGGAGGTGGGGATGGGCTGGCCGTTCAACTTCTGCAGATCGGGTTTGGGCTCCCACAACTCGAACTGGCTGGGACCGCCGGCCATGAACAGGTAGATGACGTTCCTGGCTTTGGGCGCGACGTGCAGCTTTTCGAGGGCGGGTCCCCTCGTTGCCGAACCGAACAGCGAATCACCTGCGAAAAGGGCAGTCAACGCCGTCTTGCCGAGACCCACGCCGCATCGCTCGAAGAAATGACGGCGGGTGACATAGTGGAGAGCTCGGTTTTCCAGGTCTTCGGGTTGCATTATGGCCTCGTAATGAACTCGTCCAGGTTGAGCAGGACGCGGGAAGCAGCCACCCAGGAGGCCAGCCAGGGAGCAGGGTCGCTGCCGGCGGCTTCGCCGGTGACCTGGTGGGCGTCCAGGGGGCGAGTGCCGAAGTCCTCGCCCATGTGAGTCAGGAAGGACTGCAGCCGTCCCTCTTCTTCGGCATTCGGGAGTCGAGCCAGAGATCGCTCAAAGGCGTAGCGGATGCGCTGGGACCGGGTTGAGCCTCCCCGTGAGACCGTAATCC
>VXMN01000302.1 GCA_009841055.1 Acidobacteriota bacterium
ATTACGCAATACGTCTTTGCCTCTTGTCTCTTGGGATCTGAGATTTGTATATGAGAAAGGTGGTGATCTGTCGACAAGCCAGTTGCTGCGAACGACCCGGTCCGAATCCGCCAAGCTCACCGGGAAACGTCCTCCGGCCGCTCCACGGAAACAAACCCAAACCCGCCTCTATCACCGGGGACTGCATGCAACACTGGTGTGCAGCCTGGCCTGTGCGGGTTACCTCCCTTTTTGCAGAGACATCAACGCCGATTGGATGATATCGACCAGTTGACTTCGGGTCAACGTTATCCTTGGCTCGGACCCTTCCTCGCCCAGGGTGGGACACCCCTCCCCCACCGGCGAGGGACCCTTGATTCCGTACTTTTCCCGGGCAACGAGGAGCTTGCCCACATCTTCGCCGCTGAGCAGCGTTTCCCGGCCCAGAACCTTGGTGGTCAAACTGATGCGGGCGAAGTGCTCCACCGTTTCCATCTTGGCGTGAGCCAGGAACAGGTCGCTCCCGTAGGTGACCACGCCGTGATTGGCCAGCAGCAAGGCATCGTGCCGGGGGACGTAGTCCCGAATGGCATCCGTCAGTTCGGAGGTTCCGGTGGTTCCGTACCGGGTCAGCGGGATGCAGCCCAGGACCAGCACCACCTCGGCCAGGATGGCCTTGGTCAGGGGGACGCCGGCGGCGGCGTAACCGGTGGCGCAGGGGGGATGGGCGTGCACCACCGCCTGAACGTCGGATCGCAGCCGATAGATCAGCAGGTGCATGGCGATTTCCGACGAAACCTTGCGCTTGCCCGCCACGGCCCGCCCTTCGGGATCGACGATGGCCAGGTCCTCCTCGGCCATGAAGCCCTTGCTCATGGCGGTGGGGGTGGCCAGCACGTTGCCGTCTTCCAGGCGTACGCTGATGTTGCCGTCAAAGGCCGCCACGTAGCCGAGCTGGTAGATGCGCCTGCCGATCTCGACAATATCCTTGCGGTGCTGCTCCAGAGACTTTGTCATCTGAGCTAGAGCCTTCCGCCGGGTGCTCCCGGTCAGGAGGACGCAGGACCGTCGAGACCCGAGTCGGAAAGGAAGTAGGACAGGCTCTCGAAGGAGATGGCCAGATCCATGGTCTTGAGCTGAACCCCGGGTCGGGTACTGGGACGCACGGGAGCAAAGTTGAGAATGGCGCTGATTCCGGCCTTGGTCAATCGGTCGACCACCTCCTGGGCGTTTTCGGCCGGCACCGCTACCACCCCGATGACGATCCGCTCGCGAGCCACCACCTCATCGAGCTCGTCGATGTGGTGGACGACAACGCCGCTGCGGGACGTGATCCCCAGGCGGGCGGCCTCCTTGTCGAAGAGCGCCGCGACCTGAAAACATTCGTGCTCGAACCCCCGGTAGTTGGCCAGGGCCATCCCCAGATTGCCGGCGCCCACAATGCCGATCCGGTGCTGCCTGTCCAGACCAAGGATCTCGTTGAGATGGGCCCGCAGCTCGGCCACGTTGTAGCCGACTCCCCGCACTCCGAATTCTCCGAAATAGGTCAAGTCCTTGCGGATCTGAGCCGAGTTCAACTGGAACTGTTCGGCCAGGGCCTGGGAAGAAGTGGTGGTCACCCCGGACGCGGCCAGCAGATTCAGGCATCTGAGGTAGATGGAGAGGCGGTTAATGGTGAATTCGGAGATTTTTTCTGTCTTCATGCGACGGGTTGGCTATAGTACTCTCAAGCCGGGGCGGGCACCCTGTCGGGTCGGCCGAAAGTGCCGTTCAGTATACCATAGGGAGCCTTTTGCAAAATTCGTCGTGCAGCGCTGGATTCGCCGCCCCCTACATGTGGAATTTTGCAAATGGCTCATAGGCACAGTCGGCGTCCCCTCTCGGCCGAACGCGGGCGAGCCGAACGGGGAGCCGGGCGTCTCCCGAATCCGGGACTTCGGGATGGACCGCCCGATGCCTGGCATACGGATGCAGCCGCATGAAAGACCATTTCGTCAGCGACCTCCAACCCAACCAGAACATCACCACCACCTTTTTGGTGAAGGACAAGGAGGTCCGCACCGCCAAAAACGGCAACTCCTACCTCTCTTTGACCCTGGGCGACAGGAGCGGGAGCCTGGACGCCAAGATGTGGGACAACGTGGCTGAGGTTGAGCCCACTTTCGGCAGAGACGACTTCATCAAGGTGAGAGGCCAGGTCAGGCTCTTCAACAACAGGCAGCAGCTCACCATTCACAAGTTGCGGCGCTGCCAGGAATCGGAGGTTACCCTGGGGGACTATCTCCCCAAGACCACCAGGGACGTGGAGCAGATGTTCGGGGATCTGCTGGCTCTGGTGAGCCGGATCGGGAATCCCCACCTCAAGAAGCTTCTCGAGAATCTCTTGAACGACTCGGAGTTCGCCGACCGGTTCAAACAGGCGCCCGCCGCCAAGTCCCTCCATCACGCCTGGCTGGGCGGTCTGCTCGAACACACCCTGTCGCTTTGCCGGCTCTGCCAGGGGATGGCCGCACACTATCCGGAACTCGACCTGGACCTTCTATTGACCGGAGCCGTCCTTCACGATATCGGCAAGACGGAAGAGTTGAGCTACAGCCGCAGTTTCGCCTACACCACCGAGGGCCAACTGCTCGGCCACATGATCCTGGAACTGAAACTCCTCAATCGGAAGATGGCTGAAATCGAGGGGTTTCCTCCCAGGCTGAAGACCCTGGTCCAACACCTGATCATCTCCCACCACGGCGAATACGAGTTCGGCAGCCCCAAGCTCCCCATGTTCCCCGAGTCGCTGGTGCTGCACTTCCTCGACAACCTGGACAGCAAGCTGACCTCCATGCTGGATCTGATTGCCGGTGACACCAACACCGACCCGGAATGGACCGCCTATAATCGAATGTTCCAACGCCCCCTCTTCAAAGGCTCGAAAATTAAATGAACCGCTCAGACAAGACGACTACAGCCACCGCCGGGGCCGGGCGTGTTTCGGCCGATGACGGCTCACCGGCGTCGGGAAGGCTCACCGGAGCCGAGCTGAAATGCATGAAAGCTCTCTGGTTCGAGGGAGCCACGACCGTGCGCGACGTCCATCGGATCCTCCAGCCCAACCATCCCCTGGCCTACACCACCGTCCTGACGGTCATGGACCGATTGACCCGGAAGGGCTTCCTGGCTCGAACCCGGCGGGGCAAGGCCCACACCTATCTCCCCCGATGCTCCTTCGAAGAGTCGCGCAGTCATGCGGTTGCGGAATTGATTCGGACCTGGTTCGACGGGTCGGACGACCAACTGGCGACTTTTCTCACCGGCGCGCCGCCACCGCAACCCGTGCCCATCCCAGCCCAGCCGAACGAAAAGGTCGAGTCGGGGCCTCAATTGAACGAACACCTGCTTTGATTCCGCCGTTGGCGGGATTGCCCCGCCTTGTAGGAGGGCGGCGTAGCACCAACTTGCCGAGGATGCAACGTTCCGAGTTCGAATACCCGCTGCCCAGCGACCGGATTGCTCTCTACCCCTCCGAAAAGCGCGACCAGTCCCGACTCCTGCGGCTGATTCGAGCCAGCGGCCGGATCTCCCACCACCGATTCGCCGAACTGCCCGAGCTGCTGACCCCCCGCGACCTGCTGGTTCTGAACAACACCAAGGTCTTCCCGGCCCGCCTGGTCGGAAACCGGGCCGGACTGACCAGCGACAGGCCTCCCCCGGGAGGGGTGCTGAAAGCCCCCATAGAGGTGCTCCTGGTGAGATCCGTGGGTCCGGACACCTGGGAAGCGCTGGTCAAGCCGGGCCGCAGGATTCGGGTTGGCGAGCGCCTGCTGTTCGGCGGCGGCCAACTGAAGGCGGTGGTGGCGGGGCGGGGCGAACGGGGACTGCGGGTGCTGCGCTTTGAATACGAGGGCGACTTCGACGACATTGTAGACCGGCTGGGCCACGTCCCCCTGCCACCCTATATTCATCGGCCCGACGAGGTCCACGACCGCGACCGCTACCAGACCGTGTACGCACGCAAGCGAGGCGCGGTGGCCGCCCCGACGGCCGGACTGCACTTTACCCCCCAGGTCTTCGCCGATTTGAGCCGCAAGGGAGTTGCCCGCTGCGAGGTGACGCTGCACGTGGGTCTGGGCACCTTCCGGCCGGTGGTCAGCGAGCGCATCGAGGACCATCGCATGGAGACCGAGCCCTTTGAAATGACCTCCGAGACTGCCGGAGCCATCTCCGCAGCCGGCTCCTCCGGGCAGCGCATCGTGGCCGTGGGCACCACTGTGACTCGTGTTCTGGAATCGGCCTTCAGGGAGTCGGAACCCCGGCTTCGCGGGGAAACCGACCTGTTCATCTATCCCGGCTTCCGCTTTCGCAGGGTGGGAGCCCTGCTGACCAACTTCCACCTGCCCGGCTCCACCCTGCTCATGCTGGTGTGCGCCTTCGCCGGACGCGACCTGGTTTTCGAGGCCTACCGGGAAGCCCTCGAGTTGGACTACCGCTTTTACAGCTACGGCGACTGCATGCTGATCGAGTGAAGGACGGGGGTCAGGCAGACCCGCTTCAGAGGTTCACGTAGTTGGGACCACCGCCGCCCTCGGGAGGCACCCAGGTGATTACCTGGTAGGGGTCCATGATGTCGCAGGTCTTGCAGTGGACGCAGTTGGAGGGATTGATCTGGAGCCGGCGCCCCTTGCCGTCCTCCCGGGGAACGACCTCGTACACGTTGGCCGGACAGAAGTGCTGGCAGGGGCTTCCGAACTCCTGCGGGCACCGCTCCTGGCAGATCCGGGGGTCGCTGATGCGCAGGTGGGAGGGTTGGTCTTCCTCGTGCCTGGTGCCGGAATAGTAGACGTTGGTGAGCTTGTCGAAGGTGGTCTTGCCGTCCGCCTGCAGCGGACTCGAAGGAACCGCGCCGGCGCCGTGGTAGGCGGCGATGGGCCGCATGCGCCGGTGGCCGGGCCGGCTCGGGAGCGGGTCCTTCCAGCCCCGTCCTCCGGTCGCCATCTGGAGTCCCGCCTGGAGCAGTCCCCAAACCAGGCCGCGCTCGAACCCCTGGTGGAAATTGCGCACCCGGTAGAGTTCCCGCCCCGCCCAACTCCTGGCCAGCAACCGCGGGTACCGGCTCAGTGTCCCTTCCGAAAAGTCATCCTTCAGCAGGGCCTCGAGAACGGTCTCGGCCGCCAGCATGCCCGACTTCATGGCCAGGTGGATGCCCTTGAGCCGCATGGAATTCACCAGGCCCGCCGAATCTCCGATGAGCAGCCCCCCGTCGAAATAGCTACGCGGCATGGCGTAGTGGCCGCCCTCCGGCAAGGCCTTGGCCCCGTAGGCGGCAAGCCTGGCTCCCGCCAGCCGGGAGGCGATCAGCGGATGGGACTTGAAGCGCTGGAACTGCCGATGCGGGTCCAGGAACGGGTCCTTGTAGTCCAGCCCCACCACCAGGCCCAGTGAGAGGGTGCGGCCCATGTGGTAGAGGAAGCCTCCACCGAATTCCTCCTGCCGGAGCGGGTAGCCCAAGGTGTGGATCACCTCCCCCGTTCCCGGAGATTCTTCGGGGAGCTCCCAGACCTCCTTCACGCCGAGGGCATAGACCTGAGGAGCCTTGCCCCGGTCCAGCCCGAGGCGCTTCACCGCTTGTCCGGCCAGCGAACCGTGGACCCCTTCCCCCAGGACCACCACCTTGGCCAGGACGTCGACGCCCGGTTCCCAGGAGGGCCTGGGCCGGTTTTCCCGGTCGATGCCCTTGTCCCCGGTGCGCACTCCGACCAGGCGCTCGCCCTCGAACAGCAGCTCGGTGCCGGCGAACCCGGCGAAGAGATCGACCCCTCGGGCTTCCACCAGCTCCCCCAGCCACCTCACGAACCGGCTGAGCGAAATCAGGCTGTTGCCATGGTTGTTGAGCGGCGGAGGCACCCAGGGAAGCCGGAACCGGCTCCCTTCGGTCAGATAGTAGACGGAATCCCCGCTGACCGCCGTGCCCAGGGGCGCGTTTCTTTCCCGATAGTCGGGGATCAGCTCGGCCAGCGCGATGGGGTCCAGAATGGCCCCGGACAGGGTGTGGGCTCCGACCTCCCGGCCCTTCTCGATGAGAGCGATGCTGACCGATTCCAGCCCTTTGCCCGGAAGGGACTTGCGGTTGTGCGCCTGGATCAGATTGGCGAGGTGGAGGGCTCCGCTCAGGCAGGCGGGACCGGCCCCGACGAAGAGAACGTCAACCTCCAACCGCTCGCGGGGTTCACTCACACTGGATCCCTTCTCCCGTTGTGGTTTCGACGCCCTCGAGCGGGGGCCGTGGGGAACGCCCCTCCACCACGTGACCCAAGACCCCGGCCTCGAGCAAACCGGCGCCACCGGCCACCAGGCTGATTGGCGCTTCCGGCAGGATCTTGAGGGTGGGCATGCGGATGAGCCGAGTCTTCCTTTCGGACGACCGATGGACCGACTATAGCACACGGCCGGAGCACTGTTCCCGGGCACCCCTGGGAAGAATGACACCAGGACTGGAACAGAGCGGTCGCGAGCGCGGCTGCCGCCAGCCCGCCCGTCCTTGAATATCCAAACCCCCGAGACTACACTGACTCCTCTTTACGGAGAGCATTTCCCGCCTGCCGGTGTGTTGCACTTCGAAGTTGAATCCGCGGACTATTCGATGAGTCCGGCGGAAATCTCGTTTGCTCCGCCAGTCCGGGCGAGGTCGATTTGACAGCTATGCGTGGGCAATGGCGAAAACTTGTCGAGTTTGCTTCAAAAGGGTTGCGGGACTCAAGGACGGGACTCCTGGATCCTGCATCTTGGGGACGAGTCTTCGGACTCACAGTCCTGGCCGTGTATTTCTACGTTTTCATGGAATGGCTTTTCCTTGTCACCAAGCCTTCTTTCATGTCTTCGCTGCCCTTGTCCGAGGCCCTGCTCATTCTCGCGGTATCTTCCGGCCCAGTGCTGGTGGCGACGGTCGCACCCCTGGTGCCGTACTGGATGGTCGGTGCCTTGCTTGGCTACGGCTGCGCGTTGGCCGGCTTCCGGGTTCCGAGCCCTTTCCGCGCTCCATGGGTCCCCGTGAGCCTCCTGCTTCCATGCGGGGTGCTGGCTCTGGCTGCCTTTCTGATGGTCGACAACTTCACCTTGACGGTGCTGGGCTGGGGCATCCGGCATGTCGAGACCAAGGGTTTGCTCGGGTATCAGGCGCTGCTCGTGTTGATTGGCGTTGCGGTCTACACCCTGACCTGGCAGGCAATACGGACTGTTTCACGTCACGGGCTCGGTCGCTCGCTCGGCGTTGCATGCGCCGCACTGATGGCGATTACGCTGGGTGGAACCGTCTACGTGGGCACTCGCAAAGTGTCAGCGTCCACACCGGTCGCCCCACACCTCACGAACCGGGCTCTGCCCAACATACTCCTGATCGTCGGAGACGGTGTTGAGGCCGAGCATATGTCGCTGTACGGCTACGACAGGGACACGACCCCTTACCTGAGGCAACTGGCCGACAGATCGCTGCTATGCGAGAACAACTTTCCCAATGCCGGACCTTCGGCCGCTTCCGTTGCTTCCATTCTGACGGGGAAGCTTCCCACCGAGACGCGCCTCATTTATCCGCCCGATATCCTGAGGGGAAAGGACGCCTACCAGCACCTGCCGGCAATCCTGAAAACCCTTGGATACCGCAGCGCCAACATAGGCCTCCGCTACTATGCCGATGCCTACGACCTCAACATGCGTCATTCCTTCGACTGGGCCAATGATCGTGAACTGAAAGGCTTCCTGCTGCCGGAGTGGTTCACTGGCCTGATTGGACAGGGGTCCTCCTATTTCCTGACCCGGATTCGCGACCGGATCGAGAGTCGGCTGCTGCACGTCTTCGGTGTAGAACAGATGAGTGACGCGTTCGATCGGCTTGTTCAAGCCCCCGAGCAGCCACGAGGGGATGAAGGGCGAATCCTCGAGCTTCGGCAGTGGCTGGAGGAGGGAAAGGGGCCTTTCTTCGCCTACCTCCACTTGCTGGGGACCCATGGGCCGAAATTCAGACCCGTCCGGCGGGTTTTCTCCGAGGGCAAGACACAGGACCAGCCGTGGATGAAGGATTTCTACGACGATGCCATTTTGCAGTTTGATTCCAACGTGAACACGATTCTCCAGGAATTGGCCGACCGCAAGCTGCTACGGGACACAATCGTGGTGATCACGTCCGATCATGGCCTCAGGCATACGAGCAGGCAGCGAGTCCCGTTAATGTTTCTCGTTCCTGCCGATGACCGCCGGCGTCGCGTGTCTTCCAATACTCAGAACCTGGATATCGCTCCGACCCTGCTGGACTACCTGGGGGTGGATCGTCCCGGATGGATGAGAGGGCAATCCTTGACCGCGAAGGATCCGAATCCCGGTCGTACCATCTTCACGGTAGACCGGATTCACGGACATGGGGTGGTAGCCCGCAGTCGGATAACACCGTCCCACATCGTTCCCCCGTTCTTTTCACTCGGCAGCGTTTCGCTCATTCGATGCGACAGGGTATTCGAGTTTCAGTTGCGCAAGAACGTGGTTTTCGTGTCGAAGGTCAAGCGTCACACAAGACCCTGTCCGGATGGCTCGTCACCGGCAGAGGCCATGCAGCAGATTGTCGATCACCTGGTTCTCTACGACTACGACACTTCTTCACTAGACCTCTCTCGGGTGATAGTAGTCTTTCGCAATGAGTAATTTCAGCCGCTGTTTTCAAGACGTTCGCGGCTGAAACAAACGCGGGCGCCTGGTGGCTGGAAACCGGTTCAAAGTCGAGCAGGGGCAAATTTTTGATTCACATCGATGCACAGGATGCACAGGATTTTTTCAGGAAAAGGCCGGCTTCCAGTGCCGCGAATCCGCAAATCCGCATCGCAGGTGGCCCACCCGGGAGCGCGGGCGTC
>VXMN01000201.1 GCA_009841055.1 Acidobacteriota bacterium
GACCCAACTGGAGGACCTCGATATCGGGAACAACCGGCTAAGCGGGGGGATCCCGCCCGAACTGGGCGGGCTGACCCAATTGCAAAGGCTGGATCTCGGCGACAACCGGCTGAGCGGTCCCATCCCGCCGGAGCTGAGCGGGCTGAGCAACCTCCGGGGGCTGGATCTGCAGATCAACCTGCTGGGTGGCTCCGTCCCGCCCGAACTGGGTGGACTGGCCCAACTCGAAGAGCTGGACCTGCGGCACAACTGGCTGAGCGGCGCCGTCCCGCCCGAACTCGGCCAGTTGGCCAAACTGCGGGTGCTGGGTCTCGGGGGCAACCGGCTGACGGGAACCATCCCAACCGAGTGGTCCGGACTGATCCGTCTGGAGGACTTGAATCTTCGGTTCAGCCTTGTGGGCGGACGGATCCCTCCATGGCTGCCACAGTTGCCGCTGACGACTCTGGACCTGATGGCGACCTCGGTCTGTGTTCCCGAAGATGCGGAGTTCCGGGAATGGTTGGAGACGATCGAGTTCTCCTCCTCGGGCCTGCCCTGCGGGCGCCCGGCCGACGGGATGTCATCGATCGACATCGCGGTCTTTTACACGCCGGCGGCGAGCCGGGACGCCGGCGGGGCGGCGGGGATCGAGGCGCTGATAGATCTGATGATCGCCGAGACCAATCAAGCCTACCTGGAGAGCGGGGTGAATCAGCAAGTCGTCCTGGTGGCGAGGCAGGAGGTGGAGTACCAGGAGGTGGGTGGGTCGGGGTGGCTGGCTCTGGAGAGCCTGGTTGACCCGTCGGACGGCGACATGGACGAAGTGCACGCGATTCGCGATCAGGCCGGGGCCGACCTGGTTCACCTGATCGCAAGTGTCACGGACGCCGGTGGCCGAGCACGGTTGGCGGGCGCATTCGGCTACACCTGCAGCGAGTGCGATTCCAGGGTGTTCGCCCACGAGTTGGGGCACAATATGGGACTTCACCACGACCGCTACGTGAGACTCCAAAGCCGCACCTTTCCCTACAGCCGAGGCTACGTCAATCAGCGGACCTTTGGGTTCCGCAAGCCCCGGTCGGCGCGCTGGAGGACGATCATGTCCTACCCGGATCAGTGCGAGAATGCGGGCTTTTCCTGCGACTGGATCATGCGCTTTTCGAATCCGAACCAGAGCTACCTGGGCGACCCCCTGGGCGTTCCCGGGGACGAGCCGACCACCTGGGTGTTCGGGCCGGCCGACGCGGTGCGCGCGCTCAACACCACGCGGCATTCCGTGGCCGGCTTCCGGCCCCGGGTTTCGGGAAACCGCCTGACGATGCCCGTGACCGTCTCCCAAGCCCGGTCTGCAGACAGGATCGCTTTGCCCTTCCCGGGCGGCGGCCTGTTCAGAGAGGTCGCTCCCGATTCAAGAGAGGCCGCCCGGTTGCGAGCTGGTGGGGCGCTGGATCGCGCCACCCTGCGGCAACGCCAGGTCATGGTCGACTACGGCAGGCTGGCCCGCCTGCAGAATGGCGGCAGCCCGGCCCTGAGGCTGAACCTGTTCGAAGACGTAGAGCTGTTGGGCCTGATGGAGCGGCGGACGCCGACCTACTCGGGCGGGTATGCGCTCTCGGGCCGGCTGGCCGGAATGGCGGGAGGGAGCGTGACCCTGGTGGTCAATGGGAGCGTGGTGGCGGGGACGGTGCGCCTGCCCGGCGCCACCTTCAGCATTCGCGCGGCCGGCTCGGCCCGGCACACCATCCTGCAGGTCGATCCGTCGCGGATTCCCCGGGCGTGCCAACCAATGGGTCGGACGCAGGGCTCGGAGGAGCATTGACCCAGGGAGAGGGAAGCGTCAGGCTGAGTGGAGCTGACCCACCGGAAAGTCAATCACCATCTTCGCGTCCGCCCGATGGAACCGTGACAGCATTCCCCTGACGGCCCTGGGGACGAGAGGTTGTTGCCGAGTCCAGCGCATAGCCGTGGGCGTAGGCCCATGGGAAGGGTGGCATTCTCTCACGCCCTTTCAATGGCCTTGCGAAGCAGGGCGGCAGCGGCCTCCGGCAGCTTGAGCTGTAGCGCCAGGTCCCGGCCGGCCGGCGACATCTTCTTCCAGGTGCGTCGCAGGATGTGGAGCAGCTTCTCCTCGGGATGCTGCCGGGAGAAGTCCTCGAGCTGTACTTCCAGAAAGACCAGGCAGGCGGCGTCTTCCAGGGCCTGGGCTTCCGGGTCGCCGCGTAGCCGTTCCTTTCTCAGCAATTGCTCGACGCGTGCCACGGTTTGAGAGTCGTAGCCAACCCGCTCCAGCACCTCGGCGGCGGTGCGGGCGTGGAACCGGCCCAGGGCCTCTCTCCAGTCCCGGTAGCCCTTGCGCGTCATGGGGTAGACGTCGCGGGGGATGGACCAGCGGCGGACGTGCTGGCTGTGGGCAGCCAGCCGAAGGGCTGCGGAGGCCTCGGGCGCCAGGCGGCCCACCCACCGGCCGACCCGCCGGTGGTACTCGAGCGATGCCAGGATGTCTTTCGGCCCGTCGGCGCCCTCCGACGGATCCTCCCCGTGCATGCCGTCCAGCAGGGCAAAGGCCTCCCTCAATCTTGAATCGTCGTGCATCGTCATGATCCCCTCAGCCCCCCAAACCCAAGACCGGGCTTCGCCTCTTGGCAACGTGCTGCACCGCATTCGCGGCTCAACTCCCCTACGCGACGTTCCCCAATGGTTCCTCCCGGACAATCGCCCGGCAATCCAAATTCAAATAATCAATGTCGTGGGTTAGGTGAGAGCTGCGAAGCAGCGGTTGGAGTCTGTAATTTGGCTATACGATCCGTACAAGCCATCCATATAGAGCTGCGAAGCTGCGGCTCAGGGTCGCCTGCAGGGAAACGTAGGAGATACCCAGGGTTAGTCGAGTTTGGCAGAGAAGGCGGTGTCCTCCTTTCAGCGGAGGTGGCAACCCGGGGTCGTATCGGTTCCGCGCCAACCCAGCCGCGAATGCGGCGAATAGAAAGCACCCGTTCCGGAACGCACAACCTCACCAAAAAAACACCGCCCACGCCACGGCCAAGCGCCGCCGCCTACCCAGCTCCTTAAAACCCCGGGCTCTTGCCCGGGGACCATCATTTCCAAAAATCCCGTGCATCCTGTGCATCGATGTAAATTGTCCACCGACCCACGCCCACGCCCCCCTGCTACCGCCCCATTCGCCGTTCCGCTCGTCCCTTCCGCACTCCCTGAAACCCTCCATCCCGCAGGGAAACCTCCCGACCAATCCGCCCCACCCCCCTCGCAACCATACCACGCCCGCCCGCCGAAGGCCCCCTTCCCGCTCCCGCCAGGGTTCCCCATGGTTTCAATCTGCTCTCCGCCCCGCTAGAATAGAGCCGCCCGGGATCGTCGCCGCCGCGGGCGCGGCACCGCCCGATCCCGCGGGACGACCTTCCTCGCCCGTTCCGGCGATCCAGCCATGCATGCCGTCACCGTCGAAAACATCTCCAAGAACTACCGCATCTACTCCAGGCCATCGGCCCGGCTGAAGGAGCTGATCTTCCGCCGCCGTTACCACCAGGACTTCTGGGCCCTCAGGGAAGTCGGCTTCCAGGTCGAGCAGGGCGCCACCTTCGGGATCGTGGGCGAGAACGGGTCGGGCAAGAGCACCCTGCTCCAGATCATCGCCGGTACCATGACCCCGACCACGGGCAGCGTGGCGCTGAGCGGTCGGGTGGCGGCCCTGCTGGAGCTTGGGTCCGGTTTCAACACGGAGTTCACCGGCCGGGAGAACGCCTTTCTGAATGCCGCCATCATGGGTCTGAACCAGGACGAGATCGAGCGGAAAATGCCGGAGATCGAGCGCTTCGCCGAAATCGGCAGTTTCATGGACCAGGCCGTCAAGACCTATTCCAGCGGCATGTACGTGCGCCTGGCCTTTGCCATCGCCATCAACCTCGACCCCGAGATCCTGCTGGTGGACGAGGCTCTGGCGGTCGGGGACGTCTATTTCCAGCAGCGCTGCGTGCGCCGGCTTCGGCGGATGCGGGACGAGGGCAAGACCATCCTGCTGGTCTCCCACGACGTGGCCGCGGTCAGGAACCTGTGCGATGCGGCCGTCTGGCTGGACCAGGGCAGGATCAGGGATCGAGGCGCCCCCGACAAGGTGACGGCCCGCTACCTGGCGGCCCTGACTCAGCGCCGCGACCCCTATGCCGGCGAGAAGGCTTCCGGGGCGACGGAACTGCAGCCGGACGCCGCCGGCGATGCAGCCGGGGACCTGTCGGTGCATACTCTACCGAACGTGGACGAGCGCTGGGGCAACGGCCATGCCCGGATCCTGGGCATTCGCCTGCTCGACCAGGCCGGCAGGGAGCCGCAAACCCTCTTTCACGGCGACTTGGTGACGGCGAGGGTTTCGGTCCGGTTCGACCGCCCGGTGAAGTCGCCCCTGATCGGGATTCTCATGCGCAACCGCCTGGGCGAGGAGATCTCCGGGAGCAACACCTCGGTGGAGAACCTGCGGTTGCCGCCGGCCCGGCCCGGACAGATCTACACGGTGGATTTTCACCTGCGGCTTCCGGTGCTGCAGCCGGGCCACTACTATCTCACTCCGGCGGTAGCCAACGGGACCCATCGCGATTCGGAGATGTGCGACTTCGTGGAGAATGCCCTGAACCTGACCCTGAAGCAGCGGGAGACGGTCTACGGCTACCTGAAGATGGGCTGCCGCATCGAGTTGAGGCAGGTGAGTTTTGAAGTTTGAAGGAGGAAGTTTGAAGTTTGAAGGGGGAAGTTTGAAGGGGGCTGGAGCCGTGCCTCCGCGGGTTGAATGACCGTCGGGGAACTCGGGGTTTGGCGGGGCGGCCGCCCCACGGCCCTCATGGACAGCGGAAAGGAGCATCATGATCAAGGATGTGAAGGTGGTGCCTCTGGTCTTCCACGTGGATGACCGGGGCTATCTGATCGAGATTTTGAGGAGTACCGACGAACACTTTACGCGGTTCGGGCAGGTCTACCTGGTAGGGGATTCGACCCGCGGGACCATCCGCGCTTTCCACAAGCATGCCAGGTTGTGGGACTGGTTTTTCATCAGTCACGGTTCGGCCAAGTTCGTGCTGCGGGACGACCGTCCCGACAGCCCCACCTACAATGAAATGCAGATCGTGGTTACCGGAGCGCGCAATCCGGCCTTGATCGTGGTGCCGCCCGGCGTCTACCATGGGTGGATGGCCCTGGAGGACGACACCCAGCTCGTCAGCACCGCCAGCGAGGTCTACAATCGGCAAAAGCCGGATGAAGTTCGCATCCCCCCCGACTCGTTCGGGGACGTGTGGGAAGTCAAGGGAAGGTGAATGATGAATGATGAATGAGGAATGATGAATGGAGGGTGATGAGTGGAGGGCGGTCAGTGGGGGCCCGGGAGCAGGCAAGCGGCTGATGACCTGGTTGAGCTCTTTCGAAGTACCGCGCCGAAACCGACAAAATGCTTAACGTGTCACAATTCACCATCCATTCTTCAAACTTCAAACTTCAAACTTCAAACCCAAGGAGGTTGGCCATGATTCTGGTTGTGGGTGGTGCCGGCTATGTCGGCTCGGTGCTGGTCAGGGAGCTGTTGGCTCGGGGCTACGCGGTCCGGGTCTTCGACCGCATGTACTACGGGGATGCCGGCCTCCGCGAGGACCGGGAGCGAATCGAGCTGAGAAAGGGGGATGTCCGCACCATGGATCCCTCGGTGCTGGAGGGCGTGGAGGCCGTCATCAACCTGAGCGGCCTCTCCAACGATCCCACTGCGGAGTACAATCCCAAAGCCAACTATGAGATGAACACCCGGGCCAACCTGTCGCTGGCCCGGCTCTGCAAGCGGAAGGGCATCCGCAGGTTCGTCTTCGCCTCCTCCTGCTCCATTTACGATGTCGGAATCGCCGACGAGGAGAAGGACGTGGTCCTGGATGAGACCTCCCAGGTCCATCCCAAGGCGGCCTATGCCAACTCCAAGTACCAGGCGGAAACGGGTCTGCTCGAACTGGCCGACGAGGACTTCTGCCCGGTCATCCTGCGCAAGGGAACGGTTTACGGATTCTCCCCCCGGATGCGCTACGACCTGGTGGTCAACACCTTTCTGCGGGACGCTCTCTCCAAGGGACACGTCACCACCCACTACGGAGGCGAGATGTGGCGGCCTCTGGTGGATATCCGGGATTCCGCCCGGGCCTACATCCTCTGCCTGGAAGCCGAGGAGTCCAAGGTCTCGGGAGAGATCTTCAACGTGGTCTACCGCAACTTTCGGATTTCGGAGTTGGCGCTGCGGGTGGTCGGGACCCTCAAGGATGTCGGAGTAAAGGTGGAGCTCAAACCGGAATACCGCTACCAGGGCGTCCGCAGCTATCGCGTCTCCGGCAAGAAGCTGGAGCGGATGCTGGGATTCGCCCCGGCCGTCACCGTGGAAGAAGCCGTCAAGGACATGGTGGAGAACGTCTCCCGCTACGGCTACACCGACTTCGACAACCCCCGCTACTACAATATCGCCTGGATGAAGCTCCTGGAGGAGGCCGACGAGATCATCAGGATCACCGGGTCGGTGTTCGACACGGTCCCGGCCGCGTCCTTCAAGCCGGCCGTGGTCGGTATGGGAGGCCGGGAGCCGGGGAGCCGCTGACTTGAAGATACTCCTGATTGGAGCTTCCGGCCAACTGGGCGCTGACCTGGTCAAAGCCCTGGCCGACCACGAGCTGCTCACCCCGCCGCGCAGTTCGCTGGACCTGGTCCGGTTCGATCGGGTTCGACAGTTCCTGCAGTTGGAGCGTCCCCAGGTGGTGATCAATACCGCGGCCTTCCACCGGGTGGACGACTGCGAGTCCCGGGTTTCGACCGCCCTGCAAGTAAACGGTGAGGCCGTCCACAACCTGGCTCTGGCCGCCCGCGAGGTCGAGGCCGTGCTGGTGCACTACAGCACCGACTACGTCTTCGACGGGGACGCCGGCCGCCCCTATCGGGAAGACGACCTGGCCCGCCCTCTCAACGTCTACGGGGCCTCCAAGCTGGTGGGCGAGAACCTGGTGGAGTCGGTTTGGGAGAAGCATGTCCTGATCCGGACCTGCGGGCTCTACGGCCGCGCCGGCAGCCGAGGCAAGGGCGGCAACTTCGTGGAGACCATGATCCGCAAGGCCACCGCCGGGGAGTCCATCCGGGTGGTCGACGACCAGCGGCTGACCCCCACCAGCACCCGCGAGCTGGCCCGCGCCACTGCCGCCCTGATCGAGACCTCCCACTACGGCCTCTTTCACGTCACTTCCAAGGGCGATTGCACCTGGTACGAATTCGCCGGAGAAATCTTCCGGCTGCTGGGTCTCGAGCCCGACCTGACACCCACCACCTCCGACGCCTTCGCCGCCGCGGCCCGGCGGCCGGCCTACTCGGTGCTGGCCAACCATCAACTGAAAGAACTGGGAATGGATGACCTCAAGCACTGGAGGGACGCCTTGGGCGAGTACCTGGGCGACCGCATCCGCCGCCCCGGGGCTTGATCCATGGGGAGTCCTTTGAACCCTCTGCGGCCCGCCTTCTGGCCCAGGCTGGGCGCCCTGCTGCTGATGGTCCCCTTCGACCTGCTGGTGGCCCTGGGGCTCTGCCTGGCCGAGATCCTCTGCTTCCCCTTCTCCCTGTTCCGCCGCAGGCCTGCCGCACCCGGCCTGCCGGCCCGCCTCCGGGCCAGCCTGATCGTCCTCAACTGGGACGGCCGGCACCTGCTGGAGGAGTTCCTGCCCAGCGTGGTGGAGGCCGTCCGCCGCGATGGGGGCGGCCACGAGATCCTGGTGGTGGACAACGGCAGCCGCGACGACAGCGTTGCCTTTCTGAAGGCCCGCTACCCCCGGGTCAAGGTGGTGGCGCTGGACCGGAACCGGCGGTTCACCGGGGGCAACAACGCCGGGGTGCGCGCGGCCACGGGCGACGTGGTGGTGCTGCTCAACAACGACATGGAAGTCGACCCGCACTTCCTGCGCCCCCTGCTGGACGGCTTTGGCGACGAGAACGTCTTTGCGGTGACCTCCCAGGTCTTCTTCCAGGACAAGTCGCGCCGGCGGGAGGAGACCGGCAACACCCGGTCCCGCTGGCGGCAGGGGTTCCCCGAGCCCTACCACGACGAGGTCCCGTCGGACCCGGCCGGGACGCGCCTGCCCGTCTTCTGGGCCGGAGGGGGCTCCAGCGCCTACGACCGGCGCAAGTTTCTGGCCCTGGGAGGCCTGGACACGCTTTACGACCCCTTTTACCTGGAGGACGTGGATCTCTCCTACCAGGCCTGGAAGCGGGGCTGGAAGATCCTGCTGGCCACCGACAGCCTGGTGGTCCACAAGCACCGGGGCACCAACCGCGGGAAGTTCGGCGACAACTTCGTTGACAACACCATTCGCAAGAATCAGTATCTGTTCGTCTGGAAGAGCATCACCGACGCCGGATGGATCCTGCAGCACTGCTTCTGTTTGCCGCTCACCCAGGCCCGTTTCCTGGCCCGGACCAGTGTCCGCTTCGAGCTCCGGGCATTCTTCAGAGCCTTGCTTCAGTTCCCGGAAGCCCTCTACAAGCGCTACCGCCATCGGGCCCACTATCGCCGCAGCGACGCCTCCATCTTCGCCGAGACGTCCGGAGGGGTGGGGGATTGAAGTAGAGATATTCTCCCCGGGCGCCCCATGCAAGGGAATGGCCGTGGATGAGAGGTTGCTTGCAGCAACAACGTCGCGGGTGGGATGCCCACCCGGGAGCGCGGGCGTCTCGCCCGCGAGCGCCAGGCTAACTGGTGAAGC
>VXMN01000032.1 GCA_009841055.1 Acidobacteriota bacterium
CCGCTTGGCCTTGACCGCGGCGATGTGCTAGGGAGACAGCTTGAATTCCACGTCCGCCGCCTTGTGGCTCTGTACGGGAACCAGAAACAAGCCGGCAAGCAGCCCGGCGGCTGCAATTGCACCCAGGGCCCGGCGGCCCTTGGCCGGCCGGCAGCGCCGGTCTTCGGCAGCATCAGTCGGTTTCTCGATCATGGCAATGAACCTCCAATTCAGCAACAAGTCACGGACGCCTCATACCCTATTCGGGGTTCTGTCCCAACCACTCTCGCGCTCTTTCGAGGTCGTACGAATCAATTATCCAAGCGGCCGCGTCCAGGCCGTCAAGGACCACATGCCGACCAACCGGCGCAGGCCCGAGCCTACTTCCGTCGCGAGTCCCGATACAACTGAATATACTCTTCGACCGAGGTTGCAGCGATGGTCTCTCCGACAACCTCCAGGGGCAGGTCCTCCAGCTTTCTGAAGCGCACGCAGGACTTGCCCATATCGAGTTTTTTGCCGCTGGCCCTGAACTTCTCTTCAAACTCCGCCCTGGAGCCCTGGTGGCTGTACACGCACATCAGGTAGAGGCCCATATGGTGCTTCTGCGAAGCCAGTCCGGCAAACATGAGGGGCTGCTTGTTGTAGGTATCGGGACAACGCGCCAGGGGAACCTCGTAGCAGATCATGCCCCAGTTCATGGTCTCGACGTAGCCCGGGGGCAGATGGTCCAGAATCACCCGGCGCACGGCCCTCAGAGCCTCGGCACGCTCCTCGGGAAGCTCCCGCAGGTACTCTTCAACCGTGGCGGCGCTGCTTCTTGCCATGCTGACACCCAACTAAAAACCGCTCCCGCATCGGAACGGCAACACCCCGGCAATCAAGCCAGCTTCCTCCAGGCCTCCCAGACCAGCAAGCCCCAACCCACCAGGAAACAGAGGCCTCCCAAAGGGGTTATGGCTCCCAGGCCCCGAATTCCGGTGAGGCTCAGCGCGTAAAGACTTCCGGAGAATAGAACGATACCGGCCAACCAGAGGCCGCCGGTCCACTGAAAGACGGCACCGCCCCACCGGTCCATCGCCAGGGCCAGCGCCACCAGTCCCAGGCCGTGATACACCTGGTAGCGGGCTCCGATTTCGAAAATCTCGAGCAGATCGGCGGAAAGCCGCTGTTTGAGCACATGGGCGCCAAAAGCGCCGGCGGCTACCGCCAGACCCACCATCAGGCAGCCCATCCCGAACCAGAATCGTGCCATTGCGGAATCTCCTTGAAAACGCTCTTCGTCTTGCGGGAACCTGCCGCCCGCCCTCGGAAAACTTCTCTTCAGCGGAATGGCATTAAACTATTCCCCACCGCCGGAAGGAACCAGCCGCCGCAACTCCGAGAGTGGAAGCTTCTCCAGCCAGCTCCTGGAGCGGCGCTTCAGGTAGACCCGGATGCCGTCCCCGACAGGTTCCATCCAGAAGGCCTCCCAGCGCTCGGCGCCCAGTTCATTGAGCCGTGCCTGGCGGGATTGGGCGTCTTCCCGCGGAAGGTCCACGATCTTGTATTCCCAGTCGCCGATCCGGTGGAGATCCTGCCTGGCCCACTCCAGGGCATCCTTGGGAACCTTCTGTCCCGATTCCCGGGCCTGTTGGTAGAGTTCCCGCACTCGCTCCTTCAGGGCGGCCACCCGGTCATCGGGAGACGCCGGCAGGTCCGTGTCCGAGGCACAGCCTGCCAGGAGCGCTGCCAGCAACAGGTGCAGGAATACGGATTTGGGCATGGGACCCCTATTGTCTCCAACCCGACCCAAAAGTCCAACCCTGATCCGCAGGGATGTGCTGGCCCAAAACACCCGAGGGATGAATCACGAGGGAGCCAAAAGAGAAATCCACCAAGAGCACGAAGGGGAAAAGAGTTTTCCACGAAGGAACCTGAAGATTCACGAAGAGAAACGACGAACCACAAATGGACACGAATGAACACCAATAATCCGATTGGTGAGTTGAGACTCTTGCAAAATTCGGCAGCGGAACGTTTGCCGCGAATGGCCACAAAAGGCACAAAAACACAAATTGCGGTTCTTGTGCCTTTTGTGGCTTTTGTGCTTTTTGTGGTTAGACAACGTTTTTCGCCAAGCCCCACCCGACGTGTCCATTCGTGGTTCATCTTCCCTAACGGCGCCCCCCGGCGCTGGTCCGAAAGCGATGGAAAGAGACCGGCGGCTGTACTAAGATCACGGCATGGCTTTCCGTATATTCGGTCTTTGGCTGCTCCTGGGACAGCTTGCTGTTGCGGCCGTCGTCGGAGTGGAAGTGCGCGGCCGCTCGGAGGTTCTGCACGGCCGCAGCTTCGGCGCGGCGGGCACCTACGAGAAAATCCACGGAAGGGTATTCTTCGAAGTCGACCCCCGGCTGGAGCAGAACCGGATCATCTGCGACATCGACCTGGCGCCTCGCAACCGGAGAGGCAAGGTAGAGTTCTCCTCCGACTTCTATCTCATCCGGCCCACCGGCCCCGGCAAGGGAAACGGGACCGTCCTCTACGAGGTCTGCAATCGCGGCCGCAAGGGCATGCTGGGCATGTTCAGCCGGGCCACTTCGTCCCGGGAACTGACCACCCCGTCGGAGTTCGGAGACGCGCTGCTGCTGGACCGCGGCTTCAGCCTGGCGTGGCTGGGCTGGCAGTTCGACGTGCCCCGGGTTTCCAACCGCTTGAGGCTGTACGCTCCGGTGGCCAGGCAGGGCTCCAAGCCCATTCGGGGACTGGTGCGGGCCGAGTTCGTTCCCGAAACCCGGGTTCGGAGCTTCCCCCTGGCCGACCGGAACATGGAGCCCGCCTACCCTGCCGTCGATCCCGATGACCCCGACCTGAAGCTGACCGTCAGAGACCTGACCGACGGACCCAGAAAAATCGTGCCGCGCAACCAGTGGCGCCTGGCCCGGGAGGAAAATGGAAAACTGGTCC
Source organism: Acidobacteriota bacterium (assembly GCA_009841055.1). Lineage (GTDB taxonomy): Bacteria > Acidobacteriota > Terriglobia > Versatilivoradales > Versatilivoraceae > Versatilivorator. Next base: position 2,929 of record VXMN01000032.1, read on the forward strand.
CCAGCAGCGGACAGGTCTTCATGGCCTCGGGATTCGAACCGGGCCGAATCTACGAGCTGGTCTATGCGGCCGAGAATCCCACACTGGTGGGATTGGGCCCGGCGGCCACCCGCGACTTCATCGCATTCCTGAAGCATGGCGGAGCTTTCGAGGAGGGCGGCTCGGCGCGGGGGATAGGATCCAGCGTTCGGAGAGCCATCGGCTTCGGGACGTCTCAGAGCGGGCGCTTCCTTCGAACCTTCCTCTACTACGGGTTCAATCAGGACGAGGATCGGCGCCCGGTCTTCGACGGCGTCATCTCCCACGTGGCCGGCGCCAGCCGGGGCAGCTTCAACCACCGCTTCGCCCAGCCCTCCCGGGACGCCCACTCGTTCATGAACACCTTCTATCCCACGGTCATCTACCCCTTTGCCGACCTTCCGTTGCCGGACCGCGAGAGAGGCCTCGACGAAGGGGTGCTGGACCGGAGCCGGCGGCAGGAGTCGACCCCGAAGATCTTCTACACCAACGCCTCTTACGAATACTACGGGAGGGCCGCTTCCCTGATTCACACCAGTCTGGACGGCGCCCGGGATGTGCCGCTGGCCCCAAACACCCGGGTCTATGTCTTCGCCGGCACCCAGCACGGTCCCGCCTCCTTTCCGCCCCAAAGGAGGAACACCGCCAACCTGCCCAATCCCAACGACTTTCGCTGGCCCATGCGGGCGCTGCTGCTGGCCTTGCAGGCCTGGCTGGCCGAGGACAGGCAGCCGCCGCCCTCACAGTATCCCCGCATTTCCAGGGGAGAGCTGGTGCCCCTGGACCGGATGAGCTTCCCCGGGATTCCCGGCGTCCGGCTTCCCGTCAGGATGATGCAGCCCTACCGCCTCGACTACGGCCCCGATTTTCGAACCAGGGGGATTGTGACCTTGCAGCCGCCCCGGGTGGGAGGGGCCTTCAGGCCGCTGGTTCTCCAGGTGGACCGGGACGGCAACGAGCTTGCCGGCATCCGCCTTCCCGTTGTAGGCGTCCCCCTGGCCACCTATACGGGGTGGAATCTCCGGCATCCCGACATCGGCTCGCCGGCGGAGCTCTACAGCATGGTGGGATCCTTCATTCCCTTCCCCAGAACCCGCCGGGAACGCCTGCAGGCGGGTGACCCGCGTCTCTCCATCGAAGAGCGCTATTCGAACCGGGAAGCCTACCTGCGGCGAATTCGAACCGAGGCCACCCGTCTGGCGAGGCGGCGCTATATCATCGGCAGCGACGTCCCCCACCTGACCCGGCAGGCAGCGGAGCTGTGGGACTTCTTGAAGAGCAAGCGCTAGCAGCGTGTGAACCGGGGACGTTGTTGATGAGCCAGGACACTCCAATCGCTTTCGACGCCAACAAGTTCGAGCTCATCCACCAGGTGGGTGGCATCCGGACAGCCACCTTCGACTGGCCCGATGCCGGCGGCGCCCCCGGCTGCCGGGTGGCGATGGTGGATACGGGTTCCGGCCTGCGTTTCACGGTGGCGCTGGATCGCGGCGGCGACATCGTGGAGGCGTTTTACGGAAGCCACAGCCTGGCCTACCTGACTCCCAACGGCTACCGCCCGCCGCGCCAACCGCTCCATCGAGACGAGGATTGGCTGGCCGCTTGGCCCGGGGGGCTCTTGACCTCCTGTGGCCCCCGCTACATGGGACCCGGGCGCGAGGAAGACGGCCTCAAGCTGGCCCTGCACGGCCAGCACACCAATACCCCGGCGGCGCTGCTCGAGCTGAAGAATCCCGATCCCGGGCGCGGCGACCTCGACATGCGCTTGGGACTGGTGATTCGCGACACCCAGATGTATGGGCCGGTGGTCGAAGTCCGCAGACGGATCGCCTGCCGGCTGGGTGAGCCCGTGATCCGCCTGCGGGACGAGGTGGCCAACCTTGGAAACTCCACCGTGGCCCACAACTGGCTCTACCATGTCAACCTGGGGTACCCCCTGCTGGACTCCGGGTCTCAACTGGTTTACGGCGGCCGGGTCAACGGAGGCTGGCAGATGAACGCCGACATGTCCATGGCCGACCTCTCCCGATCGGACAGCGATCTCCAGGGATACCTGACGGTGCCTGAACCGCTTCCGGAGCACGCCGCCTGCGGCTCCCGGGGCCTGATCCTGGATATCGGCGGAGATTCCGAGGGCCTGGCCCACTGTGGAGTGGCCAACCGGCGACTCGACCTGGCCGTGGAGCTCTGCTATCCGGTTCGACAGCTTCCCCGGCTGGCCAACTGGCAGCACTACGCTCCCGGCGGTTCCTACGTCTCCGCTCTGGAGCCCTTCAGCGGCTCCCTCTGGGGCAAGGACCAGGACCACCATCCGCTGGCCGCCCAGTGGCTGGAGCCGGGTCAGACGCGCCTCTACGAAGTCGAGATCCGGGTGCACACCGGCTCGACCGCCATCGACGGCCTTCTGGATGAGAAACAGCCGCTGAGCTGGGACCTGTAAACGGGTTTCAGGCGGCTATGGCGCCATGAAATTCCGGAATATTTCTCTTGTCTTTCTGCTGGCGGTTGCGGCCGGCACCGCGGCTGCGGCTCCCAACTGGGTCCGGATCGAATCGCCGCATTTCGAGCTGTTCACCAATGCCGGAGAGAGAAGCGGGCGCCGGACCATACTCTATTTCGAGCAGGTCAGAGACTTTTTCCTCAAGACCGGCAGCGTGGGCGAAGTGCCTTCTACCCCCGTCCGCATTATCCGGTTTCGTTCGCCCAGGGAGTTTGACCCCTACCGGCCCTACAAGGCAGCGTCAGCCTTCTACATGTCCAGCCCCAAGCGGGACCTGATTGTGATGGGCACGCCGAACCGCCAGACCAAGAATGCAGCGGTTCACGAGTACGTCCACCTGCTGGTGAAACACTCCGGAGCGGAAATTCCCGTCTGGTTGAACGAGGGACTGGCCGAGCTCTATTCCACACTGGAACCTCAAGGAAAACAGGTGACCTTTGGAAAGCCCGCTCGTTTGCTTGGGGACAGGAAGTGGCTGCCGATCAAGGAATTGATATCGGTCGACTACGACTCTCCCCATTTCGATGAGAGCGACCGCACCAAGGTCTTCTACGCTCAGAGCTGGGCGCTCACCCACATGCTCTGCCTCTCGAATCAATATCGGGAACGGTTTTCCGACTTTCTCAAGGGAGTGGACGGCGACACGGGCGAAGAGGCTTTTCGATGGGTTTACGGCAAGACTCTCGAGCAGGTCGAGAGCGACTTCAAGCGCTATGTGGTCCGGAAGCGCCTCCCGACAGTGGAATATGAGATCCGCTTGAACAAGTCTGCTGAAAGGCCGAAAGTCCAGCCGGCAACCGCCACCGAAGTCAGCCTGGTCCAAGCCGGCCTGCTGGTTGGATTGAACAGGCGGGAGCAAGCCCTGGAAATCTACCGCGACCTGGCCCGGCAGGATCCCGGGAACTGGCGGATTCCGGAAGCGCTCGGCTATCTGGCCAGCTATTCGGGAGATGGGGTCTCGGCTCGACGGCATTTCGCCAGGGCAGTCGAACTGGGGGCAGCCAATCCCAGACTCCACTACGACTACGCGCTGCTGCTGCAGGAGGCCGATGCCGAACCCGAAGTCATCAAGCCGGTGTTGCGCAAGGCGATCGCTCTAAAGCCGGATTTCGATAACGCGCACCGTTTGTTGGGCTCGGTTCTGCTGTTGGAGGGAAAAGCCGGAATGGCCCTGGCCCAGTTGATGCGGGTCAAGCAGATCAGCCGCGAGGAAGCCGTTCACCACTACCAGACAGTGGCCCAGCTCTACCACCGCTTGGGCAGAATTGAAGCCGCGCGCCAGGCGGCTGCCCTCTGCCGCAAGTACGCGCGGTCCTCCGAGGAGGTGGATCTGGCGGAAGAGTTGATGGAGTGGCTCGGCGTGGGGAGTGAAGATGCCGCGGAGGAAGCGCCGCCGTTAGCGGCTGCCGCTGGAACTCCGGAGGCGACAGGCTTCGGCCCGACCCTGGAGGAACCCGACCGGCCATTGAACGCCCCGGCCGCTGCATCCGGCGCCCAAATGGCCCCACCCCGGGTAGAAGTGCAGGGATCGTTCTCCAGGTTGGACTGCCTGGGAGAACGGGCTCGCTTGCATCTTCAGATCGAAGGGGGAGTTCTGCCGCTCGCCATTCTGGACGCGGCCGCGGTAAAGGTCTCCGGCCCGGAGGGCGGCCTGGTCGAACTGAAGTGCGGCGAACAGGAACCCCGGCCGGTGACGGTTGAGTATCAGCCCTTCGAAGATCTCGATTTCGGGACGGAAGGCGTCGTCAAGGTCATTCAGTTCCGGTAGCGATATTCGGGAGAGATTACAATCTCCCCCGGATACTCTTGAATCAGAAGCGAAAGGACGGTACCAGTGACTAAATGTGGAACGGGAATGAGCGTTGAACGAAGGCAGTTTCTGCGGCGAACGCTTCAGGCAGCCGCCGCAACCCAGTTGGGTTGGGTCGCGGCCTGCTCAGGGCCGCAGACCGATGGTGCGGGAGGCGGGGCCTCATCCGCAGGATACGGGAAGCAGGGGTTTCGGTCCACCGAATGGCTGGGAGGGGTCACCCTTTCTCCCCAGCAGATGCGAGACATGCAGGCTGGACCCTACATTCTGCATGCTCGCGCCGGCGCCTTGAACCGGGTTCCGGCCGAAAAAGCCCTTCTGCCGCACGACCCCCGAGGCCACGTGCAGACGGTGGAACTGGCCAGGGCTCCCGACGGAACCCTCTACGTCAACCAGAATACCCTGATGTGCCGGTCCGGGGACGGCGGGCGCAACTGGGAGGTCAGCCCGCGTCCGGAAAACATGGTCGGCACCTTTCAGATTCTGAACGACGGGACCTTCGTTGCCATCAAGCACGCGGGAGAAAAGGACCCCTCCGGAATCCTGGTGTGGGGTTCAGCCGACCAGGGCCGGACCTGGAGTCAACTCTCCGAGATTGGAAACCCGGCCAAGTGTGAGCGCCGCATCCCGGGAACGCTCGCTCGGCTTCCCGATGACACCCTGGTCGTGCCCGTCGAGTCGCGGGCCCACATGATCGACCCGGCCTATGTCCACAGCTCCAGCGACGGGGGGCGCACCTGGAGCGGACCGACAGGATTCAACACCGAGACCGGCTTTCTGGGGGGCCACTGCTACGAGACCATGATCGCGCCCATGGCCTCGGGAAAGCTCATCGCCGTCATCCGCTATCACGGAGCCGTGGTGCCGCAGTGGCCACTGGTCGATCCGGCCAGGCACGCCTTTTACAAGACGGTCTTTCTGGCCGACTCCGACGACGGCGGAAAGACCTGGCATCGGTTCCGGCAGCTGACCAACTATCACGGCCAGTGCCATGGCTACGGAGTCGGCCTCTCCGACGGAACCTTCATGGTGGCCTACGATCACCGCTATCCGCGCGACCTGTCCAGTGGACGGGCCATGATCAGCCGCGACGAGGGGGAAACCTGGGAGGACGAGGTCTACTATCTCTATTACGGTGACGGCGTCAGCGGTTTCAGCCAGAGCCTGGCTCAGGACGACGGCTCGATTCTCACGGTCGGAGGGATCAGCCACGAACTGGAAGGCAGAAGGAGCTGGGCAGGGGCCACCGGCAAGTCCGAGCTGTGGGCCATTCGCTGGAAACCGGTCCCGGCTTGAGAGTGGGCCGGCATGAAGTTCGTCCGCGAAGGGGACAAAGAGTTATCCACGAAGACACACGAAGGACCACGAAGGCACACGAAGAAAAACTGACCTGAAATAAACCTCTGCGCCGGGTGGCTGGAATCCGGTTCAAAGTCAAGCACGGAATCGGTTGATTCACGTCGATACACAGGATGCAC
>VXMN01000037.1 GCA_009841055.1 Acidobacteriota bacterium
GGGCGGTGGTGTTCAAGGAACTGGGGTGGATCGCGTTCATCGAAGGACTCATCTTTATCGCAATATTGGTGGTCGGCCTGGCCTATGTCTGGGCCAAGGGGGATCTGCAATGGGTACGGCCGGAAGAACGTCACCAGTGATGAAAGGAAGCCATGGGAATCCTGGAGAATAGGTTCGGCGACAACATCGTTCTTACGACCGTGGACACCTTGCTGAACTGGGGAAGAGCCTCGTCGCTGTGGCCGATGACCTTCGGCCTGGCATGCTGCGCCATCGAGATGATGGCGACCGGGGCTTCCCGCTACGATTGGGACCGCTTCGGAATGATTCCCCGGGCCACGCCTCGCCAGTCGGATGTCATGATCGTGGCCGGAACCGTCACCTTGAAGATGGCAACCCGTGTGAAGCGGCTTTACGAACAGATGCCGGAACCCAAGTACGTGATCTCCATGGGCAGTTGCGCCAACAACGGAGGGCCCTACTGGCAGCACGGCTACCATGTTCTGAACGGCGTGGACCATGTGATACCGGTAGACGTCTATGTGCCTGGTTGTCCGCCGCGTCCGGAAGCCCTGCTTTTCGGCGTGATGAAGCTTCAGGAAAAGATCATGCGGCAGCGAGTCCTTCGCAGGGAAAGCACCGTCAAGAAAGGGGCCGCCTAATCGGATGAAACAGGCCTCGGAGATCCTCCAGACCCTCCAGGAACAGTTCCCGGACCAAATCGCCAAGTCGAGCCAGGAATGCCTCCAGCCCTTCGTTGTCGTGGCTCCGGGAGCTGTGGCGGAGATCTGCGCCTTTCTCAAGAACGATCCCGCACTGGCCTTCGATACCCTGATGTGTCTGAGCGGCGTGGACTACAAGGGTTCCAAGACTGAGCCGGAGCGGCTGGAGGTTGTCTACCACCTGTTTTCCATGCGCCATCGGCACAAGATGGTGCTCAAGGTGGAATTGCCCCGGGAAGATCCGGCCCTGCCGACCGTCGAAGCCGTCTGGGCCATCGCCAACTGGCACGAGAGGGAGGTCTACGACATGTACGGCATCCATTTCGACGGCCACAGCGACCTGCGCCGTATACTTTGTCCCGATGACTGGGTGGACTACCCGCTCAGGAAGGACTATGTGCAGCCGGAGACCTACCGCGGCATGCCGGCCGCGGCGGACAAACAGTTTGCCGAACGCGCCCAGGAGGGAGAAGACCTGGGGACCGATCCCTACCAGGCCGGTTGACGGAATGGTCTCAACCTGACCTGGAGCGCTGTCCCGAGAGTAACCCGCATGCAAGTCGAAGCCTACGCCGGCGAGGAAATGGTCCTGAACATGGGGCCCCAGCACCCCAGCACGCACGGTGTGCTGCGCCTGGAGCTGGAGACGGACGGCGAAATCGTCAGGAACGTTATCCCCCACATCGGCTACCTGCACCGCTGTTTCGAGAAGCACGCCGAAAACATCGACTATCCGGGCGTTATCCCCTTTTGCGACCGCATGGACTACATTGCCTCAATGAACAACAGCCTGGGATATGCGCTGGCCGTTGAAAAGTTGATGGGGCTGGAGGTCAATGAGCGGGTGAAGACCCTCAGGGTGCTGATGGCCGAGCTCAACCGCATTGCCAGCCATCTGCTTTCGATCGGCACCTATGCCATGGATATCGGGTCCTTCACTCCCTTCCTGCATTGCTTTCGGGAGCGGGAAAAGGTTCTGGACCTGTTCGAATGGCTGTGCGGCGCCAGGCTCCTGTACAACTACAACTGGGTCGGCGGGGTTTCACACGACATTCCCGAGGGATTCGAGGCCAAGACCCGCGAGTTTATGACACAGTTCGAACCCGTCATCGCGGAAATGGACAAGCTGCTCAGCTACAACAAGATCTTCCTGGAACGCACGGCCGACGTCGGGATCATCAGCGAGGAGCAGGCCCTGTCGCACAACGTGACCGGTCCCAATCTGCGCGGATCCGGTATCGCATGGGACCTGCGCAAGGAAGAACCCTATTGCGGCTACGAAACCTACGAATTCGAGGTGCCGGTGGGTCTGGGCGAGCACGGCCCTCTCGGTTCCTGCTGGGACCGTTACTACGTGCGGATTCGCGAGATGGAGCAGAGCCTGGGACTGATACGACAGGCGCTGGACCGGCTTCCGGAAGGGGACGTGCACGAGCACATTCCCCGGCGGGTCCGTCCCGCCAAGAGCGAGGTCTACGACCGCACCGAAACGCCTCGAGGGGAGTTGGGTTACTACCTGGTGAGCGATGGAGGACTCATTCCCTTTCGGGTCAAGGTCAAGTCCCCCTGCTTTACGGTGTTGAGCCTGCTTCCCGCCATCGCCAAGGGGGGAATGGTGGCGGATATTATCGCCATCATCGGCAGCATCGATATCGTGATGGGCGAGATCGACCGTTAGCTCCTTCGGCAGGGCGGGGGACCGGCTGCCGGTTTCGAACCAACAAAGAAGGCCCGGAAAGCATCCATGGAATACCTCAGAGAGCTACTGACTCAGCAGGTGGCAGGGTACGACCAATTGCCCGAGGTTCTGCAGATCTTCCTCCCCATGCTGCTGGCCTGTCTGCTGTGCCTGGGGTTGGTCGCCTTCATTCCCCTGGTGGCCATCTGGGGGGAGCGCAAGGTCTCGGCCCACATGCAGGACCGGTTGGGGCCGATGCGGGTGGGCGGCTGGCACGGGTGGGCCCAGACCATCGCCGACGGGGTCAAGCTGCTCCTGAAAGAGGACATCGTCCCCGCCCAGGCCGACCGGCTGCTCTTCAAGCTGGCGCCGCTGGTGGTTTTCGCGGGTGGCTTTGCCGCGTTTGTGGTGTTGCCTTTCGGTGAGAGCTTCATCGTCAGCGACCTCAACATCGGAGTGCTGTATATCGCGGCCATCTCCTCGCTGGGCGTGGTGGGAATTATCATGGCCGGTTGGGCCTCCAACAACAAGTACGCCCTGTTCGGAGGCATGCGGGCGGCCGCCCAGATCGTCAGCTACGAGATCCCCACCGTTCTGGCGATTCTGACGGTCGTGATTCCGGTGGGCAGCCTCAGCATGCAGGAGATCGTGCGGGCTCAATCGGGAGGCGTATTCAACTGGTTCATCTTCCAGCCGGTCACCTTCCTGGCATTCTGGGTTGTCTACCTGGGCACCCTGGCCGAGGTGAACCGGACCCCCTTCGATATCCCGGAGGCCGAATCGGAGCTGGTGGCCGGCTACCACACCGAATACAGCGGCATGCGCTTCGCGTTCTTCTTCCTGGCGGAGTATGCGAACATGTTCCTGGTGAGCGCGCTGGCGACCACCCTCTTCCTGGGAGGGTGGCATGGGCCCGGCTTTCTTCCGGGGCCGGCCTGGTTCATCCTCAAGGCAACGGCTCTGGTCTTCGTCCAGATGTGGCTGCGCTGGACCTTGCCGCGCCTGAGGGTCGATCAGCTCATGCACGTGAGTTGGAAGGTTCTCCTTCCCATCTCGTTCCTATTGGTGTTGGCCGCGGGGACGCTGGCCCTGTGGCGGGAGGGATCCCCCTGACCGGAAAGCAGGAGCAAGGGACTGCCATGAAACGTTATTTCAAGGATATTTTTCAGTCGATCTGGACGGTGTTGCAGGGAATGAAGATTACAGGGCTTCACCTGTTCACCCGCTCCTGTACGCTGCAGTATCCCAGCGTCAAGTGGGAACTGCCGGAGCGCTCCCGCATGCGCCTGTTCAACAAGATCGAGGATTGCATCGGATGCGGCCAGTGCGTTCGGGCCTGTCCGGTCGACTGTATCTACATGACTACGGAGAAACGCAACAAGGAGGAGCCTCCCATCTTTGCGGCCGACGGCACTCCTATAAAGCTGCGGGTCACCCAATTCGATATCGATATGTCTCTCTGCTGCTACTGCAACCTTTGCACCTATCCCTGTCCCACCCATTGCCTGGTCATGACACCCGAGTACGAGTTTGCGGTGCAGGCCAAGCAGGACTTTCTATACCGCTTTGCCAAGGACGAACCCCAGGCTCCACCCAAGCCGGCTCCGAGCCCCCGGCCGGCGGGGGCCAGGTGAGGGTATCCCCATGAGTGTCACAGACATCGTTTTCATCCTTACTGCCGTCGTTACCGTGGGGTCGGCCGTGGTGGTGGTGGTATCCCGGAGCTTGATCTACTCGGTTTTTTCCCTTCTCTTCACCTTTTTCGGGGTGGCGATTCTTTACGTGTTTCTGGGAGCCGACTTCCTTGCCGGCGCCCAGGTGCTCATCTACGTGGGAGGGATCCTGGTTCTGCTGTTGTTTGGCGTGATGCTGACCCACAGGCTCTACAATCTGAATTTGACTACCGAAAGGTTTCAACCGATCGCCGGCACCCTGATTGCGGCGGCCGTTTTCGCTTCCATCAGCCTGGCCGCGTTCAAGACCAAGTGGAAGCTGGTTGGCGAGAAGGAGTTGGAGCCCACCACCCAACAGATCGGGGAAGCCTTTCTGAGCAGCTACCTTCTTCCCTTTGAAATTGCATCGGTACTCCTTCTGGTTGCCTTGATCGGAGCTGCCATGCTGGTGAGAAGGAGGACGGACGTTTGATCGAACTCAAGTATTTTCTGCTGATTAGCGCGTTCCTGTTTTCCCTGGGCGTCTTCGGTGTGCTGACCCGGCGCAATGCCGTCAACGTGCTTATGGGAGTGGAGCTGATCCTCAACTCGGCCAACCTGAACCTGGTGGCCTTTTCCCGCTACAGCTCCGTAGGGATTGACGGACAGATGTTTGCGGTTTTCGTCATTGTGGTGGCCGCGGCTGAAGTCGCCGTGGCGCTGGCGATCGTTTTGACCCTCTACCGGGTGCTGAACACGGTGAACCTGGACCGGGCCGACGTTCTCAAGAGATAGGCGGGCCGGAGGCGCGCCTCGCCGCCATCCGGCGTGGCATACCTCTCCGGCGCAGCATTCCCCGAGCGGGAAGAAAGAAAGAGGTTGGATCCTCGATGAACCTCGGCAACCTGGACAGCCTGAACTTCTTTTACCCGGAGCTGATCCTGCTGGGTGGCATCCTGCTGGTGGTGATTTCCGACATCTCTCTCAAGGGGTTGAGGGTCCGCATCAACCCGTTGCTGACCTTGGCAGCGCTCCTGCTGGCTCTCTTCTACACCCTCCAGACCGATCATGGCTCGGCCATGACCCTCTTCGAAGGGATGCTGGCCCTGGACAACTTTGCGCTCTACTTCAAGGTCTTCCTGCTGGTGGCGGGGATCCTGGTGCTGCTGGGGTCGCTGCACTCGGAGGAATTGGCCTCCGTCCATCAGGGGGAATTCCACGCTCTCCTGCTGGCCGTCACGCTGGGGATGCTGCTGATGGCCAACTCGGCCCACCTGGTCATGCTCTACCTGTCATTGGAACTGGTGTCGCTGACCTCCTACATCATGGTGGGGTACCTGCGCAGCGATCGTCTCTCCAACGAAGCCTCCATGAAGTACATTCTGTTCGGCGCCGTATCGACCGGAGCCATGCTGTATGGATTCTCACTGTTGTACGGCATGACCGGAAGCCTTGATCTCTTCGCGATCCGGGATGCCTTGCTGGCGCAGGAAGTGGTCGGATTCAACCAGGTTACCCTGGTGCTGGTGGTGGTGCTGACCACGGCCGGTTTCGGATTCAAGACGGCCGCGGTGCCCTTTCATTTCTGGTGCCCGGATGTCTATACCGGGGCTCCCACACCGGTCACGGCCTTTCTCTCGGTGGCGCCCAAGGCCGCCGGCTTTGCCATCCTGGTGCGCTTCTTCCTGGGCGGATTGAGTCAACCGTCGGGGGAGCAGTGGGCATTTATCAGCGGTATCGACTGGCCGCTGGTGCTTATCGCGGTGTCGGTAATGACCATGACCCTGGGGAACATCGCGGCTCTCACCCAGAACAACCTGAAGCGGATGCTGGCCTATTCCAGCATCGCCCACGCCGGCTACATTCTGATGGGTGCGGTTCTGCTGACCGGTACCGGCCTCAAGGCCATGCTGGTCTATCTGTTTGTCTACCTGTTCATGAATCTGGGCGCCTTCTTCGTGGTCACGGTCATTTTCAACAGCGAGAAGACCTTCGAGCTTCAGGACTACAACGGAATGTTCCGGCGCTCGCCCTTTCTGGCCGTGGCCATGAGCATCTTCCTGTTGTCGTTGATCGGTATTCCGCCGTTTGCCGGCTTTCTGGGCAAGCTCTATATCTTCGGCGCCGTCATCGATCAGGGCCTTTACTGGTTTGCGCTTGTAGGGGCTCTCAACGCCGCCGTCGCCGCCTTCTACTACATGAGGGTCATGAAGCACATGATCCTTGAAAACGACGACCGGCCGCCCACCCCGCTGCGCATCTCTACCCTGAACGTGGCCCTTCTTGTTCTGCTGCTGGTTCCCAATATCCTCCTGATCGTCTTCTGGTCCCCCATCGACCGCTGGACGGCCAACTCCATCACCCTCTTCGGGGGACTCTAGCCCGCGCCGCCGATCAGCCAGGTGAGCTGTCTCACCGGACCGTGGGCCCCCTTGATCAGGACCTTCTCGATATCGGCGGTACGGCTGGGACCGGTGATCATGGTCAGTGCCGCCGGCAGCCGGCCTTCTTCGAGTGTTGTTCCCAGTTGTTGGAAGACGGCCGCCAGGTCGGGATAGACCTGATCGGGAGTGGCCAGCGCCAGGTGGGCGGTGGGGAGCAGGCTGATCTGACGACTGGCGCCGCTGCTGGCGATAAGCACGGTCCCGCTTTCGGCGATCAGGAAATCCGCCCCGGTGATGGATAAATCCGCTTGGGCCAGTTGTCGGGAATTCTGCGTGCGGGAACCCCGTATTTCGGCATCTCCCTCCTCCCTCCAGACGCTCACCTCGGGAAGCAACTCCGAAAGCCTCTGCGCCACCCCGTGACGGCGGCAGATTTCGTGGTTGGAGACGGCGACCCTCCGATATCCGGCGTCGGCAACGAGATCCTGAAGGCATTCCAGGACCTCCTCGACGTCGGTGCAAATTCGGGGTTCGCCACCGACCCTTGCGGATTGTTCCTGAAACTGGTCGAAAAGCCCCGTGGCCCCTTTCCGGTCGGGGGGAGATTGCACCCTGTTGGGGCCGCCATGCGCCCGTCCATGCCCCGGGCCGGGGCGAAGCAACGCCCGCCGAATGCGGCCAAGAACGGCCTCCCGGGAATCGCTCATGGTCCCTCTCCCTGTTGCCGGTTGGCCTCCCACCACTGTTTGAAGGAGGTCTCGGCCAAAGCCGGAAAGTCCCGGGTGGGGCTCCACCCGGGAACGGCGAAAGGACGATTGCTTTTGCCTGATACCTTCAACAACAGCCGCAGCAGCGCCGAGCCCATGCGATACAGGCTGGGATCCTTCATGCCGGCCGCGAAGAGAGACATCGCCAGGCGTTCCGGCCAGGGCGTCGCGCGGCTGGATACCAGCTTCTCGCGCAGCCACAGCAGCTGGTGATGGAGATCGATCTTGACCGGACAGATATTGGAGCAGGAACCGCAAAGCGAGGAGACGTAGGGGAGATCCCCGGCAACCTCCAGACCCTGGAACAAGGGCGTCAGCACGGATCCGATGGGACCGGAGTAGACGGACCCGTAGGAGTGTCCACCGACTCTTTGGTAGACCGGGCAGGTATTCAGGCAGGCGCCGCAGCGAATGCAGTAGAGCGAGCGGCGCACGCGAGGATCGGACAGAATGTCGCTGCGCCCGTTGTCCAGCAGGACCAGATGGAATTCTTCGGGACCGTCCCATTCTCCCTCTCGGCGCGGGCCGCTGATCATGGAGACGTAACTGGGCTGTCTCTGTCCGGTCGAGCTGCGGGCCAGCAGCCGCAGGAAAAGCGGCAGGTCCGAGAACCGGGGGATCACCTTCTCCAGGCCCATGATGGCCAGATGGACCCGTGGAAGGCTGGTGCAGAGACGGGCATTGCCCTCGTTTTCCACGATCACGATGGTGCCCGTATCGGCCGCGGCGAAATTGACGCCGGAGATGCCAAGTCGGGCCGAGAGAAACTGGCGGCGCAGCCGTTGCCTGGCAAAAGCGCACAATTCGGCCGGAATATCGGTGTAGGGGATCCCGAATTTTTCCTGAAAGAGCTTTCCGATCTGCTGGCGGGTCATGTGCAGGGCGGGTGCGATGATGTGGGACGGGGTTTCGCCGGCCAACTGAATGATGAACTCACCCAGATCGGTTTCCACGGGTTCCACCCCGGCTGCCTCCAGCGCGTCGGTCAACCCGATCTCCTCGGCAGCCATCGACTTGGATTTAACTACCGTGGAGGCCTGCAGGCGGCGACAGAGGTCCACCACGTAGCTGGAGGCCTCGCCTGCGTCCCGAGCCCAGAACACTCGTCCGCCCCGCCGGATCACGCTGGCTTCCAGCTTTTCCAGGTAGACGTCCAGATGCTCGACAGCTTCTTCCTTGATGCGATGAGCCCGCTCTCGGAGATCTTCCCACTCCGGCACCAGTTGGACGGACCGGGCGCGCTGCCCCAGGGCATGGCCGGTAGCCGACTGAAAAGTGCGGCGAAGACGCGGGTCGGCGACATTCTCCGAAGCAAGGATCTTGAATTGGCTGGGTGTGCGATTCATCCGGACTAAAGGTTTTCTCCCAGCAGGTCGGCCAGGTGGAGCGGCTTGATCGGGAGATTCCGACGACTGAGGTAGCCCCCGATCTGCATTAGGCAACTGGAGTCGTTGGCCACTACATACTCCGCCTCGGTTTTGAGGATGGCTGCGCTCTTGTCCTGCGCCATGGCTGTGGAA
>VXMN01000214.1 GCA_009841055.1 Acidobacteriota bacterium
CTTCAGGACGGTGCCGGAAGCCCTGAACAGATAGGGTCCGGCGGCAATCTCCACCACGGTCTGATCCAGTAGCGCCGCCTTCATTTGGGAGGCCACGAACCGCTGCCAGATGAGCTTGTAGAGCTTGAACTCGTCGATGCTTAGAAATTCGCGGATCTCCTCGGGGCGACGGGCCGCCGAGGTGGGCCGGATGGCCTCGTGAGCATCCTGGGCGTCCTTGCGGCTGCGGTAATATCTGGCCTTGGCAGGCAGATATTGCTTTCCGTAGTTCTGATCGATGTAGGTTCGGGCTTCGCCCAGCGCGTCGTTGGAGACCCGGAGCGAATCCGTACGCATGTAGGTAATCAGGCCGATGCTGCCTTCCTGTCCCAGCTTGATCCCTTCGTAGAGGCTTTGAGCCACCCGCATGGTCTTTTTCACGGGAAAGCGCAGCTTGCGGGACGCCTCCTGCTGAAGCTTGCTGGTAATGAACGGGGGGACGGGATTGCGCTTCTTTTCCTTGGTGGTGACGGCTTCAACGGTGAATGACGCTCCGTTCAGGGCCTGGACGATGTCTTGCGCCTGTTCCCGGTTGCCGACCTCGATCTTCTTGCGCTTGAATTTCTGAAGGCGAGCTTCGAAGGGGGGAGGTTGCGAAGCCGAAAGATTGGCGGTGATTGTCCAGTATTCCCTGGACTCGAAGGCCTCGATTTCTCGTTCGCGCTCGACGACCAGCCTCAAGGCCGCCGTCTGAACCCGGCCGGCAGAAGTTCCTCGGCGAACCTTCTTCCACAGCAGCGGACTGATCTTGTATCCGACCAGGCGGTCGAGGATCCGCCTGGCCTGTTGGGCATCCACCAGTCGGGAATCGATCTCGCCGGGACGATCGAAGGCCTGTCGGATGGCTTTTTGAGTGATCTCGTTGAAGAGAACCCGAAAGAATTTGCGATTGTTGTCGGACAACGCTTCCGCCAAGTGCCAGCCGATGGCTTCTCCTTCGCGGTCGGGATCGGTGGCGATGTAGATGGAATCGACTCCGCGGGCCGCCGACTTGAGGGCCCTGATTACCTTCTCCTTGCCTGGAATCAGTTCATAGGTCGGCTGGAATCGGTTGTCCAGATCCACTCCCAGCTTTTTCTGGGGAAGATCCCGTACGTGGCCCATGGAGGCCTCGACGCTGAAGTCCTTGCCGAGGTAGCGGTTGATGGTCCGCGCCTTGGCGGGGGACTCGACAATGACCAATGATTTAGGCACGAGCGTTACCGATTCCTGAGGGGCCCGTCTCTCCGAAATGTCTGCCTGCCGGCCGAGAATCAGCTCACAAGCGCTTCAGAAAGGCCTTCCCGGGGAGCTGGCGAATCCTGTCCTGCATCTCCAACTCCGACAGCGTGCACAAAAGTTCCGATGATGTCAACCGGGTCGATTCCAGCAGTTGATCGATGGGTGTGGCCTGGTCGGCGCTCAACGATTCCAGCACTTTCCGCTCTTTTTCGGTCAGTCTTGCGGATGGCTGCGGTCCGGTTGGGACTTGCAGCCGCTCCTGGATAAACGGGGGCAGTTCCTCCACGATGTCCTGCCAATCCTGCACCAGCTTGGCGCCCTGCTTGATCCACAGGTTGGGCCCGTAGCTGGTCTTGGAGGTGATGTTTCCCGGCACTGCCAACACCTCCCGCCCCTGGTCCAGAGCCAGTCGGCTTGTGATGAGCGAGCCGCTGGATTGGTTGGCCTCCACCAGGCAGGTGGCCAGCGAGATACCGCTGATGATGCGATTCCGCATGGGGAAGTGCCGCGCCAGGGGACGGGTACCGAGAGGAAACTCGGAGAGGATGCAGCCGCTGGCCCGAATCTGCCGGGCGAGGGGGCCGTTTTCGCGCGGGTAGACGGAGTCGAGGCCGCTGCCCAGGACCGCCACGGTCTGTCCCTTGCCCCGCAAGGCCCCCCGGTGAGAGGCGGTGTCGATGCCTCGCGCCAGCCCACTGGTGACCAGGAGCCCACGCTCGGCAAGGTCGCAGGCAATCTTCTCGGCCGTATTGAGGCCGTAAGCGGTGGCCTTGCGGGAACCCACCATTGAAATCGAGGGAAGGGCAAGGCACGACAGGTCTCCCGAGGCGAACAGGACGACGGGTGGATCGAAAATTTCCTTGAGCAGGGAGGGGTAGTGGGCGTCCCGGAGGGTCAGCACGGTGACCTGGTGCTGCCGGCACTTGTGGATTTCCCTTTCGGCACGCAGGCGAACCTCTCTTGACGACAGGGACTGTGCCACATCATCGGGAATTCCCAGGCGGTTGAGAGTGCCGGGGCCCGCCCGGACCACCGCCCGGGGCGATCCCAGGGCAGCCATCAGCCGGTGGGCGCCCCGGCAGCCCAGTCCCTTTACGAAGGTCAGCATGAGGCAGGCGAGGGTGTCTTCGTCCATCCGGGTCGACTCTCGGGATTCGATAGTGATCTCGACCGTGGAGCCGGAGGCCTGCCGCACTTGCGCAGCTTTCCGCCGACAGAAAAAAGCAACGATTTTTCGAGGGAGAT
The DNA here is from genome assembly GCA_009841055.1 of Acidobacteriota bacterium. Lineage (GTDB taxonomy): Bacteria > Acidobacteriota > Terriglobia > Versatilivoradales > Versatilivoraceae > Versatilivorator. The sequence goes on from VXMN01000214.1 coordinate 2,506, forward strand.
TTGCCGTCTTGAAGGGAGCCGGACGGACCAAAGTATATCAGAGGACACTGCCTCGGGGGGGAGATTGTGAAGCCGTTGCGATCATGTTAGTCTACGGGGCTGCGGAAGTCGATGGTGGATCGACGTCGGGTGAGGGGTCAAGATGCTGCCCATGAAGTCCCGGACTCTGGAAGCCGGTAGAGCAACAGCCGTTCTGGATACGATCGGCAACACCCCCTTGATTCCCCTCGAGCGGGTCTGGGGAGGGGCCTCCGATGTGAGCGTCTATGCCAAGGCGGAATGGTTCAATCCGGGGGGCTCGATCAAGGACCGTCCCGCGCTGGAGATGATCGAACAGGGGGAGCGCTCCGGCAAGCTCAAGCCGGGCAAGATCCTGCTGGACGCCACCTCGGGAAATACCGGGATCGCCTATGCCATGATCGGGGCGGTGAGGGGGATTCCGGTGCGTTTGGCCATGCCGGAGAACGTGACCCCGGAACGACTCAAGATCCTGCGGGCTTACGGTGCTGAACTGGTCTTGACCAGCGGCAGGGAAGGGTCCGACGGAGCCATTCGGGCAGCCAGGAAACTCTACTCGGAAAACCCGGACCTGTACTTCTATCCGGATCAGTATGGAAACCCGGCCAATTGGCAAGCTCATTACGGGAGCACGGCAGTGGAAATCCATGAGCAGACCGCCGGGCGGGTGACCCATTTCGTGGCAGGGCTCGGCACCAGCGGCACCTTCGTGGGAACCACCCGCAGGCTGAAGGAGTTCGATCCGGGCATCGAGTGTATCGCCATGCAGCCGGACTCCCCTCTGCACGGCCTGGAAGGGATGAAGCACATGCCTTCCTCCATCGTGCCGCCCATCTACGATGCCGGGCTGGCCGACAGGCATATGGAGGTGTCGACCGAAGCCGCTCAGGAGATGGTTCGCCGGCTGGCCCGGGAAGAGGGACTTCTGGTGGGTATCTCGGCGGGAGCCAACGTGGTGGCGGCTGTCGAAACCGCCAAGAACCTGGACGCCGGGGTAGTGGTGACGGTGCTGTGCGACGGCGGCATGAAATACCTGAACGAGCGGTTCTGGGGAGTCGGCAAGGGTGGCGGTTAAACTGAAACGGGAGCATCCCGGGGCTATTCAGGCCCATGGGGAGGCCACCTATCCCCATGAGTGTTGCGGCTTGATGCTGGGGCGGCTGGTTCAGGGTGACAAGCACATCCTGGAGTTGCTGCCTGCCGAGAACGCGCGGAACGAGAGCGACAGGCACAATCGGTTTCTGATCTCTCCCCGGACCATGTTCGAGGCCGAGAAACGCGCGCGGGAAAAGGGGATGGACGTGCTGGGCTTCTACCACTCCCATCCCGATGCCGAGGCCCGGCCCTCTCGGTTCGATCTGGATCATGCCTGGCCCTTCTACTCGTACCTCATCGTTTCGGTTTCCAATGGACGGGCCGGAGCCATGACCTGCTGGAGGTTGGCCGACGACCGGTCCGCATTCAGTCCCGAGAAGATCGAAGCCGGCTGAGCCGGGCCGCACTGCAGTATGTGCCAGTTCGGATTCATAATTTCACAACCTGCCCGGCGACCTGGCCGGGAATGCGGGCTATACTATGTCAGCGAGCGTGGGGATGAACGTTGAGGAGGAGAAATGGCTTTGAAGGTGCTCCTGCCGGTTGCGTTGCGGCATCTCACGGGCAATCGGGATGAGGTGGAACTGGCTGGTGATTCCGTGGGCGAGGTGATCGATGGACTGGTCCGTCAATTTCCCGAGCTCAAGCCCCACCTGCTGAACGATGAGGGGCAGGTTCGCAACTTTGTCAACGTTTACATCAACGACGAAGATGTCCGGTATCTGCAGGAAGATCGTACCCCGGTGAAGGAAGGAGACGTCGTGAGCATCGTACCCTCCATCGCCGGCGGCAACCTTGGCGCCGTCGAGGTGGCTTCCGACAGCCTGAGCCTCAGCCGGGATGAGATCCAGAGGTACAGCCGGCACCTCATCATGCCTGAAGTCGGCATGGAGGGCCAAAAGAAGCTGAAGGCCTCCAGGATCCTGCTGGTGGGGACCGGGGGCCTGGGGGCTCCGCTAGGCCTCTATCTTTCGGCCGCCGGCATCGGGAAGCTGGGGCTGGTCGACTTCGACACCGTCGATTTCAGCAACCTTCAGCGGCAAGTCATTCACGGCACCAAGGATGTGGGGCGTCTCAAGCTGGACTCCGCCCGGGAGAAGATCCTCGATATCAATCCCAACGTCCAGGTGGAGACCTACGAAGCCATGCTGACTTCCGACAACGCCCTGGACATCATTGCCGGATACGATATCGTGATTGACGGAACCGACAACTTCCCCACCCGCTACCTGGTGAACGACGCCAGCGTTCTGCTGAACAAGCCCAATGTCTACGGGAGCATCTTCCGGTTCGAGGGCCAGGCGTCCGTTTTCGACGCCAGCAAGGGGCCCTGCTACCGCTGCCTCTATCCCGAGCCGCCTCCTCCGGGACTGGTTCCCAGTTGCGCCGAAGGGGGCGTACTGGGCATCCTTCCCGGAATCATCGGACTGGTTCAAGCTACCGAAGCCGTCAAGTTGATTCTGGGCAATGGACGATCCCTGGTCGGCCGTTTGATCCTTTACGATGCGCTGCAGATGAAGTTTCGGGAACTGAAGCTGCGCAAGAATCCCAAATGCCCTCTCTGTGGAGACCATCCCACCATCAAGGCCTTGATCGACTACCAACAATTTTGCGGCATTTCGCCTCAGGCTGCGGCCGGGGCGACTGAGCCCGAGGAGTCCGACGAAATGACACCCAAGGAACTCAAGACGATGCTGGATGATGGGGGAACCCCCGTCATTCTGGATGTTCGGGAACCCCACGAGTATGACATCTGCCGGCTGCCCGGCTCCGTTCTGATCCCGCTGGGCCAACTGGGCCAACGCATGGACGAGCTGAATTCCGATGACGAAATCGTGGTCCATTGCAAGCTGGGGGGACGCAGCGCCAAGGCCGTGGAGCAGATGCAGAAGGCCGGCTTTACCAACGTGAAGAATCTCACCGGAGGCATCGATCGCTGGTCTCAGGAGGTGGATCCCTCCGTGCCCCGGTACTGATCCGGGGAGCCGGCGGCGGTCGAGCAGTGGTGGGTGGATGCCCGGGAGGGGCTGCATGGTTCATCGAAGGAACAAGGGAATCCCAGGACTGGCAGGGTTGCTGGCGTTGACCCTGCTGGCTTCGCCCGCGGCCGCGGCGGACCCGAACAGGGGGCCGGGGATCGAGCAGCAGATCCGGCAGGCCATCGATGCCGTCTATCCGGCGCTGGTCCAAATCTACGTGTTGTCTCTGCGACACGGAGGAGGGAGAGGGCGGAAGTTCGAGTCCACCGGGAGCGGAGTGATCATTTCCCGGGAGGGCTACGTCATCACCAACCACCACGTGGCCGGCAAGGCGACCTCGATTCGCTGCGTCCTCTCCACTCGGGAAGAGCTGGATGCCGAGCTGGTGGGGACCGACGCCCTGGCCGACATTGCCGTGATCAAGCTGGACATGTCTTCCCGGGACCCCGCCAGCGGGCCTCTTCCCATCGCGCGGTTCGGCAGCTCGGAGGCCCTGGCGGTGGGAGAACCGGTCCTGGCCATGGGGTGTCCGCTGGCGATCTCGCAGTCGGTGACCCGCGGCGTGGTCTCCAACAAGGACATGATGATTCCGAAGCGCATGAGCGCACCCCTGCGGCTGGATGGCGAGAACGTCGGATCTCTGGTCAAGTGGATCGGCCACGACGCCGGCATTTTCCCGGGAAACTCCGGCGGGCCTCTGGTGAATCTGCGGGGCGAGATCGTGGGTATCAACGAGATCGGTCTCGGTCTGGGCGGCGCCATCCCCAGTGAGTTGGCCCAACCGGTCTCCCGGGAATTGATTGAGAGCGGGCGGGTGCGCCGGTCCTGGGTGGGCGCCGGCTTTCAACCGCTGTTGAAGAACGGCACGGCGGCGGCCGACCAGGGGGCGCTCGTATCGGGAGTGCTGCCGGGCTCTCCGTCGGACCGGGCCGGACTGCGGGCGGGAGACATCCTGTTGAGCATCGACGGCGATCCGGTCCGCGTCAAGTTCGAGGAGGAAATGCCGGGCCTGATTCGGCGCCTGCTCTCCAAGCCGGTCGGCGCGCCCATGCAGGTGAACGTCAGGAGAGGCCGGGAAGAGCTTTCCTTGAACATCACGCCTGAACTGCGCGATGACGCCAGGGGCAGGGAAGTCGAAGCCCGGGAATGGGGTGTCACCCTGAGGCGCCTGACCCGGCTGGAATCCAAGGAGTTGCGTCGAGCGAGTCCGGAGGGCGTGCTGGTCAGCAGCATTCGACCCGGAGGTGCGGCAGACAAGGCCGTGCCCCGTCTGAGGCCGGGAGACGTCATCGTGGAGATCGACGGAACGGCAGTGAAGGGGGTCGGCGCCTTCAATCGCTTGACCGGTGAGATCTGTCGTGACCAGCAGGGTCCCGTCCCGGTGGTGGTTGCATTCGATCGTCGTTCCGAGCGACTGTTGACCCTGGTGGAAGTGGGCCTGAGGCGGCCGCAGAGGCCCCCGGCCGAAGCCAGAAAAGCCTGGCTGCCGGTGGCGACCCAGGTGCTGTCGCGCAAGCTGGCCAGGGCCCTCGACCTTCGGGGCAAGAAGGGAGTGAGAATCACCCAGATCTATCCCGGCAGTTCCGCTGAAGCTGCCGGCTTCAAGGTGGGAGACATCCTGACTCATGTGGATTCCCAGCTCATCGAGGCCTCGGAGCCCCAGGACGCCGAGGTATTCAAGACCATGGTTCGCGCCTACCGGGTCGGCAGCCAGGCCGAATTCACCGTGATCCGGTCGGGAGAGACCAGCACCGTGAGTGCCGAGTTGGTCGCCATGCCCACCCCGGAAGGAGAGTTGCCGGTTTACGAGGATCTCCTTTTCGAGTTCACGGCCCGGGATATCTCCTACCTTGACCGCATCGCCAATCGATGGTCGGATGAGGAGAGCGGGGCCCTGGTCTCTCAGGTGGACGCCGGAGGATGGGCTGCAGTGGCCGGATTGAAGGCCCGAGATCTCATCAAGGCGGTGGATCACCGGGAAGTCAGGGGAGTGCAGGATCTGGAAGCCCGCCTGGAGGCCGCCGGCGACAGCAAACCACCGAACATCCCGCTGTTCGTCAAGCGGGGCATCTATACGCTTTTTCTGGAATTGCAACCCAACTGGAGCCAGGGCAATGGCGCGGCCCGGTTGGATGGAGCGGAGCCATGATCCAGCTTGCCGGTCGACTGAAATACTGCCTGCTTCCGGTCATCGGGTTACTTCTGGCGGGCTTGGCGCAGGCTGCCGATATTCGGGAAACGGCTCGATCCGTAGCGGAGCAATCGAAGGGTGCGCTGGTCACGGTGCGGGTCGTCATGGGCATCAAGTTTTCCATCCGAGGCCAGAGCCGGGACCAGGAGCGAAAGATAGAAGCCAACGGCACGGTCATCGACGCCTCGGGGCTGACCGTCGCTTCGGCCGCGGCGCTGGACCCGACCATCGTGATGCGGGCCACCACTCGAGCCGACATCAAGTCGGAGTTCAAGGAGACCACGCTCATTCTGGACGACGGAACCGAGGTGGACGCCGAAGTGATCCTCAAGGACAGCGACCTGGACATGATCTTCATCAAGCCGCGCGAGGCCGAGGATTCCTTCAAGGCGGTGGCATTGGACACCAACGGGAGCCAGCCTCGGATTCTGGACCAGGTGTTTGCCGTGGGACGTCTGGGCAAGATCGGCAACCGGGCCATCCGGCTGCACCTGGGCCGGGTGGAGGCCCTGGTGAAGGGGCCGCGCCCATTCTACGTCTGCGACGCTTCTCTCTCCGCCAACCTGGGCTGCATCGTCTACGACTCCCGGGGGGCGCCGCTGGGGATTCTCGTTACCAAGCAGAATCCGGCCGGCATGGCCCGCGGCGGTTCCCGTCTGAGCGGAAACCAGTTGATCCTGCCCATCCTGCGAACCATGGAAGACCTGGTCGAGATGGCCGGACAGGCCCGTGAGGCTCAGGCCAAGTTGCAAACCGAGTCGGGCGGAGACGAGTCCGGGTCCGATCAGTAATCCGGGCTTTTTGCACTAAGCAAGTTCCGTCCCTGCCCTGCCGGACAGATCATTCGAGGAAGAAACTACCGATCTCTTTTAAAGA
>VXMN01000026.1 GCA_009841055.1 Acidobacteriota bacterium
TGTGCATCGATGTTAATAAACCATTGACCCCTGCGTGACTTTGAACCGGTTTCCAGCCACCAGGCGCTGGCGGTTGTTTCAGGTAAAGGAGTGAACCACCATGCGACGACGAAGCTTCCTCTCGAGAACCCTGGCCGGCGCCGCTTCCCTGGGGTTGTTGGGCGCCAGGAAAGCTGCGGGGCAACCGGCTCCCAGCCCGGCAACCACCCGCGCATCCGGCCGCAAGCCCACCATGATGTTCTACCACGACGGGCGCCACCCCTTGATCTACATGTACGAACCCCCCATGCGGAAGGAAGAGTTCGAAACGGCCGTGGACGAGCTGCTGGGAACCCCCATCGAAGCCATCATGTTCACCATGGGAGACGGCCGGACGGTGCTGCACGACACCCAAGTGGGCGAGTTGTGGGGGCACAACGTCAAGAAGTGGCCCCACCTGATCTTCCGGCGGGCCCACCAGAACGCCCGGATGCTCATCGATGCCGGACACGATCCGCTGCGCATCGTTTGCGACCGGGCCAAGGCCAAGGGGATCCTGATCTACCCGGTGCTGCTGGTTCAGCAAGGCACCGGCCAGCGGGGACAGGACACCCGAGCCTCGGATTTCCGGTTCGACAACCGCCACCTGGAGATCGGGGCCGGCGGCGGGGTCGATCCCGAGTTTCCGGGACTCCACGGCCTGGACTTCAAGCACGAAGAGGTGCGCAACGAGCGCTTCGCCCTGGTCGAGGAAACCCTGAACCGCTACCCGGTGGACGGCTTCGAGCTGCAGCTCGACTACATGCCCTACTATTTCCGGCCGGACCAGGTGGATGCGGGGCGCCCCATCATGACGGAGTGGGTCGCCCGGGTGCATCGCGCCGTCAAGCAGAGCGGAGCCCAGCGGGAGCTGGCCATCCGCATTCCGACCAGCATCGAGGGCTGCTACTCGGTGGGGCTCGACGTCCGGGAATGGATCCGCCAGGGGATCGTGGACGTGCTCATCGGCCAGAACTTCTCGGGTCCCGAGCTGGTGGACCAGAACGCCGACTTCCGCCCGCTGGTGGCGGCCGCCAAGGGATCGCCGTGCCGGGTCCACGCGGCCATCCACAGCCACATCGACTCCGACCGGCTGGGCGAGGCCACTGTCAAGATGATTCGGGCGGCGGCCTGCAACTACTGGGACCAGGGTGTCGACGGCCTCTACCTGGCCCATTGGTTCAGCAACTGGCCCTACGAGGGAGACTTCTACGAGAAGCTGCGCGAGCTCCCCTATCCCGAGGTGATGGCCCCCAAGGACAAGACCTACTTCGTGACCACCATGACCGGCCGTTACCCCAGGCCTTCCACCGAGCCCGGGCTCTCCATGCAGTTGCCGGCCGACCTGAAGGTCAACCGGCCGGTCAAGGTGGAGATGTCGGTCAGCGACGACCTGCTCCGCTGGCACAAGGACGGGCGGGTCCATGAAGTCCTCTTGCGAGCCAGAATGATCAATTCCACCGAGTTGGACCGGTTCAGCTTCCGCCTGAACGGCAAGGCCCTTCCCGAGTCCGGCCTGCGCAAGATCAATCAGCTCTACCGCATGGTGGCGCCGCGCTACCGGGTCAACAACTGCTACTGGCACATCTACCGGCTGGACCGCAACCATTGGCCGCGCAAAGGGAACAACACCCTGGAAATCACCCTGACCCAGAGAGACCCCGACATCACTCCCCAGATCTTCCTGAGAGACCTGGAGCTGGACATCAAGTACCTGATGGGCAAGAACTTTCACCGGGGGCAGGATCCCGACCTGGGCGAAGTCCAGTCCCTGACCGACTGAGTTCTGCAATCCCCGGGGGTCCTGACACCCCGGGGCGGTGAAGCAACCCATGAAACGGCGCCGTTTCTTCCAAACCGCTGCTGCAGCCGGCCTGGCCGGCGGGCCGGCCTCCCCTTCCCCGACAGCGCAGTCGGCCCAAGCCTCCGCTTCGAATGGCAGAGGGACAGCCCGCAAGCCCCGCATCCTGTTCTACCACGACGGCCGTCATCCCCTGATCTACATGTACGAGCCCCCCATGCGAAAGGAGCAGTTCGAGTCGGCCGTGGACGAACTGCTGGGGACCCCGGTGGAAGCCCTGATGTTCACCATGGGCGACGGCCGCACGGTGTTGCACGACACCCGGGTGGGCGAACTCTGGGGAGACCACCTCAGGAACAGCAAGTGGCCCCACCTCATCTTCCGCCGCGCCTACCAGAACGCCAAGGGCCTGATCCAGGCCGGCCACGACCCGCTGCGCGTCGTCTGCGACCGGGCGCGGAGCCGGGGAATGCCGGTCTACCCGGTGCTGCTGGTCCAGCAGGGGACCGGAAAGCGCGGGGAGGACACCCGAGCCTCGGAGTTCCGCCTGAACAACCGCCACCTGGAAATCGGCGCCGGGGGCGGGGTGGACTCGGCCTTCCCCGGTTTCCACGGCCTGGACTTCAAGCACGAGGCGGTGCGGCGGGAGCGCTTCGCCCTGATCGAGGAAACCCTGCAGCGCTACCCGGTGGACGGCTTCGAGCTGCAGCTCAACTACATGCCCTACTACTTCCGCCCCGACGAGGTCGGGCCCGGGCGACGGATCATGACCGAGTGGATCCGGCGGGTCTACCGGGCGGTGAAGCGGAGCGGGGAGGGGCGCGAGCTGGTCCTGCGAGTGCCGGCCAGCCTGGAGCAGTGCGAATCGGTGGGCATGGACATCCGGGAATGGCTGCGGCAAGGCATCGTGGACGTGCTCGTCCCGCAGGGTCCCGGGCGCTTCGATCCGATGCTGGACCTGGGGCCGATGGTGTCGGCCGCACGCGGGACCGATTGCCGCATCCACGGTTATCTGCCCAGCACGGTGGATTCCGACCGCCTGATGGAATCCACCCTCCCCGTCACCCGGGCCGCCGCCTGCAATCTGTGGGACCAGGGGGTGGACGGGCTCTACGTGGCCCAGTGGTTCAGCACCTGGCCCTACCGGAGCTCCTTTTACGAGCGGCTGCGGGAGCTGCCCCATCCCGATGTCATGGCTCCCCGGGACAAGTACTATTTCCTGCAGACCACGACAGGGCGCTATCCCGACCGCCGCGGGCGGCATCTCCCGGCGGAGCTGGAAGTCGACCGGCCGGTAAGCCTGGAATTCAGGATCAGCGACGAGCTGCCGCGATGGGCCGGAACGGGGCGGGTTCACCAGGTCCTCTTGAGGATCCGGATGTCCAATACCACCGAGCTGGACCGCATCGTCTTCCGGTTGAACGGGAAGACGCTTCCCGATTCGAGGTTGCGCAAGATCAACGAAATGTTTAAGCTCAAGATCCCGCGCTTCTTCCAGTTCGGTTACTGGTACGTTTACAAGCTGGATGCGGACCACTGGCCGGTCAGGGGCCTCAACCGCCTGGAGGTGGAGCTGAAGCAGCGGGACCCGGAGGTCACGCCCCGGATCGCGGTGAGCAACCTGGAGCTGGAAATCAAGTACCTGCTGGGGAAGAACATGCGGCGGGACTCGGAGACCGATCTGGGCGAGCGGGAAAGTCTCAACGATCGGCATGGGACGGCATGAACAGACGTCAACTCTTGCAGGGAGCTGGAATTCTCTTGACGGGCGGCAGCACTCTCGACCGGGAAGCCGAGGCTTCCTCGCAAAGCGAGCGACGGGTCCTGATCACCAGTGGTGAGACGGAATTGGCCCAGGTCATCGCCGACCACCTCAGCCGCGACCGCGGTGTCCGGCTCACCGGCCTGACGGCTGTCCCCAGCCGCTTCCCCTTCACTGCCTGCCAACTGGATCACGACTCGGCCACCGACGAGCTGGTGCAGGGAGTGGAGGCCATCGTCCATGTAGCCGAGCCCCCGTCAGGCGCCGGCGACCGGGAGCAGATCGATCACCTGACCCGCAGGACCTACAACCTGGCCAGAGCCGCCGTGGACGCCGGGGTCGACCGTCTTCTCTTTCTCAGCACACTGGAACTGATGACGGGCTACGACGAGGACTTCCTGGTGAGCGAACGCTGGCGGCCTCTCCCCACCACCCGGCCGTCGGTACTGGCCAGGCACCTGGGCGAGTACACCTGCCGGGAGTTCGCCCGGGAGCAAAAGCTGCAGGTGATCGTTCTTCGACTCGGCAAGGTGGTCAAGGCCGCGGCCGTCAAGGGACAGGCCGCCGATCCCCTGTGGGTGGAGGAGCGGGAGGTGGCCCAGGCAGTCGCCGGCGCCCTGGATGCCAAGCTCTCCGACCACGCCCAGGGCGTGGGCCGCTGGAGAATCTTCAACGTGCAGTCGGAGTTCCCGGGGTCCCGCTTCCCGGTCTCCAACGCCAAGGGGGCTTTGGGCTACCGGCCCTGGTTCAAGCCCTGAGCGGAATGGCAGGATAGATCCATGAAAGTGCTCATCATCGGAGCCACCGGCTATCTGGGGCCGCACGTGGTCAAGGCGCTGGAGGACCACCACCAGCTCCTGCTCACCGATATCAAGCCGCCCAAGGAGAACACGCCCCACCCCTTCCAGAGGGTGGATGTCAGCTCCATGGAGCAGGTGCAGCGGGCCGCCGAGGGAATGGATGCCATCCTCAACCTTTCGGTGCTGCGGGAGCACCGGCGGATCGCCTTCGACGTAAACGCCCTGGGCTGCTACAACATCATGCGGGCAGCCGTGGACCACGGGATTCGCCGGGTCATCAACACCGGACCCCACTTCACCATCACCGGTCCGCTCTACGAGGGCATCGACCACGGCATCACGCCCGACGTCCCTCCCCATCCCAGCACCATCCTCTACGCCTTGACCAAGTCCCTGGGCCAGGAGATCTGCCGGGTGTTCAGCCAACACCACGACGTCTACGTGCTGGACTACCTGTTCTACAACTTTCGCGACCCCAAGCAGGTGAAGCGGGGCTCGGGAGGAGTGCCCTTCATCGTCTCCTGGGATGACGCCGGAGAGGCCTTCCGGCTCGGCCTGGAGATCGAACTGGACCGGCTGCCCTCCCGCTGCGAAATCTTCTTCATCTGCGCGGACATGCCCCAGGGGAAGTTTCTCAACGAAAAGACCAGGCGCGTGCTGGGCTTCAAGCCCAAGGACGACCTGGCCTACCTTTGGCGCCGGCCCTGATTGCGGGACTCTGTTCTCCATGGGCTTTCGCCCACGGCTAAGCGCGGACGCCGCTTCGCGGCTGACTGGAATCCTCGGACTGGCGCCCGGGGAACCATCATTAACGGAGTCTACTGCAAAATTCGCCAGGGGGACGATTACCGGCAATGGCCACAAAAGGCACAAAAACACAAAGGGTGACTTTTGTGCCTTTTGTGCTTTTTGTGGTTGGACAGCATTTTCCCCAAGGTCGCACCCGATATTGAATAGGGCAGAACCTCAGGTTTGCCGGCACAATCACCTGCCCCGCTGCGAATCTTGCAAAAAGCTCAACGGATAAACCCATGATCCATCGCCGCCGTTTATTGAAGACCGCCGCCCTGGGAGCGGGGCTGGCTCCTTTTTCCCTTTCCCTCTTGTCCGAAGCCCGGGGGAGGATGAAGATCGTCGAGATCGAGGAGCACGAAGTGGTCGCCCCCTATCAAGACTACAATGCCGAGACGCTCTTTCGGTATCACGGTCTCTCCCTGCAGAGACGCGTCATCTACGTGGTCAGGACGGACACGGGACTGGAAGGTTACGGAGAGAGCGGCGGCCCGCTGCGGAAGGGCCGGTTCAAGGACTACCTGGGCACCGATCCGTTCGACTGGATGGCCGACACCAGGAACCTTCCCATGAACATGGCGGTTTACGACCTGATGGGAAAATTTCTGGGTCTGCCCGCCTGGAAGCTCCTGGGCCCCAAGGTGCGCTCCTGGATACCGGTGGCGGCCTGGACCGTCTCCCGGCCTCCCGAAGAAATGGCGGAGGAAGTGCTTGACGTATCCCGGCGGGGCTACCACTGGCTCAAGTACCACGTGGACGTCTTGCAGAACGCCATCGACCAGACCGAGGCCATGCAGAAGGTCGCTCCCCCCGGGTTCAAGATCCACTACGACTTCAACGAGGACTCCAACTTCGAGGCCGTCTACCCGGTGCTGCGGGAACTGGAAAAATTTCCCGTCGCCGGACGGATCGAAGACCCCATCCGTTCCGAAGATCGCGGCGGCTATCGCCTGCTGCGGCAGAAGTGCTCCATCCCCATTCTCATTCACCACGGCCCCCACGACGTCTTCATGAGAGAGGGCCTCTGCGACGGCTTCATGGGCGGCCACGCTGCGGTAGGCCACGCCATGAAGCTGTCGGCCATGGCGGAGTCGACCAATACGCCCTTCATGCTCCAGCAGACGGGCGGCACCATCAACCAGGCCTTTCTGGCCCATGAAGTCGCCGTGTTTCCCATGGCCGTCCTGGACCACGTCAACGGGTGCCATCTCTGGAAGGAGCAGGTGACGCGCGAGGACATGCCCGTGGTGGGGGGAAGCGTGGCGCTTCCGGACGGACCCGGGCTGGGGGTCAGCCTCGACCGGGAGAAGCTGAAGCGGCTGGCCCAGGCCCCGCGCCCCAGGCAAACCCGCTTCCTGGTAAGGACCCGCTATGAGGACGGCCTCAGCATTTACTTCCGGTTCGACCCCGATCTTCCCGGGGCAAACGTAAGATTTCTCAATCCCCCCGGATTCGGGCAACGATACTCCGGTTTCGGACCGGATGTCCCCGGGCCGGTTCCGGGTTATGCCAATCCGGTGGTCAGTGACTTCTGGGACGAAACCGGTTCTGCGGAATTCGAGTCCATGTGGGAGCGCACGGCGGAAGGGCCGGTCTGGGAGCAATCCGGCAAGCCCTGACCGACGCGGGCACGGGATTCAACACCAGAGGAGGCATCATGAGACGAAGACGGTTCCTCAAGACAGTCGGCGGCGGACTCCTGGCCGGCCCCTGGTTGGGAGGCTTGACCCCGCCCCTTGCTAGTCCGGGTTGGAGTAGCCCCATTCCTGCCGGCCGCACCGGCCGCCGCATGCTGTCCAACCACGACGGCGCCATCATGGGGAGCGATCCTCCGCTGACCGCCGAGCACTTCCGCCAGGTGGTCCGGACCTACCAGGGAACCCCGGTCGACACCATCTGCTTCTGCCTGGGCGACCGCGAGGTCTACCACTACGAGAGCGAGGTCGCCGAGGTTTTCGGCCGCCGGCACGGAACCTTCAAGAGCGACTGGGAATGGCGCGTCTACGAAAATATCCGGCGGCTCATTGAATCGGGCAAGGGCCCCCTGGCCACCTTTGCCGAGGTGTGCCGGGAGGAAGGCATGGGCCTGTTCGGCTCCTTTCGCATGAACAGCCACTACGGCGTGGATCCCAGCTCACCCAACCACAGCGAGTTTCGGCTGAAGAACCCCCAATGGCTGATCGGGCACCCCGCCGGCTATTCCAAGGAGAGCAAGGAATGGGGGATCCGCATGGGCTTGAACTACGCCATCCCGGAAGTCCGCGAGCACATGGCGGCCACCATCACGGAGGTCTTCACCCGATTTCAGGTGGACGGCGTGGAGCTGGACTTCATGCGGCACCCGGCCTTCTTCAAGCTGCACGAGGCGGTGGAGAATCACCACCACATGACCGACATGCTGCGGCACATCAAGCGCCGCCGGGATGAGGTCAGCCGGGAGACCGGCCGCAAGATCGAGCTGGCCATGCGGGTTCCGCCCACCTTCGCCGATGCCCTGCGGGTGGGCCTGGACGTGCGCACCTGGATCCGGGAGGGCCTGGTGGACCTTCTCATCGCGGGAGGGGGTTTCATTCCCTTCGACATGCCCTTCGAGTCGTTCGTGGAGGCGGCCCGAGGCACCGACTGCCGGGTCTTGGGCGGAATGGAGCTTCTCCGCTACATGACCGGACCCACTCCCGACCTGGACATCAATCGAGCCATCGCCATGCGCTTCTGGGAGGGCGGTGCCGACGGACTGCAGCTCTTCAACTACTTCGCCCAGGAAACGGATTGGAAGCGGCGGTTCTTCCAGGAAATCGGCGACCCCGAGCGGCTGGCCACCCTGAACAAGCGCTACCAGATGGACAAGCGGCGCTGGTTCCCCGGCGCCTGGAACAACCACGGCGCCGCCTTTTCGTCGGCGGTGCCGGCGGTGCAACTCCCGGTGGACCTCACCGAGACGCCGCCCGGAGGCGGCCCCCGCCTTCGATTCAGGATTTCCGACGACCTGGAATCGGCCACGCGCAAGGGCGCCCTGGACAGCGTCAAGCTGCGCCTCCTGTTCGAGAACCGCACGCTCGAGGACCAGGTCGAGGTCCATCTCAACGGGGAGCGCCTGCCCGACAAGCAGTCCCCCTCCTTTGACCTGGTCTCCTACTGGAACAGGAGGCGCGGTCCCTACCAGGGAGAGTACCTGACGGGGACCCTGGAATACGACGTCGCCACCCCGCCCCTGAAGCAGGGAATCAACGTCATCCAGGTTCGACTGGTGAAACGCACCCCCAAACTGACCACTCCCCTGAGACTGGGCCTGGTGGAGGCGTCGGTGAACTACAAGTCCGGTTGAAAGAAAAAGAGTTGTCCACGAAGGGACACGAAGGACCACGAAGACACACGAAGAAAGACTGGAAGAACAAGGTACTTCGCCATCAGGCCGCGGCGGGTGTTTCCCTCGCAGTGAATAGGGGACGTTGTGTAGAGTCGAGGGGAGGCGCGCCGGCCT